>NZ_CP074074.1:3095000-3407500 GCF_045788535.1 Allotamlana fucoidanivorans | reverse complement strand
AACCATAGCCACCTAGCTTTGCAATCCATTTAGCATTTTGAATAGAGATATCGAACACATCGCCATGGAAAAACCAAGCTTTCTTACCATCTAATTCGAGCACCACCTTATTTACAATAGAAATATTACCTATGGTAGTATCGCTAAATTTTCTAAGCATTTCATCATGGTTTCCGGTAATATAAATGATTTCAACACCATTTGACGCCATTGACATTATTTTCTTTATAACCTTAAGATGTGCTTTTGGAAAATATCGCTTACTAAACTGCCATATATCAATAATGTCGCCATTTAAAATCAATTTATTGGGTTTTATACTATTCAAATAGGTAAGCAATTCCTTTGCGTGGCAACCATAAGTTCCTAAGTGGACATCACTAATTACTGCAATTTCAACTTTTCTTTTTATTTTCAAATTCGATAAAACTTTATTTATCAAATTACAGAAACTATTATTACTTAATGATTACGTTATAATTATTTATATATAAGTTATTTGTTAAGTAAATGTTACCTAAAGTGTTAGTCTTTATGTGTTGAGTATAAAAAGGTATTAGCGTTTAAAAGGGAAACACCTGTTCTAATTTTAAAGACGTGTTAGTCCTATCTTGCCCTTTTACCATAAAAATGGCAGTAAAATATTTTTTATCCTTAAGGTGTGACTGCGTAAACTTTGCAATACTATCCTTGTTAGTAAAATACTCTATGGTGGCGATAACGCCTATGTCGTGTTGCGAGAAAAACAAAAAATGAGTTGTTTTGTCTACTGGATATTTTGATACAATAGCATATTCTTGAGTTTCATTGCCCGTATTCAAGTTATACTGATTTTGATTTGTTTTATGTTTTAAAGCATCACTAGATATTTCAAAGAAAGGATTAGCTTGATTGTAAAAATGAAGAAACTGATTGTTGTTTTTTGTAGGACCAACATAAATGGCATTTCCTTCTTTTATTTCAGAAAATGATGTTTGCGTTGAAAACCTAACGGAGAATTCTTTTTCATGATGTTGAAAAAACTTCTGAAATTTTTGAGAAGCTAAGGCCCCCATGCGTGTAATATATGAATAATGTGAAGGTTTCAGGTTGGTTCTTAAATCAAGATGTTTATCAATAAATTCATAAAATTCGTCGGCGTCATTAATTGAAAAATCTCTTGTCCAACCTTGATTGTTGGTAATGGTTTTACCTGTAAGCCCAAAGTGGTCTCCTAAATAAAGATGGGTTGTTGCAGCGTTTGATAGAAATGACTCCCACAAAATCGGCTTCACTTTAGGTAAGCTCATAACCAATAAAGTGCCCAATGAAATAAACAAAAGCGTGTAGGGGATAACGGTTTTCCATTTCGCTGTTTTTATTAGAGAGTATTCTTGTGGTTTTTTATAAAAGCTAACTTGATATTGTCCTTTCTCAATTTTTAAGCGCCACACATCATGTTTTCCTTCAGTAGCATAGAATTGAGAAATCTTTTTTCTGAGATTATAAGCGTTTACACGTACTCTGGGGTTCGTTCTGTCTGTAGCGTTTTTACTTTTAAAAAATTCAATATCAATAACACTTTCCTTAAGAGGGATTTCTTTTTTAGTAGCTTCAAATAAGTACAATAATAGTGCAATACTTGTAGGTGCTTTTTTAAATGTATTGCTGTTAATAATAGTATCAACTATTTTACGCTTTTGTTTTTCAGTTAGTTTCATGCTTTTTAAAAATCTTGTTTGCATTTATACTTTAACCGTTATAGCTACCGTTAAAGTACGTTAAAATTAATAAAATTGAATCATATTGTTAATTTTACTATAATTCTTTAGAGGTTAAGGATATCCACTTTTAAACTGTTAAGGATTCGTTGTATCTCATTAAACTATTCTAAATTCAACTAAACAAAACATTATGAAAAGAAGCTTTTTATGGGTTTTATTGTTAATAGCTATGTGCCATACTTTTTCTCAAAATAATGCAGAGACACAAATAAAATACTTATCGGGAAAGGGAAAAGATAGTATGGTACTTTGGGATTTTTACTGCTCTGAAGGTATGAACAGTGGTAAATGGAGCAAAATAGGTGTGCCATCTTGCTGGGAACTACAAGGTTTTGGAACATATAACTACGGACATGACCTGCCCTTTGAGAAAAGAGGGCATGAATATGGGCTCTACAAGCATACATTTTCTGTGCCTAGCGCTTGGAAAAATAAGGACATAAAAATTGTTTTTGAGGGTGTTATGACCGATGCAGAAGTTAAAATTAATGGTAAGTTAGTAGGAGATGTACATCAAGGTGCTTTCTATGAATTTAAATATTCAATTTCTAAATATTTGAAATATGGTCAAGAAAACCTATTAGAGGTTAAGGTAAATAAAACCTCGGCCAATGAGTCTATAAACTATGCTGAGCGAAGTGCTGATTTCTGGATTTTTGGAGGAATTTTTCGTCCGGTATACCTTCAGGCTTTTCCAAAGGATCACATTGAACGTATTGCGGTTGATGCCAAAGCTTCTGGAGCGATAAAAGCAGATGTTTTTTTGAAGTCAAAGTCAGCAAAACAGGTAAAACTGTATTTGCAAGATATTGGAGGGAACGACATTCAAAACCTAGTCGTTTCACAACTAGAAAAAGGCAAAGATAAATGGTCAATTTCTAGTTTTGCCAAGGATATTAAAAGTTGGAATTCAGAACATCCTAATTTATATTATTTACGAGTTGATTTACTGGATGCTAAAGGCAATAGTTTACATACCATATCTCAACGTATTGGTTTTAGAACGGTTGAATTATTGGCAGGCGATGGGATTTATGTTAACGGGCAGCGTATAAAATTTAAGGGAGTAAATCGCCATTCGTTTCATCCAAAATCTGGCCGAACTACATCAAAAGCCTATAGTATTGAACAAGCCAAAATGATTAAGGATATGAACATGAATGCGGTTAGAATGTCGCATTATCCCCCAGATGTTCATTTTTTAGATGTATGTGACTCGCTTGGGCTTTTTGTTTTGAACGAAGTATGTACTTGGCATAAACCAAAACTAGATACCGAGGTTGGCCGTAAAATTGTTAAAGAAACGGTAATACGTGATGTTAATCACCCGTCAATTTTACTTTGGGACAATGGCAATGAAAGTGGTTGGAACACAGAACTTGATGATGATTATGCTAAATGGGATATTCAACAACGAGAAGTCTTACACCCATGGAACATTTTTAGAAAAACCAACACTTTGCATTATTTCCATTATCATGGTTTAGCCAATGATGGACCCGCAAAGGATAAAATATTTTTCCCAACAGAGTTTTTACATGGATTATATGATGGTGGTCATGGAGCAGGATTAGAGGATTATTGGTTGCGAATGTGGAATATGCCTACCATTGCTGGAGGATTTTTATGGGGTTTTGCAGATGAGGCTGTTGTTAGAACAGATAAGGAAGGCATATTAGATACGGATGGAAATCACGGTGCTGATGGTATAGTTGGTCCTTACGGAGAGAAAGAAGGGAGTTATTTTACAATAAAAGAAGTTTGGTCACCAATCTACATTGAAGATCGATTCATTCGAAATGATTTTAATGGTATGTTCAGAATTGAAAATCGTTATCATTTTACTAATTTAAATGCGTGTAAAATGACCGCCAAATGGATTAAGTTTGATGGGCCAAGTGGTACTACAGATTTCAAGGTGATTCATGAAAGTGCAGTAGAACTTCCTAATCTTGCACCAGAAGGAAAAGGTATGTTCACTGTTAAGAAACCTGAGAGCTGGCAACATGCTGATGCGCTATGGCTCATGGCAACTGATCCTCATGGACAGGAAATATTTACATGGACGTATCCTGTACAATCCCCTAAACAGCTAAATAAAGCCATTATTGGATATGATACTAAAGGAAAAGTGACTTCAAAAATAGAGCATGACAACATTTATGTGTCATCCAGCAATATGGAGTATGTTTTTTCTAACGTTACCGGATTACTTGAAGAGGTTAAAAAAGATGGTCATATTATTCCGTTGAATAATGGACCAATTATATTTAATCATAAAGATGATATAGAAGATATAACTGTTAATACGGTTGATGCATTGGTTGAGATTCGTGTTATATTTAAAAGGCGAAGCAAAAGTTCAGACTGGGAAAAAATTAAAGAATATAGTTCAGACAAAATTATATGGACAATACACCCTAATGGTGTACTTGATTTAAAAGTTGAAATTAAAAATGAAAAACGCGTAAAGAGTTTTAAAGGTATTTCATTTTCATTCCCAGAAAATCAAGTAGCCGAAAAAAAATGGTTGGGAGATGGACCGTATCGTGTTTGGAGAAATAGAATGAAGGGAACCCAATTCAGAGTTTGGGAAAACGAATATAACAATACAATTACTGGGGTGTCACCATGTGAATACCCAGAGTTTAAAGGATTTTTTTCTAGTTTGTATTGGGTAAAAGTAAAAGGTAAAAATAACAATGGTTTTACCGTGTACTGTCACTCACCACAAACTTATTTACGCATGTTTACTCCAGAAAATCCTGAGGGTGATGAGCGAGGAAGAGTTAGCGTAGACTTTCCTGAAGGGGATATCTCATTTTTAAAAAATATTGTTCCAATAGGAACTAAGTTTCAAGAACCAATAACCACAGGGCCACATGGTAATCCTGAAAACTTTTTTGGTAATGATGATGATCCTTTAAGTATTGAGTTAACCTTTGAATTTTAAGAAAAGTATGAAAGATTTTTCACTAGCCTTAGTATTTATAGCTATAGGATTTATGTGTTTTAGCTGTAAACAAGAAAGCACTCTTCAGTGTGAATTAGAAGTAAACGAAGCGTTTCCTTTTTTTATTCCAGAGGATAAACCGAATGGGATGTTAAGTACTGCGGTTAAACGTAATTATGAATCTTATGAGCATATTAGACCAGAACAAACCGAATTGTATTCTCAATTTAGGTATACAGAACTAAAGGGTTTTGATTATAATGGGGGAGATGGAACCATAACCAGAAGAGACCCTTCTAAGGTAGTTTTTGAAAATGGTAAGTATTACGTTTGGTATACAGGACGAAAAACATCTGTAAGATCAGTAGGTATGTCACGAGCTAAACTAGCTAATGACACCATTCCCTCTAGTGATTGGGATTTGGCTGATATTTGGTACGCCACTTCTGAGGATGGGTTTACTTGGACAGAGCAAGGTATTGCTGTTCCTCGTCCACCAAAACCAAACCCTGGGTGGCGCTCTGTAACTACTACAGATATTCTTAAATGGAAAGGGAGGTACTATTTGTATTTTCAAGCGTTTATGGAGGCCAGTGGGTTACGAGGCGATTTTTGCCCTGTTTCGGTAGCTTATGCAGATTCGCCCGATGGCCCTTGGACACATTCAAATAAAATTGTTATTCCTAATGGCCCAGACGGTTCATGGGATCAATTTTCAATACATGATCCATATCCGTTGGTCCATGATGGTAAAATTTATCTGTACTATAAAGGTGATTTTGATAAGCGTCCGGAGTTAAAACCTTCAAAAATAAGAATGCAGGGCTTAGCTATTGCTGAAGATCCTTTAGGCCCCTTTGTGAAACACCCTTTAAATCCCGTTATTAATTCAGGTCATGAAACTACTTTATTTCCTTTTAAGGAAGGGGTAGCGGCTATAGTGCAACGAGATGGGCAGGAGCACAACACCATTCAATATGCAAAAGATTGGGTTAATTTTGAAATTGCTGCGATATCTGAATTGCTCCCCGTTGCAGCAGGCCCTTTTGTGCCTGACGCATTTACCGATACTAAAAATGGCAAAGGAATTACCTGGGGGTTATCACACTTTATTAATGCTGGTGGCAACTGGAATCATACCATTTTAACACGGTTTGATTGTGACTTGAGTCAAGAGGTTGATGACCAAGAAATGAAGAGGCACTACTATCAGTATAGTCCAGAATTTTATTATACGCATGAGCTAAGCAGCAAACAAAAAAAGCGTATACAACTAGAAACTAAGAAATTAAAAAGTATAAATTACCAGAACTAAATCATTAGGCGCATTAAATTATGAAATTTAAAATTATATATGTAATCATATTACAAGTGTTACTATCGATTTCTTGTAAGCAACAAAAAACATTGAATATAGTAAAACAAGAGCAATATGAACCTAATTTTGAATCGCTTGCTAAACACAACGCAGCTCCAGAATGGTTTCAAGACGCTAAATTAGGAATGTATTTTCACTGGGGGCCATACAGTGTACCTGCCTTTGGTAGTGCGTGGTATCCTAATTTTATGTATATAAAAGGAAACCGTTTTAATAAATTTCATGAGGCAAATTTTGGACCCATTGAAGAATTTGGTTATGAAGATTTTATACCGATGTTTACCGCCCAGTATTTTGACGCTGAAGATTGGGCAGATTTGTTTCAACAAACAGGTGCTAAGTTTGCAGGACCAGTAGCGCAGCACCATGATGGATTTGCTATGTGGGATAGCGATGTTAATCCTTGGAATGTTGCCGATATGGGGCCTAAAAGAGATATTACGGGAGAATTATTTAAATCGTTAAAAAAGCGAAACATAAAAACCATTGCTACGTTTCATCATGCCCGAAATGGTCAAAGAAATGCTAATAATCCTGAGCATTGGGGTAAGAATGGCTATAACAGCCACTACCCGTATCATCCAGATTTACCAACATCAACTACAGATCAGAAGCTTCGTAAGTTATTTGGCAACTGGGAAACTATTGATGCATTTAATCAATATTGGCTAGATCAAGTGAACGAAGTGGTTGATAAGTACAATCCTGATATTATTTGGTATGACTCTTGGCTTAATATGATTCCAGAAGACATCAGAAATCAAATGTCGGCACATTATTTTAATAACGGTGTAAAGAATAACCAAGAAGTTGTTATATGTAGAAAGCAAGATGATTTACCCTTAGATTATAGTATTGTAGATATAGAACAAGGCGGAAGACGAGATATTCACCCGCAACCATGGATGACTGATATAACTTTAGGGGAAAGCCGTTGGATGTATGTAGAGGGGCATAAATATAAAGATGCGGCTTTGGTAGTTAGAAATATGATTGATGTTTGGAGTAAAAACGGTATTGTTTTATTGAATGTTTCTCCGCGTGCCGATGGCGTTATAAATGAGGAACAACGGGCTATATTAAAAGACATTGGCGCATGGTTAAACAGTCATGGTGAAGCAGTTTATGGTACACGCCCACATACTATTTTTGGTTATGGTACGGCTAGTGCTGGCGATGGTTCTCATGGAGGGCAATCGTCTAAAGTAGAATATTCAGCAGATGATATACGCTTCACAGTTGCAAAAGATAAAAAATCAATGTATGTGTTTTTTTTAGGAAAGCCAGAAGCTGGTAAAAAGGTAGAAATGAGAACCATTGGGGGCTATCATAGAAATATTCCACCATCTCCTATCAAGCGTGTCTCTGTGTTAGGAACCAATGTGGAGGTTGAATGGCAGTTAACAACAGAAAGCTTTTATCTTACCATCCCGGAAAAAGGTTTAAATAATATAGCTACAGTTTTTAAGTTTGAGTTAGAATAGAGACCTGTTAAACGATTAAATCATACTCGATAAAAACTTTACAAGACCATATTTTGTAATAAAATAATTTCTATTTTATTGAAAAACACCGAAATTGTAATGACCATATTATTGTCGAATCGTTTATTTAAAATATAGCAGAACTGTTTGCAAACCAACTATCCGAAAAACCAAACTTTATAAGATTGATTAAACAAGATTAAATGTTTAAAGAATGCACTTTAAACTGTAATTTTTAATCGGGTAGCATATGTTTAGTTATAGATAAAACACCAGTTTGTAAACATTCTGCTTTTTTATAAGAGATAGACTCTAAAATAAAAAATGCACTTTAATAACGTGCATTTTTTTATTTATAGTGTTCAATTTACTCACTCTGTTCACCTTTTGCGGTATGATGCTTCATTTTCCATGTGGTAAATCTTCTGATGTATTGATAATCATCATTCATATATTCATGGGTTAATCCCCATCTCAATATTTCAGTAGGTTCACGCTCAGTGTCTGCTGTTCTATTTAAACCAATGGCATGAGGAGCGCCTTTCACAACAGCTTTAATGTCAAAATTGATTCCATCTGGCGACCATTGAACAGTATTTTTTTCAGGTCCATCTGTAGTTATTAAAGAGGCTATACCACCGTTGTAAGGCCAAACACATATTTCGTGACCACTATTTGAAATTGGGTTATAGGGCGATTTAACATAGGGTCCCTTGGGGTTATCTGCAATGGCAACACCATGCCTAATTTGACGACCACCAAAAGTAATAGCTTCTCCCATTTGCTCACCCTTGTAATACAAGTAAAATTTATTATTATACGGTAAAATGCAGGGGTCATGAACTTTATGACTATCAAAGTCGCCTTTTTTCTCTACAGCAAATCGATTGTCTTGCTCGCCTTTCCAAATACCATTATTGGCTGGTTTTAAAATTGGTTCATCACTTTTCGTCCACGGACCATAAGGCGAATTTGACCAGGCTAATCCAACTTCATTTTTAACTCTTACGGTATAGGGGCATTTTACGGTTTGATAAGATAAATAATACATTCCGTCATATGCCATGATTTCTGGGGTAAATACAGATCTGTCATCATAAGTACCACGTTCACCTCTTTGTACTGCTACACCTTCTTCTTTCCAGGTGATACCATCTTCTGAGGTGGCAAACCAAATATCACATCTGTCCCAAGGAAAAACTTTATCGTTTGTAATGTTTCCAGCAAACCCATCAGTAGCTCCAACAGATTTAGAATACCAAACAAAATACTTACCGTTATGCTTTATCATAGCACTAGGATCTCGCCTAACAACACCTTCTTCATAAGCCAAATCGCCTTTTAAATCTTCAACCTCATATTCAAAGAACCATTCATTGCCTAAATCCATAGGCCATTTTAATGCTCTTTTACTGGCAGCGCTTAGCTTATCTTTATTTGTTATGCCTAAAAAGTCTATTTGTTCATCACTTATATTCATAATTTATGTGCTGTTTTATTAAATTTAAAAATAGAAATACTAAAGCGAATATAGAGCAAAATTTAACAGATTCTTTTAAAAATTTACTCAACTAAAACTTTATTTTATTGGTAAAATAAGATTAAAGCGAGTTGATATAATCTTCTAGGTTTATATGTCTGGGAAGTTTCATTTTTTTTCTAATACGATGTCTTGAGGTATGAACAGATTCAACAGAAATACCTAACAACCGAGACATTTCTTTGCTTGACATGTTTAACTTAATTAAAGCACAAATTTTTTGATCGCCTTGACTCAAGTTAGGAAATTTTTCAAAGATTTTATCATAAAATTCTTTATTAACCTCTATAAATCTTAATCTAAACTCATCCCAAGTATTATAGCTATTTATAGAAACGGTTTTAAGGATTTTATTGAGGTCACTTTTCTTTATAACAGAGTCTCCTTCACGTATTTTGGTTTTCAAGTTTTTCAGGAATTCATCTTTTTCAATAAGTCTTAGTGCAGAGGCCGCTAACTCTTTATTTTTTAATTCAACTAACTCACTTGCTTTCTTTATTTCAAGTTCTTTGTTCTTTTGAATAAGAAGTTTTTCAGATTTATGTCTCGCTCTAAGGTTTTTTATATAGATAGCGCCTATAATAATTAGGAAAATGATGGAAACAAAAAGGATAATCCGTTGTAAATTTTTAATTTCTGCTTCCTGCTTTAATTGTTTTAAATGTTGTGCTTGTATTTTTTGCTCTTGTTTTTCTTTTTCTAGCCTGTAGGTATCTTTAATTTCTAATAAAGGTTGGTTGGATACACTTCTACTATCAAAAAATGTAGCGTCAAGGTCTTTTGCTTTTTTAATATTAGTGTAGGCTTTTTGGTAATCTTTTTTCTTCAAATACAAATCGGTTAACTTTTCATAAATCAAAGGTGTAAAGTCAATGTGGCTACTGTATTCTGCTGAAGTTTGAAGTGCCTTAAAGTAAAGTTCTTCACTTTTATTTAAATTGTTAAGATTAAAATAAATATCCCCCCAATATTTATAAACCAATACCATATACGAGGGTAATTTTTCTTGAAACCACGGAGCTATTGATTCCATAATTTCAAGCGCCTCTTTATTATTGTCTTTCTGCGCTAGAATATTGGCTTTCTCAAAATCTAAAAAAGATTTTGAGATTGGTGTATTATCTCTGTCAAAATATAAATATGCACTATCTAAATATACCTCTCCTAATTCAGGGTTGTTAAGATCTCTATAAATATTTGTAATAGAGTGATAAGAAATTACTAAATCAGAAGGTTTTATCATTTCCTGTTTAATAAGTTGCTTTTGAATATTGAGAGATTTTTTTAAATATTCTAGAGCTTTATCTTCTCTTTTGTAATAAGAATATATTTTACCTAATCTATTATAAACTGTTAACTCCGCTATTTTATGTTTAGAGCTATCTATTAATAATAGAGCATTCCATAATTCATCATAAGACTTGGCATACTGGGCTTGATGTTCAAAGACTAGAGCTTTTGCTAATAAGCCAAAAGCAGCGCTCCCTGAGTCCCCTTTTTTTAAGTTTAAATCATGGCTGTATTGAAATAATCTAGCCGAACTATCAGGATACTTATATTGCAATGATGTAGCTTTCCGATAGACATCTTGAGGACTTAATTCTTTTTCATCTTTTGTGTTTTGAGCTTGAGTAGAACCAAGCATAAGCAAAGTGAAAAACAGCAACAAGATTTTATGACGAAAATATTTATTAATCAGTATAAATGATGATATATAAATAGCCAATTCAAACATATTTCTAAAAAATCTATTATTAATTATTGAAAATACAAATTTATGGCAGCAAAGTTAATAATACTTTAAAAAAAGATAGTGGTATTTTTGAAAAACTAGATTTTAGTTATTTCTTTTTTTAGTGTTTTTTATCTGATTGGTTTTTAAACGGATAGAAAATAAATCCTAAAAAGACACTGCTTTATGTGCGATATTTCCTTAATTTAATTATTAACAACATTCATTGGTTTTCCCTTTTTAAATGCTTTTATGTTTTTAAATGTAGTTTCCATAAGTCGCATTCTAGCTTCTTTAGGTGCCCAAGCAATATGCGGTGTTAGTATACAATTCTTTGCCGACAATAATGGGTTACTAAGTTCTATGGGCTCTTTTGAAACAACATCAAGTGCAGCGCCATAAACCTTTCCAGAATTTAAGGCTTCTTTTAAATCTTTTTCAATTATTAAAGGACCTCTAGCGGTATTAACGATCATAACACCTTGCTTCATTTTTTCAATACTCCTTTTGTTAATGATTCCTTCAGTTTCTTTTAATAAAGGACAATGAAGGCTGATAATATCTGAATTCTTAAATAAGTAATCTAAAGTTACAAATTGGCACGTATTTGATTCGAGTTCAGGATATTTGGTTCTTGAAAAAGTAATGATACGCATTCCAAAGGCCTGTGCTAATTTAGCTGTAGCTTGACCAATATCTCCAAAGCCAATTATACCTAATGTTTTGCCTTGAAGTTCTATTAAAGGGGAATTCCAAAAACTAAAATCTGGGCTCTTGCTCCATGCACCATCTAAAACGGCCTGACTATGTTGTCCTATATGATGACATAATTCTAAAATTAAAGCTATTGTAAATTGAGCCACTGATACCGTACTGTAAGAAGGTACATTGCAGACCACAATGTTATTTTTCTTTGCGGTTTCAGTATCAACCACGTTGTACCCCGTAGCGAGAACACCTATATATTTAAGGTTTTTTGCATTTTTTATGGTTTGCTTAGAGAGGGGTGTTTTGTTGGTTAAAATAACATCAGCATGTTTAACCCTATCTAAAATAGTAGCTTCGTTAAAGGGTGTTCTATCATAAACTTGTAATGTGCCAAGACTATCAATGTCCTTCCAACTTAAATCACCAGGGTTTAGCGTGTAACCATCAAGTACAACTATTTTCATGTTCTTATTTAGAATTAAAGTTCTAAATATAAAACAATAAAACAAGTATAGATTTAGGCAACACTTAAAACTTATGCTGCTTTATTCTACACGAACATAATTTTCGGCAAAAATTAGGTGCCCTTCAGAATCAAAACGTATTTGGCTAAACTTTTCACCATCAACAGTGTATTTAAACTCATAAACAGAAGTACCGTCATCTTTTACATTCATACTTTTTGAACCATATTCAAGGGTTTCAATGAGTAAACTATCGGTAAGTTCATAATCACCATAACCAAACCATTCGGTTTCATCTGCCGCATTGTTTCTACACCACATCACTTTATGGGGCGTAAAAATCTTGATGTGTTTGTTTTCTGGTTTAGATTGAAAACTATCTATTTTACCTTGGTTATAGTTGTAGTAACTAGTACGTTCCCAAGTACCAATTAATGGGTGGTGGGTTTTTATTTCTGTTTTTTCAACAAGAACCATATCTTCTTTATTTTCTTTAGATTGGTTACAGGCTAAAATAATAACAAGGAGGGAGGCAAAAAAGAATACATGAGCTTTCATAGTTATAAAGTTTTTGGTTTATAACAATTTACAAAAAAAAAAAGGAAAAACAATAGTAATCAACTTGTAAGAAAAGTGATTGTTTTATTAGAAACAATTTATGTATGTTATTCAAATAACACTATACTAGTTTCGTAATTCTATATTCTTTGTGCGTTACAGCGTTTTTACCAAATATCAATTTTAATTAAAATAAAATTAGCTCACAGCTCAATATAGTGCGAGTTTAAAATTAAAAAGAGTAGCCAACAGTTATACCATATCTAAATGATATAGTGCTAAATTTTGATCTTAAATCAACGTCCTTAAATTCAAAATCGGAGTTAATAAAATCAAAAATACCATATTCACTTAAGGCATTATTAAGCTTTTCATAAAACTCAGTTGGTAGTGATTTTTTTTGTACTAATTTAAAATTGTAATGTCCGCCGCCAGGGCCAGCAATTAAAAAGTCTATAAAAAACCGTTTAGATAGTCGAAGTTTATAACCAGCCATTAGCCCAATAGATGTAACCTTAAAATCGGCATCATATTCTACATCATAATTTGTGTTATCTTCACTAACATACGTACCATTTAAATCAGACTTAAAATCAGAATATTTAACATAAGCACCTACGTAAAAACCATCCATACTGCCAATCATAGTATTTTTAAAATAATACCTTACTTCAGGTATAAGTTTGTATCCAAAATAATTAAAATCATTCGTTTTAATACTATTAGCGTCAATACCTCTAAAGCTTATTAAACCATTTTCCGTTTTATAACCAGCACTTAAAGCCACAGAGAAATGGTTGTTTAAAAGGCGTTCGTACCTCAATAATCCTGTACCGTTCGCCAGATCAGTAAATACAATACCAATTTCATTTTTATATTTTTTAACGTCTGTATTTTCTTGAGAAAACAGACTGAGGGTCAACGTTAGGGCTATTGTAGTTAGAATGCATTTGTTAGGCATGGCGAAAAGAATTTTAGTTATTTTTTTAAACTTTTAACTACCGCTTTAGCATATTTTTTCGCAATGTTTCCAGCAGTTTCTACATTTTCAATTTTTGATGTTACTGAAGCTATCATTTGTTTGTTTTCAGGTAAATCAAGATTATAAACAGCCGTTTCTAGAACATAAATTTGAGCTGTTTCAGTCATTAATTCTACAGGTTCATATACACCTTTAAAAGTAGGAGTCGGTACCGGGCTTGTGTAATATCCAAAAAAACCAATTGTGTTCATTCCGTAGTAAGACCCTAAATCAGCACCAGCTTCATACCCGCCCGAAACATTAGTTTTAGACAAGCGTTCAACACCAATTACAGAGCTAATACATACAGCATCAAATCCCTGTTCTTTAAGCTGTAATTTGAATTTTTCAAGATCTTCTTTTGATAAGGTTTCGTTCGTTTTTAGCTTAGGAAACACTTTATAACTTTCAGAAGCTTTTAAATGACTAGAAAGTAATTGTTTGGTCATTTCACGTTCAACAGATTCTCTAACATTTTGCTTTTTCATTCTTGCAATAACTAAAACTTTTTGGTCTTTTATGGTTGCCACATGATCTGCCGTATAAGTGTTTAAAACTTTGAGCCCTGAACAACTTGATAGTGAAATAATAAGGCTGAATAAAGCAACTTTTATTGTGTTTAATTGCATTGAAAATACAGGTAATGTTTTAGTCATGTTTTTGTAAGTTTTTATATAAGTATGTTTATAAATTTAATTCTGAATAGCGAAAATGGTTTGAGTGTAAAACAAAGATAAATTTAAAGGATATACAAAACTAATTTTGTGAGATTTATCTGTTAGTTGTTATCATTTTTTTATATAAAAAGTCTTTTAAAAATACATACAATGCCACATTGATAAACCTTTTAAATTTGTTTATGTAGACACCCAAAGTTATATTAATTAAAGGTAATCAAAATTTTTCGAAACGTATTTAACGGAAAGTTAAGTAGCAGCCCTTTTTTTAAATGAACATATGTTATATAGTATAAAACAAACGTCATGTTCTTAACCAATCAAGAAGCTTAATTTTAAAACAAACTAATAGGCATATTTTTAAACTAAAACTTAATGAAGATTAAATTAAAACTCATTCTAAGCGTACTGTGTTTTTCAACGTTTGTATTGGCACAGAATTCAAATGAAAGTGTCAGACAAAAAACCAACATCAATCAAGGATGGCGATTTCATCTTGGAGACCCTAATGCACAATTTTATAATACAGATTATGATGATTCTAAATGGGAGGTCGTTCACGTACCACATTCTCTTGAGTTAACCTCTATGGATCTTAATGGTTATACTGATGACAAATATCAAAAAACGTTTATGCGTAATGTGGGGTGGTATAGAAGAGATATTGAAGTAACAAAGGATAAAACAAAGAAAGTGTTTTTAGAGTTTGAAGGCGTACATCAAGTAACCGATGTTTGGGTAAATGGCAAACATGTGGGGCAACATGCTGTTGGCGGTTATACACCTTTTCATTTTGATATTTCATCTTTTGTAAGCTATGGTGAGAAGAATTTGGTTACTGTTTTAGCAGATAATAGAAGACGTGAAGATGTTCCGCCAGATCCAGGTCCCATGGATTATATTAAGTTTGGGGGCTTATACCGAGATGTGTATTTGGTTGAAACGAATGCTACTTATATTTCTTTTAATTGGGAGTCAGAAACTTCAGGACAGTATATTACCACACCAACGGTTGATCCTGTTAATATGAATGGCACCGTAAATATAAAAACAGAAGTTAAAAATGAAACCGATGAAGCAAAGACGGTAACTGTTATTAATAGATTAGTGGATGATAAGAATATCGTAGTTTTAAAACTATCGCAAACTAAATCTATAGACGCCAATAGCAAACAAGTATTTAATCAAATAGGAAGTATAGAAGATAACTTAAAACTGTGGTCTATTGATACCCCGAATTTATATCGTGTGAATACAACCGTTTATGAATTGCAAGAAAAAGTAGATGAGATTGAATGTAAAATGGGATTCAGAAAGATTGAAATTACCCATTCTGAAGGTTTATTATTAAACGGAAAGCCTGTAAAACTTATTGGGACAAACAGACATCAGCATTATGGATTTATTGGTGATGCTATGCCTAATACATTACATTATAAAGATGTGTTGCAAATAAAAAAATTGGGTATGAATGTCTTAAGAACTGCGCATTATCCGCATGATAATGCGGTGATAGAGGCGTGTGATGAACTTGGTATTTTAGTATATGAAGAAGCTCCAACTTGGATGTCTATTGGAAATGAGGCTTGGTTTGAAAATTATGAAAAAGCAGCAAGGACTATGGTTAGAAACCATAGAAATCATCCTTCCGTAATTATTTGGGGTGCGGGTATTAATCATAGAGGATATGTGCCTAGAGCGCATAATGTGATAAAACAAGAAGATCCTGTGCGTTTTACGGCATCACAAAGTAGTAGATGGACGGGTTGGCAAACGTCTGGGTTAACAGATATTTACGGACAAATGGTTTATGGTCCTTATTACTGGAGTCAAGATGAACCTATGTTAGCCATGGAAGGGGGGAGAGGTCCAGCTGCGGTGAATCATTATTTAGATGACCCTATGAAGTTGGGACTTATATCATGGACCGCACATGCGTATTATACCTTTCATCCTAGTGATAATCCTAAAGATAGAAGTAGAAGTGGACTTATGACCGTATTTAGATATCCTAGACCTGGGCTTATGTGGTATAAAGCAGAACTTACTCAAGTACCTTATACACATATAGAAACGGAGTGGAAAGCAGACGTTGAAGATGTTGTTGTGTATAGTAATGCATCCAAAGTAGAATTATTTTTAAATGGATCATCCTTGGGGGTGCAGCATCCGTCTAAGCAGGATGATTATAAATATTTAAAACATGCACCGTTTATCTTTAAGATCCAGAATTATAATGAAGGAGAACTTGTTGCCCATGGTTTGGTAGAGGGCAAAGTGGTGTCTAAAGATGTAGTAAAAACTCCAGAAGACGCTTATAAAATTGTTTTAGAGTTAGATACAGAAGGAAGAAGCTTTGTCGCAGATGGTTCTGATATTGTAGTGGCTTATGCCAAGGTAGTTGATAAAAATGGAACCATAATTCAAGATGATAGAGCTATTACCTTTTCGGTATCTGGGGATGCCCATATTGTTGGAGAAGATAAAGCCATTGGGGCAAACCCATTTGGTACTACTTACGGGGTGGCGCCTGCATTAATCCAATCAGGTACTAGGCCAAGTAAAATTACGGTTACGGCTAAAGCAAAAGGACTAAAATCGGGTAGTGCTATTATAAATTCAGAAGCGGCTCATTTTGATTGTTCTCAGATAGAACCAATTCATGATTTTGAAAGTGTAAAAGTCGATCTAGGAGAAACTGAACAGTTAGTACAATTTGATTGGATACCTTGGAGTAGTGAAGACATGAAAAATGCAGAAAAATCTTTTACGCAATTAGGAGGTTTTACTTCACGTATTGAAAGTGTTGACAGTCCAGAGAACACAAGGTGGTTAGGAGAAATAAATGTTATTGGTAAATATGGGTTTGCTCATGGTGAAGGCATTTTAGGCACATCAAAAAATGGATTAAATCTTGAGTTTAAAGGTTTAAAAAAGGGGCGCTATAAGTTAACCACTTTTCATCATGCGCCAAGAACGAATACTGACAGTATGGATCCTAATCAAGAAAAAATGGCAACTTATAAAATTTACCAAATCCCAGCCGCAAAACATATTTCAGCAGAAATACATGACGCAAAGGGAGCTGAGGTTATTTCTAAAATAGTAGTAACAGATGGTAAGGATATGCAGACAAAACCGTTTGGTAATACAGATATTTATATAGAATCAGATGGTGTAAACCCTATACAAATTGTATTTAAAAGTGAAGACGGAAAAGCAGTGTGGTTAAATAGCTTTATACTCAGCGAATGGTTTTAAATTCTAGTCCATTAATAGTTTAGGAAGTTCTAACGAAAGACTTGGAAACAGCGTAACCAACGTTAATACTAACAGGCTTACTAATAAAAAGGGTAGGCCTGCTTTGCTTACTTTTCCAATAGAAATTTTACCAATGCTAGAAGCTACAAATAAGCAAATGCCTAAAGGAGGTGTGGTTAAACCTATAATTAAATTAAGAACAGCGATAACAGAAAAATGAATAGGATCAATATCAACAGAAATAGCGAGTTTTAGTAAAATAGGGAATAAGATAAGTAAGGCAGCAATCGTCTCCATAAAAGTGCCTACAAATATGAGAAGGATATTAACCATCAATAAAACAAAATACTTATTGGTAGAAATACCCAAAATTTCAGAAGAAATTAACTGCGGAACATGCTCAGTGATTAAAATCCAACCAAATAAGTTAGCAAACCCAATTAAAACCATCAATGAAGCCGAGGTTTTCATTGAATCTATAAAAATCACTTGAATTTTCTTTAGATTCAGTTTTTTGTAAATAAAAATGCCAATGATTAAAGCATAAACCACAGCTACAATAGACGCTTCGGTAGGCGTAAAAACACCGCCCACAATTCCAAAAATGATGATAAAGGTCATTAAAAGTGACCAAAACGTATTTTTAAAACTTAACCAAATCATTTGTAGACTACTTTTAGGGTGTTTAGGATAATTTCTTTTCTTCGAGATAATATAAGCCACAATCATAATTCCAAGCCCTAGTAAAAACCCAGGTATAGCACCCGCTAAAAATAATCTACCTACTGAAAGTCCGCTTAATGTTGCTGCAATAATCATAGGGATGCTAGGAGGTATAATGGGCCCCATAGTTGAAGAGGAAGCTGTGACGGCACAAGCAAATCCTGTGTCATAACCTTCTTTTTTCATGGCAGGTATCATAACAGATCCCATACTTGCAGTATCTGATATTGCAGTGCCAGAAATCCCAGCAAAAAGCATAGAAGCTCCAATATTTACCAATGATAACCCTCCCGTAATATGTCCTAAAAGATGGTTGCAAAACGTAATAATTTTATCGGTAAGGCCACCGTGATTCATCAGGTTGCCCGCTATTATAAAACCAGGAACACTCAGTAGTACAAAAACATCTATACCAGAGTAAAGTTTCATTGGAATAACAATAAGTGGTGTACCATTAAAAACTAAATACACTAAGCACGATAAGCCTATAGAAAAAGCAATTGGAAACCTCAGGATTAAGCAAATAAGAAAAACACCAAATAGTAATAAAATCATAAATACTCTATTTAAATTTCATTAGTTTTTGTACTAAATAGTAGCACATAAAAACAGCTAATAGAAAAATGCTTGAAAAAGCAATACCCATGTTTACGCCTAGGCTGGGTGATTGTTCTGCAATTCCCATTTTTACAAACCCTATAGCTGTAACACTTAAAACCATAAATAGCAACAATGTAACCAAATACACGATAAGATTAAGAATACGTTTTACTGTATTATTAACCTTATTATAGAGCATATCCACATAAATGAAATAGTTAGATTTAAACGCTAAAGCCGCAGCAAAAGTCACCGCATAAATAAAAAATAATCTAGAAACTTCTTCGGTCCAGGGTGGTGCGCTCGATAAAAAAAAGCGGGCAAAAATTTGTAAAAGAACAGTTGCTATTAACAATGTAATAGCAAGTAATGTACCTGTTTTTAATAGTTTACCGACGATTTTATTCAAGATGTTTTTTAGATTTTAAGGTTTTATATATGCTTTGTAATTCAAAAGATAAGCTTTCAAAAATAGCCTGTTCACATTTTTTACTGAAAGCTTCGTGATTAACACTAATGAACTGCATACCTTTATTTTCTAACTCTTTTCGAATGTTTTTTTCATGGTTTAAGAATAACTGGTGCTCAAACACTTGCATGTCTTTAGCTGCTTCTATTAAAATGGACTGCAATTCTGATGGTAATTTTTGAAATTGCTTTTCACCAATGACAGGATAGCCCCAACTCAATACATGATTGGTCATGTTAACATATTTCTGAACTTCATAAAATCCTGCATTTTTAATTAACGCAAGTGAGTTTTCCTGAGCGTCAACAGTTCCTGATTGCAAGGATGTAAATACTTCAGAAAAAGCCATTGGGGTTGATTTTGCGCCAAGCGCATCCCAAGTGGTTACAAAGGAAGGTACATTAGGTACTCTAACAATTAAACCATTTAAATCATCAGGATCTTTTATGGGTTTATTGGAGGTTAATTGTCTAGGGCCTCTAAGAAAATAACACAGTGGTCTTAAGGCAGTTTTTTCAATCATTTCCTGTTCAACGAGTTGGCCAATATCTCCTTTTATAAATTGTTTCACTTCAACCGTATCTTTGAAGAAAAAAGGTAACTCGCAAAAAGCTGCCGTTTCAAACCAATTATTAAGTAAGGAACCTGTTATGGTCATATCAATGACTTCGGCTTGAATAAGTCTTATGGCTTCAATTTCTTTGGCTAGTTGTTCCGAATGGTATATTTCAAGCGCCAATCGGTTATTTGATCGTTCTTTTAAAATTGTATTAAAATACTCAAAAGCCGCATAATCTGTATGACTGTCATTAACTAACAAACTTACTTTAAAAATATAAACCTCATTACTCTGTTTTTTGCAACCAAAAAGCAAACATGCAATAAAAAGACAATAGATAAAGTACCTCATTTAAGATGTAAGTGAAATTAAGTATGTAAATGATATGACAGTTGTATTAAATGGATAGTAATTTATAAAATAATAATTACGGTAACAAGTCAATCTTTTATTTCTTATTACTCGTCTTAATTAAATTATAAAATTTAAAGCGTATAGTTGACTTAATCTAAATACTTACAATCAAATGAAGTACTTTATATATAAAGATTAAAACTACATAATAAGATTAAATTTTAAGTAGGTGTTTAAAGTTCTACTGTTTGATGTTTATACTAATACCTGTTAGATACTTTCAGTTTGTTTTATTTTTTCTTGTTAATCACTCAAGTTTAAGTTTATTTATAGGGAGTAGTTTTAGGAGTTAGAAGCTTTTTCTTTGGCTATTTTTCTTACATAATCACTTGGGATAACTCCAAACTGTTTCTTAAAACATTTCGCAAAATAAGACGCTGTATTAAAACCTGTCATATACATAATTTCCTTTACCGAATAATCACTTGCTTGAAAAAGCTGTACAGCCCTTTTGAGTCTTATATTTCTAATAAACTCACTAGAGGATAACCCTGTAATCTCTTTGAACTTTAAATAGAGATTACTTCTACTCAATCCCATTTCTTTTACAAGCATCTCAACATTGAAATCGGTGTTCATCATATGTTTTTCAACAATTTCTATGGCTTGTTGTAAGAACTGTTCGTCTTGGGTAGTTACGGTCACATCTTTTGGTTTGAACGTGATTTCTGAATTGAATTTGTTTCTTAATTTATTTCTATGATTAACAATGTTTTTAAGCTTTAGTTCTAAGAGTTCAATATCAAAAGGTTTTCTTATGTAATCATCGGCCCCTGTTTTTAGACCCTCTATTTCATCTTCTTGTGAGAGTTTTGCGGTAAGTATTATTACTGGGATATGACTCGTTTCTTTGTGGTTTTTAACATGTTTACAAAATTCAATTCCGTCCATTTCAGGCATTAAAATATCTGTTAAAATGACATTTGGTATAATTTTTCCAGCAAGCTCAAGACCAACTTTGCCATTTTCGGCTTCATAGACAATATATTTATTATACAAGGCTTGCTTTAGAAAAGACCTAATATCTTCATTGTCATCAACAACAAGCAAAACAGGCTTTTGAGCTCTAGACTTATCAATGTCTTGATCAACAATATCGTCATTCATACTAATTGCCATTGAGTCTGTTTCTGAAGTTCTTAGTTTAAAATCACTATCAGAAACATCTTTACATATTATCTCTGGAATTCCTTCGTAGGCTTCCTTTTCTATAGGCAAATGAACAGTAAAAGTACTACCTTTGTTTATTTCACTTATTACATGTATTTTTCCTTGATGAAGTTCTACGATGTCTTTGACAAATGCAAGACCAATACCAACACCTTTACTGTGATTTCTAGCCTGGTTATTTTCTGTGTAAAATCGTTCAAATATGTTTTCCAAGCGGTTACTTTCTATACCTAAACCAGAATCAATAACTTGTATTTCAACAAAGTTTAAATTTCTTTTCCCTAGATTAGAATTTACGGTTTCTTTAATGGTATTAATTTCAACCCTTATTTCTCCATTATCGGGAGTATAGTTAAATGCATTTGATAATAGGTTATTTAGGATTTTCTCAATTACGTCATGATCAAACCACGCTATGATTTTTGGATTTCTGGTTTTAAATTGGAAGTTAACATGATTTTTCAGCGATAAGAATTGAAAAGGTTCACATACTTCTTTTATAAATTCAACAATATTTCCTTTGCGCATAACTAATCTCATTTTTCCTTGATTTATTTTTCTAAAGTCAAGTAACTGATTTACTAAACGTAATAGATAGTCACAGTTTTTTTGCATCAAAGTGTACTGTTCTTGAAGTACTTTCCTATTAAGTTGATCGCCATTTTTTTGGAGATATTTCAAGGGGCCCTTTATAAGAGTAAGGGGTGTTCTTAACTCATGAGAAATATTGGTAAAGAATTCCAACTTTATTTTTTGAAGTTCTTCACTTTTTTCTTTTTCAAAATGTTCTAGTTCAAGTTGATGTTTTTTAGTTGTACTTATAACCGTATACCGTCTAAATAATAATAGTAATCCAATTATTAGGACATAATATATTAGATAGGCCCATGTAGTACGCCAAAATGGAGGTATAATCTCAATTTTTATTTCGGAAGGAGTTTTATCCCAAATACCATCGTTATTGGAGGCTTTTACCTTTAAGGTATAGGTGCCTGGTGATAGATTAGTATACGTTGCAAAGCGTTTGCTTGAAGTGGTATAGACCCAGTCTTCATCAAAACCCTCAAGTATGTAGGCAAACTTATTCTTATCTGGAGAAGCATAATGAAGAGCACCAAATTCAAAAGAAAGATTATTCTCATTATGTTTCAAAGTTATTTTGTCTGTCTGATTAATACTTTGTTCTAAGATAACCCTTCCGTTAACTTGATCTCCAATATTTACGACCTGATTAGAAACAGATAATTTGGTAATAACCGTTTCAGCTTCAACATGATTGTCCTTTATGTTTTCGGGAAAAAAAGCATTGAATCCGTTTATACCCCCAAAAAGCATCTCACCATTTCTCCTTTTCAGTCTGGCTAATTCTTGAAACTCATTATTTTGCAACCCATCATTCATGTCATAATTCTTAAAAGATACCTTTTTAGGGTCAAACTTTGATAGGCCTTTATTTGTTGAGAGCCACAAAAATCCTTGGTCATCTTCTAGAATTCCTTTGATTACATTGTTAGGTAAACCATCTTTCATAAGATAAGAAACGAACTCTCCTTTTAATTTGTTTTTAGATGGGATAAACTTATTCAATCCACCTCCAAATGTTCCAATCCAAAGCTCATTCTTGGAACTTTCAAATAACTCTAAAATATAATTATGACTTATGGACCTATTATTTTTAGGATCATTTTGAAAAACTTCAAACTTTGGTTTATCTTTAAGAGCTTCGTTTGGAGTTAGTTTGCATAAACCATTACCAGTTGCAAACCAAAGGTTTCCTGAATGATCTTCAAGGATGTTTCTTATAATATTACTTGATAAACTATGCGGGTCATTTTTATCGGCAAAGAGAATATCTTTTTTGAAACTATTGGTTTCTGAATCATATAACCACCTATTGATTCCTGCATTGTAAGTTCCAATCCACAAATTTTTATGTTTATCTTCTAATAAGGCAAAAACGCTTCCAGAGACGTCTTCGTATTTTTTAACATCCTTATTTGAAAGGGGGCGAGGGTTGGTAATGTCAATTTCTAGTAATTTAGGAGCCCCTTCAGTTCCAATCAACAATATTTTGCGATCTCCACGTTTTACTTCATAGATAGTGAAAGGTTTGCGAGGGGATGACAAATGTTGAAAGCTAGTGTACAATTCATCCTCATTCGCTTTTAAGAGCATATTCAAACCTCCTCCCTCTGTTCCTATCCATAACGTACCGTTACTGTCTTCAAAAAGAGATCGTATTTTGTCATAACTTAAACTTGTGGAATTTAAGGTTTTTTTAATATGCTTGAAATCCTTTCTGTAAGGATCAAACTTATTAACTCCACCACCATTTGTTCCAATCCAAATAAT
Organism: Allotamlana fucoidanivorans; assembly: GCF_045788535.1. Lineage (GTDB taxonomy): Bacteria > Bacteroidota > Bacteroidia > Flavobacteriales > Flavobacteriaceae > Allotamlana > Allotamlana fucoidanivorans. Next base: position 3,383,674 of record NZ_CP074074.1, on the reverse strand, counting down.
ACCAGTTTTGTCTTTATAAAGAGATTTTACAATATTTTTGCTTAAACTCATGGGACTCATTGGGTCATAGCTATATTGCTTAAAAACAATAATTTTTCCGGTATTACCGCTATATTTGAAACTTATTAAGCCACTGTTTGTTCCAGCCCAAATATTGTTTTTTTCTACGAGTATATCATTATAGAACCCTTTATGAATCCAATCTGCCCAATAAGAGTCACCTTCATTTTTTAATACATATAAACCACCAACAGTACCAATTAATAATCTCCCAAACTGATCTTCTGCAATACATCGTACCGACGTATAGGGGAGATTTATCAATTCATTGATAAATCTAAGATAGAGTTCACCGCTAGAGTCCCGAGACAATTTATAAAGTCCTCTAGCTCCTCCCACCCAAATTTGTCCATGCTTATCTTCAAAGATTGAATAGATCGTTTTATTTTCAAAGTTGGATACAAAATTACCGCCATCAAAGTTAAAATGATTGAAATGGATGGAGTCTAATCCTTTATTTAGGTCAATCATATCAAGTCCATTAAAAGTACCAATCCAAAGCTTATTGCTGGAGTCTCTGAAAAGGGAACTAATATGATTACTAATTAAACTATTTGGATTTTTATCTTCATGTTTGAAAACCTTAAAACGTTCAACAGAGGTATCGAAGTAATTTAGTCCATCACCAGTAGTACCTACCCAAAGATTATCATCATCATCTCCTGTAATTGCAAATATTAAGCTGCTACTTATACCTTCATAATCATGAGTTTGGGAGTTTGGTGTGTACACCTTGAAATTGTAGCCATCAAATTTATTTAAACCTTCATGTGTACCAAACCATAAAAATCCCTTATTATCTTGATAAATACTATTAACATCACTTTGAGACAGACCGTTATTAGTTGTTATATGTTCAAAATGTACGTTGTTTTGAGAAAAGCCAAAATTTAAACAGAAGTAAGTCACTAACGTAGCTAGCAGCTTGAGTTTAAAACTTTGGATAGGATGTATCATAGCAGTATTTTAAATATGCGAAATGAAATTATTAGAATTTCACAAATTCAGGTTTAATTCTAGATTTGAAAGGTACAATATAGAAGGAGTAATTATACTTGTCAGGTGGTATAAGATAGTTTTCATGAGCTTGAGCTCTTTTTGACCAAGTATCATCACCACCAACCCCTTGTTGCCTTAAATCAATATTAACGGTATAAATGTCTCTTTCTATTAATTCATTTGTATGTTTAGCCTTTTGAAGATTTTCAAGGCTATAAGGAATTATACTAAAGTTAAGCTCTTGGCTTCCTTTGACCATAATACCTCCTTTGCCATTGTTTTCTAACTTAAACCATCTAATATCCGTTCTGTTTCCATATTCTTCTGGATAAGCATACATGTAATTCATAGTTGATGCCTTAGATTTGTACAATCCGATATGAGACGCATAGTTACGGTCAGCATAGTTAGGGTGAGGTCCTCTACCAAAATAAGTCACATCGTTATAGGTCTTGTTTATATCAAATGCCATACCTATTCTAGGAATATTTGGAACATTTTTATCCGTTTGAATGGTATAGTCTACTCGAATTTCGCCTGAATATAATATGGTGTAGGTTAAAGTTACATTAGTTTTTGGTTGCTCGATTATACCTTGAACGCTTATTACAGCCTTACCATTTTTGTTTGAAATAACATTAATTTTTGAGGGCTTAAATGATCTTCCTGCATTCATCCATTCAACCTCAGAGTCTAGTTTTTTTGCTTTTCTATAGGCTTCATCGTTCTCTGTTTGTGCTCTCCAAAAATTAAGCTTTATAGGTGATTTTAAATAATCTTCATCAAGATATTTAAAAGAGGAAATGAGCCCTAATTGCTTGTTAATTACCACAGTTGATTGTTTTCCAAAAATGTTAAATGTTGTGTCATTTTCAGAAATTGTTAGGCTACCTTTAACAGATAAAGACTTAATGTCTGCAATTTCATAATCTAGTTTAAACTGCTCTTTAAAAACAAGAAAACCTTTTTGCGCCCATTGGGTTTCATATTTTAATTTACCATAAATATTGATAAAGTATTCTGAACCCGACTTCAACTTGGGTGATTTAAAGTTTATATTTAGGTCATCCGTTTGGTAGGGTTTTGTTTTTAAATCATTTATTTGACCAAAATCAATAATATTACCATTCTGGGTTATTTCCCATTCTATGCTGTAAGTTGACAAATCTATGGCATGATGACGATTTAATATTTTAAATAACCCTTTTTTTGCATCAATAGCAGTTATTCGTGCAGGTTGATTAACTTTTTTACACTCGTAAGTGGCTGGTTTAGGGGTTCTGTCAGAAGCAATAATACCATTTAAGCAAAAACTTCCAGAGTTAGGTTTGTCTCCAAAATCGCCACCATAGGCCAAAAATTCATTTCCATTTTCATCTTTTTTCAAAATACCTTGATCAATCCAATCCCAAATATAACCACCAATGGCTCTATCATTTTTATAAATAACATCCCAATACTCTTTCATGTTTCCAGTTGAGTTTCCCATAGAATGTGCATACTCACACATGATTACAGGGCGATTGTCAATAGGATTTGTATGATCGATAAGACTTTGTAATTCCCATGACTGAGGATACATTCTACTTAGCATATCCACCCATTTAGGGTCTGTAGGGTTGCCTTTACCATGGCTATAGTAAGCTTTTTTGTAATTTGAAGATGTAGGGTCACCTTGGGCACCTTCATAATGAATATATCTTGTTGGATCAAAGTCTTTAATCCAACCTGCCATAGCAGCATGATTTGGGCCAGTACCAGATTCATTGCCTAAACTCCATATTACAATGCTTGGATGGTTCTTGTCACGCTGAACCATTCTTATGGCGCGCTCTAAAAAAGCACTTCCCCATTCTGGAACATTGGATAATTTACCTCTTGTTCCATGCGTTTCCAAGTTGGCTTCATCCATTACGTATATGCCATATTGGTCACATAAATCGTAGAAATAAGGATCATTCGGGTAGTGCGAGGTTCTAACAGCATTAAAATTAAACCTCTTTAACAGTTTAACGTCTGTTTCTATATCTTCTCTTGTTACTGTTTTACCATGGATATGGTCATGATCGTGGCGATTAACCCCAATCATTTTAACCGAGTTTCCATTCACTAAAAAACGTCCACGGTCATCTATTTTGAGCTCTCTGAAACCTACCTTGGTACTCGTGGTTTGAACTATGTTTCCTGTTTCGTCCTTAACTTCAAATAAAAGCGTATAAAGATAAGGTGAGTCTGAAGACCATTGTTTCGGAGTCTTTACTTTTGTTTCAATAAGCCCAAAGTAAACATTATCTCTTTGGGGATAAGACTCTCCGAGTATTTTGCTTAATTTAGTTGTATTTGATTCGGCTGCCATATTGCCTTGAGCGTCAAATAATTTGGTAGTTAGAGACCAGTTATCAGCAATGGTATGTAATGGTGCATCTCCAAAGTGACCCACTTTTTCAATGTATTTATCATTAACATTCAAAACAAAATTAGGGCGTATTTGCAAAAGGGCATCCTGGTAGGTATCATCAAAATCTGTTCTTATCGTAAAATCAGCCAATCTTATTTTAGGCATGGCATGCAAATAAACTTCCCGTTCTATACCACTCATACGCCAATGATCTTGCGCTTCTAAATAACTACCATCAGCCCAACGATATACTTTTACTGCTAGCTTATTTTCTCCTTCCTTTAAATGTTTTGTGATGTCAAATTCAGAGGGTAACCGTGTATCTTCACTATATCCAACAAACTTCCCATTTACCCATACATAGAAAGCTGATGAGACCCCACCAAAGTGTAGAATAACATCTTTATCAGTCCAGTTTTCATTAATTGAAAACGTTGTTATGTAGTGTCCTACAGGATTATCATGTTTATTGATATAGGGGAAGTCACTAAAAAAAGGGTAAGTTGAGTTTGTATAAATAGGTATACCATATCCTTTCATTTCCCAATTACCGGGCACTGCAATGGTATCCCAGTCTTTACTTTTAAAATCTAAGTTTTGAAAATTATTTGAAGCATCATTGGGTGTAGCTACCCACTTAAATTTCCAGTTGCCATTTAATGATTTATAGTAAGATGATTTTGTTCTATCTCCTAAGAGCGCTTGTACTTCATTATCAAAATTATAAAATGTAGCATGAGCAGGTAATTTGTTAATATAGTTGACAAGAGGGTTTTCCCAATCATTTTGTTGCGAGAATGAACCTATTGTTATTAGAATAAATAGGAATAAAAAGGTGTTCTTCATCCAAAAGTATTTAAAAGTATTTAAAATAGATTTATCATGTTTACAGTAAATTAAACTGAGATGAAAGGTCTAAAGGATCGTCCATTTCCTTTTGAAGTTTTAATAAATCTTTCAATAGAGCATTTATACGTTCTTTCTGTTCTGGATTTTCGGAAAGATCATGCATTTCCTCAGGATCATTTTTTAAATCGAATAGCAGTATTTTATTGGCTTCAGGATAAACCAGTAATTTATAACCATTTTTTCTAATCATACGTTGCACATCCAAATAAGCACCATAAATGGCATTATAATGACTTTTGCTTCTCTTCTTTGTAGCTAAATCTAAAAAGCTATTAAACTCAACATACTTCGGTTTTTCTGCCCCCGCAATTTCCAAAGAAGTAGCCATGATATCTTGTAAATATACATCGGCATGAACTTTTTGGTTTTTTGGAATATTAGGACCTAGAATAATCATTGGTGGCCTTATACTATGATCAAATAAATTCTGTTTACCTAATAAGCCGTGCCTTCCCATTGCCAACCCATGATCTGCTGTTAAGAATATGTAGGTGTTGTCTATTTTTCCTGATTTTTTCAAAGCTTCCAATATTAAACCTATTTGGGTGTCTAAATGTGAGATGCTAGCATAATATTCTTGTTTGTGTACTTTTATAGCATATTCAGTTCTAGGGAATGGCGCTAAGGCTTCATCTCTTAAATCATCACCATTGGCAATGTCATGCCTATAAGGATACTCCGGTAAATAGCTTTTAGGAACCGAAATATTTTTTAGTGGATACATATCTACGAATTCTTTAGGAGCCTGTCTTGGGTCATGAGGCGCGTTAAATGCAAGGTACATAAAGAAAGGCTTGTCTTTTGTTTTTGCTTGATTAATAAAACCAATGGCGTCATCTTTTAATACTTCACTCCAATGTTTGCCGCCTTCCCAAAAGCCGCCTTTTGAGGTGTCTGTTGGTGACCAAGAAATATCATTTACACCCTGCGGTCTGTTATAGCCATTTGGCATAATTTTTTCTGGATTTGCATTTGGTATTTTTGAAATAGAATCAAACTTTTTAACCATGGTTTCATGATCCCACGCATCACCAGGCATACCAGGTCTTACATGGGTTACATGCTGATACATTTTATTGGCGGGAGCATCTACATGCCATTTTCCTGTCATGTAAGTATCATAGCCCACGTTTTCTAAAAGTTTACCCCATGATTTGTTAATAGAGTCATTTTTTATCCAATTTTTTCTAAATGCATTTGCTCTCCAAACAAAACGTCCTGAATTGAGCATTGCTCTAGAAGCTGCACAAACCGCTCCACTCCATGAACCCATATTATAGGCATGGGTAAAGGTGGTGCCCTCTGCAACCAGTTTATCTAAAGTCGGGGTAATTATTTCATTATTACCTAATGCATGAATGGAGGAGTAGGTTTGATCATCTGTGAAAATGAAAACAATATTGGGTTTATTAGGAGTTTTGTTTTCTTTGTTTTTTGACTGACAAGCATATAATGTTAGTATAATAAAAAGTAAATAGTATTTAGTCATTCTTTTTTCTGTTATTATAGTTAAGATCTGTTTTTAGTTTATAAAAATCATAATTATTAAACATATGCCGTATGACATATGTTTAAATTAACACCACAAATATTTAGCTAATGTAATAAAAGATAATTTTGTTTCAATAGCTAACCACTAAACTATAAACATAGCTTTAAATTTTGCGAAATAGAGGCTGTTTGTGTTAAGTATGATTCAAAGTAGTTTAAAGCAAAATTAGAGTTGATACTTTTATGTTTTAGAATGATGTATTTATTATTATGTAGCTTCAATTATTAAAATTTAAAAAGGTTTATTTTATATTTTATTTTAAAATCAGGCTAAAACTTACTTGATTTGAACAATACATGTGTGTTTAAAACCATATCTTGTCCTTATAGCTTATGAGTTTTTCCGATATTTATAGTTTCTAAATTAAATTATTTATGACCCACAAATTATTATATTTCGCAGCTGTTTTTTTTACAGGTTTATCAATGTTATCCTGTGCTCAAAATGCTCAAAAACAATCAAAGCAGCCTAATGTTATTTTTATCATGTCTGATGACCATACCACGCAGGCATTTGGTATTTATGGAAGTCGTTTAGCAGGACTGAATCCAACGCCAACTTTAGATCAAATAGCGAAAGAAGGCTTGATTTTTGACAATTGTTTTGTAACGAATTCTATTTGTACTCCAAGTAGAGCTTCTATTATATCTGGTCAATATAGTCAGGCTAATGGCGTATTAGACCTAGAGGGTGAAGTAGAAACGAATAGACAATATTTACCTATGGAGATGAAAAAATTGGGATACCAAACTGCTCTTGTAGGGAAATGGCATTTAACACATCAACCTAATTTTGATTATTATAATATATTTTCACAACACCATCAGCAGGGTTCATATTTTGATCCAATTTTGACAGAAAGTGGAGTACCATACAAACCATTTGCAGAACTCCCTGGTTATGAAGGAAAACAATACAAAGGGCATAGTTCAGACGTTATTACTGATATTACATTGGAGTGGTTAAAAAACAAAAGAGATAAAGACAAGCCCTTCTTCCTAGTACATCAATTTAAAGCACCACATGACGACTTTGAATATGCCCCGCGATACAAAGAGTATTTAGAAGATACGTTTATTCCTGAACCAGCCAGTTTGTATTATAATGCGAATAATGGTTCTGTGGCCACCAGAGGAAAAAACGATTCTTTAATTCATGATATTGGTTCCTCTGTGTCAAAACGTAATACTATTCGTCATATGGGTATGCGTCTTTGGAGTGATAATTATATTAAGCACAATAATCCAGATTTTGATATTACGCAAGCAGATCATTTAGAAGGAAATGCTTATACTAGTAAGACTTATCAGGAATATTTAAAGCGTTACTTAAGATGTGTAAAAGGTGTAGATGACAACGTTGCTAGATTAGTGAAGTATTTAAAGGAGGAAGGGTTATATGACAACACTATTATTGTTTATACTGGCGATCAGGGTTTTATGTTAGGAGAACATGATTATATAGATAAACGATGGATGTATGATGAATCTATGCGTATGCCATTTTTTGTAAGATATCCAAAATCCATTAAAGCAGGAACTAGAACCGATGCCATTATAAATAATACAGATTTTGCACCTACTTTAATTGAATTAGCAGGAGGAACCGCACCAGAACAAATGCAGGGGCACAGTTTTAAACATATTTTGCAAACGGGTGAAGAGCCAGAAGGTTGGCAACAATCAACCTACTATAGGTATTGGATGCACATGGCACATGCTCATGCCAATCCAGCTCACTTTGGAATTAGAACCAAGGAGTATAAATTAATTTTTTACTATGGAAGATATTGGGTAGATACAGATGATCCGAACGCTGAGTGGAATAAGAAAAGTTGGGGTAATAGGTTTACCATGCACACGCCAGTGGCTTGGGAGTTTTATGATTTAAAGAATGATCCTCAAGAAATGAATAATGCCTATGATAATCCTAAATATAAATCTGTCATAGCAAATTTGAAAGAGCAGTTAAAGGCAAAGCGATTAGAATTAAATGAAGAAGATGGCGAGAAGTTTCCGCATATTCAAAAAGTTATTGATGCACATTGGAATGATTGATTTTATAGCGTAAGTAAAAGATGAAAATGAACAACAGAATTAGAGTTTTAGGTATAGTCATAGTATCCATTTTAGTTTTTTTTAATTGTAAAAAAAACCAAAAGGCTAAAGAGACACTGTCACCTCAAAAGGAAATTGCATATAAATTTCCATGGGAAAACACGAAGCTTTCTAAAGAAGAGCGCGTTGATCTTTTGGTAAAAGAGATGACCTTAGAAGAAAAGTGCTCTCAAATGTTAGATGTTTGCCCTCCAATAGAACGTTTGGGTATGCCTGAATACAATTGGTGGAATGAGGCATTGCATGGGGTGGCTCGCAATGGTAGAGCTACAGTTTTTCCACAAGCCATAGCTATGGGGGCTACTTTTGACGAGGACTTGATTTTAAAAGTGGGAAATGCTATTTCCAATGAAGCACGAGCAAAGTATAATGAAGCCATAAAAATAAATAACAGAAGCCGATATGCAGGACTAACCTTTTGGTCGCCTAATGTTAATATTTTTAGAGATCCACGTTGGGGTAGAGGGCAAGAAACCTATGGAGAAGACCCTTTTCTTACGTCTAGAATAGGAGTGGCTTTTGTAAAAGGCTTGCAAGGTGATAACCCTAATTATATTAAAGCTGCAGCCTGTGCTAAACATTATGCCGTGCATAGTGGCCCAGAGGAGTTTAGGCATGAGTTTGATGCTGTAGTTACTAAAAAAGATTTGTTTGAAACCTATTTACCTGCTTTTGAGGCGCTGGTAAAAGAAGCCGACGTAGAAGGGGTTATGGGGGCGTATAATAGAACCTTAGGGGTGCCTTGTTGTGGTAGTCCGTATTTATTACAAGATATACTACGCAAAGAATGGGGGTTTAAAGGGTATATAGTTTCAGATTGTGGTGCTATTAATGATTTTCATGCATTTCATAAAGTAACAAAAACGCGCGAAGAATCGGCAGCTTTAGCATTAAAAAGCGGCACAAATATTAATTGTGGTAATGTGTATACGGTTTTAAAAAATGCTATAAATAAAGGCTTTATAACTGAAGATTTACTTGATGAAAGATTAAAGGAAAACCTAATGACAAGATTCAAGCTGGGCTTGTTTGACCCTGTAGGGCTAAATCCATTTGATAGTATTACAGCAGATGTTGTTGATTCTGACGACCATAGAAAAATTGCACGTGAGGTGGCACAAAAATCTATCGTTTTATTAAAAAACAAGAACCAAGTTTTACCTCTTAAAAAAGATACGCGTACTTTATATGTTGTTGGTCCTAATGCGTCAAATGAAGAAGTATTATTAGGCAATTATTATGGTTTAACAAGTAGTACTCAAACCATTCTTGATGGTATAGTGAGTAAAGTTAGCCCTGGTACTAGTATAAATTATAAAGCAGGTATTTTACCATTTAGAGAGAATGTTAACCCAATTGATTGGTCTACAGGTGAAGCCGGAAAGTCTGATGTTTGTATCGCTGTAATGGGGATTTCTGCGTTATTAGAGGGAGAAGAAGGAGAAGCTATTGCATCAAGTGAAAAAGGGGATAGAACGGATATTAAATTACCTCAAAATCAAATTAATTATATTAAGAAGATTAGAAAACAGACAGATAAACCTATTGTACTGGTTTTAACAGGGGGAAGCCCTATTGCTATTCCTGAGCTGTATGATATAGTAGATGCCGTGTTATTTGTCTGGTATCCTGGTGAAGAAGGTGGTAATGCTGTAGCCGATGTGTTATTCGGAGATGTATCTCCGTCTGGAAAATTACCAATAACGTTTCCTAAATCTGTTGATCAATTACCGCCGTATGAAGATTATAATATGAAAGGCAGAACGTATAAATACATGAAAGAAGAACCTCAGTTTCCTTTTGGTTTTGGTTTAACATATACCACTTTTGTATATGATAACCTTACTATTGATACCGATTATAATGTTAGTGTTGAAGTAACCAATACGGGGACTGTTGATGCTGAAGAAGTTGTTCAATTATATATTAGTTCGCCTTTTGGGGGTATAAAAGATCCTTTATACGATTTAAAATCGTTTAAACGCGTGTTTTTAAAATCAGGAGAGAAAAAGTTAGTTACCATTCCATTAACAGAAACTGCGTTTCATCAATTTGATGAAAATGGAAAAAAGGTGTTAAGAAAGGGAGAACATATCATTTTTGTGAGTGGTGCTTTGCCTTCAAAGTTAAGTGAAAAGCTTGGAGGGGCTAAACCTGTTAAAATGAGTATTAATTTTTAGTCATCATATATGAAATAATTTTTTATATATAAAAATATTGTCGTTCTTTTGTAAATATATTAATGTAATAAAAGGTGCTGATTTTTTTGGATTGGCTCAAAAAATATAATTAAACTAAAGAAGAATGAGATATTTAACACAGTTTATACTAGCAACTTGCTTAATTGCAATTTCATGTAAGGAGGTTAAACACGAACAGGCTCAAGGTGAAAAAGAACCTAAATATACCAAAGATTGGGAATCTTTAAAACAACATGAAACACCGGAGTGGTTTTTAGATGCTAAATTTGGTATTTATTGTCATTGGGGGCCATATTCTGTGCCAGAATATGAAAATGAATGGTATGCACACTGGATGTATGTGAATGCCGATAACCCAGAAGCTAAAAATGGCAAACCCACAAAGTTTTATGAGCATCATGTAAAAACGTATGGACCTCTTAATGAATTTGGTTACAAGGATTTTATTCCCATGTTTAAGGCTGAAAAATTTAATGCCGCCGAATGGGCCGATCTGTTTCAAAAGGCAGGAGCCAAATTTGCTGGACCCGTTTCAGAACACGCCGATGGTTTTGCTATGTGGGACAGTGATTTAACAGAGTGGGATGTCAAAGATATGGGGCCAAAACGCGATATTATGGGTGAACTTTCAAAAGAAATTCGTAAACGTGATATGAAGTTTATTGCAACATATCACCGTCACTGGTTGTTTGGCTGGTATCCAACTTGGGATGAAACAACAGATGCTTCCAATCCTAAATATGCTGGTTTATACGGGCCTAAATTAAAAAAAGGGGATAACCAAATGCCATTACATCCACATGAAATTGATGCAGGAGTTAAACGTTATTACCCTTTAGCAGATAAGGCATTTAACGATGAATGGTTAAATAGACTTAAGGAAATTGTTGATAAATATGACCCAGATTTAGTTTGGTTTGATAACAAAATGGACGTGATTAGTGAAGAACACCGAAAGGAGTTTTTGGCCTACTATTACAATCATGCTGAAAAACAAGGTAAAGATGTGGTGTCAACATATAAGTTCTATGACTTTGCTAAAGGTTCGGCGGTGTTAGATTTAGAACGTGCAAGAATGAGTGAAAAACAAGACTTTCCTTGGTTAACAGATGATTCTATCGATTGGAAATCTTGGTCGCATATAAGTAACCCAAGGTATAAATCTACCAATAGACTCATAGATTTTTTAGTTGATGTAGTAAGTAAAAATGGGGCAGTATTATTAAATATTACACCTAGAGCAGATGGTACGATACCAGAACCTGTTAAAGAGCGCTTATTAGAAATGGGGGCATGGTTAAAAGTAAATGGAGAGGCTATTTATGGTACCAGAACCTTTAAAATATATGGAGAAGGAGATGCTCAAGTTATTGAAGGTCATTTAAGCGAAGAAAAAAATGCAGATAACACCGCTAAAGATATTCGTTTTACCACCAAAGAAGATGTGCTTTATGCCATAGTGTTAGATTGGCCACAAGGTCAAGAATTAACAATTCGTAGCCTAAAAGCAGGTAACAACTTGTATGATTATGAGATTGATTCAATAGAAATGCTAGGGGTAGAAGGCAAGTTGAATTTTAAAACAGATGCTGAAGGTTTAAAAATTGAATTACCACAAAAAGCTGGTGATTATGCATTTTCATTTAAAATTATACCAAAAAAATAGTTTGTAATCAATTAAAGAAGTGACATCTGGTGATATTAGGTATTACTTTTTTAATTGTAACAATATGATATAAATAGGTAAGTCTTTGAGATTTTTTTTACTTATTACAGCAGAACATTCGTAATCCTATTTTAATCATTTAATGCTTCTTTTGTTTCAATTTAACAATAAATTTGACGGAAATTAAGTTAGAATATATGAGATTTGTTTTAAAGCACCCATTGCTTCTTTTTACTCTTTTACTTGGTTCTATTAGTTTAGAGTTAATGGCGCAAAATACGTCGGTTCAAATTGATAATCGATGTGAGCGCTATATTGGTAATGAATCTGAGCTAGATCGAACAAAGTATTTTTCAATTCATGACGCCTCAAATGATACAGAGGCTGTAAAGTTTAGAAATGATTATAATGTTACTGGAGGACGTCAATTTTGGGGACCGCATGCCAGAGCAAAACAAGTTACAGGGGAGGTTGGTGCATATCCTTCAGCTAAATCAGGCGATGATAATTTACGTGAGGTAAAAAAAGGGTATGTAAGTACACAGCATCCAAGGGATGCTTTTATTGATGGACTTGATGTTAATGCAGCTGCTGATTGGGCAGTAGAATATTTTAAGAATGACATTAATAATGGAGATGCACAAGAATTTTTTGAATTGATGAACGAACCTTTTGTGCACGCAAAGGATTTTTATTCAGGATGGAGTGTTAGTGAAAATAATAGAATAAAAAAACAAATGGCTGAGTTTTATGGTGCTGTAGGGAAGCGTATTCATGAAACACCTGCATTGGCCAATATGAAGGTAATTGGCTATTCTTCGGCTTGGCCATCTATGGAACTTAATGATTTTGGCCACTGGAAAGAAAATATGATGATGTTTATGGATGTCGCTGGAGATAACATGTATGGTTTTTCAACCCATTTATATGACGGTATTAATGTTACGGGGCAGGATACTAAGCGATCTGGTAGTAATTCTGAAGCTATTTTAGATTTAATAGAAACTTACAGTTTTGCAAAATGGGGAATTGTTAAGCCGCATGCCATTACTGAATATGGAGCAATAGAGAAAGGGTATGGTGATGATTATAGCGAAATTGCTAGTGCGCAAACTATGACGTCCATTAATCACATTTTGCTAAGTCTATTGGACAGGCAAGACAGAATAACCTGCTCAATTCCTTTTATAACAGGGAAAGCGACTTGGCACATTACAGAAGCAAATAATTATCAGCCCTATACGCCTGTGTTATGGATTCCCAAAAATATAGGTCAACCTATTGATAGTAATACAGAGTGGGAATACAGTCCTAGAATTTTGTTCTATGAACTTTGGAAAGATGTAAAAGGAAAACGTATTTTTATTAAAAGCGATAATCCTGATGTGCAAACTCATGCCTTTGTTGATGGTAATAAAATGTTTATTGCCTTAAGTAATCTTGATGATAATACGCAATTGGTAAACCTAACCATGATGTCAAGTGTTTCTAATTTTGTAGATGTTAAAATAAAATCTTTGAAAGTGTACAAAGACCAATTACCAGAATTAGACACAAAAATTCATACGACAGCTCCAAGTTCTCTGAGTTTAATAAAAGATGAAACTGTAATTTTAGAATATTCGTTTAGCTCAGATATAAAGTTTAATAATGCAATCAGAACCAAAAACTATTATACAACAAAACATTTGCAAGCCATTACAGCAAATACACCAATCGCTTTTAATTTCAATGGGGTAACCAGCGGAATTGGTTTTGCTACTTTAAGGTTAGGTATTGGAAGAAAACATAATGTGAGTAAAAGGCCTGTTATAAAAGTAAATGATAAAGTTGTTGAAGTTCCTGGTAATTGGAAAGGCTATGACCAAACTGACCGAGATGACTTTTTTGGCATGATAGAAGTTCCTTTTTCTTCAAGCCTTTTGAAAGAAAATAATATTGTTTCAGTTGAATTTCCGGATAATGGAGGTAGTGTGAGCTCTTTAATCCTTTCTGTAGAAACCTATGATAAAGTTCCTTCGGGTGGAGCGGTTGCCATGTTAAAAACTACCAGTGTTTCATGTAAGGGAAAATCCAACGGAACGATTAGTGCAATTTCAATTGTCAGTGGAACTTATAATATAAAAATTACAGGAGATGGAGTTAACATTTTGCAAACCTTTACAGATAATTTTACTTTAGAGAATCTGAAGGCAGGTACCTACACCGTTACTATTACCTCGCCCACAGATGTCTCATTATCTATGAGTGCAAAGCTCATCATAAATGAACCAGAATCACTATCTGTATTTTCAAAGGTAAATCATTCAAAGAAGCTTGTAACTCTAAATCTTAAAGGTAGTGATATTTATCGGATAGAGGTAAATGATTCTATTTTGGTAACAGATAAAAGTAGCATCATCTTAAATTTGCAATCAGATTACAATACAGTTAGGGTAAGTACTGATAAAGATTGTCAAGGTGTGTATAATGAAACTATTATTTTTTCAAACGCTAAAGTGCTTGTATTTCCAACAATAGTTGAAGAAATATTGACTATAGCACTTTTAAACATACCAAAAGAACCAATTGCTTATAAGGTTGTTTCAATGACAGGTGAGTTGGTTTTAGATAGAATAATTGATTTAAAAGAACAAATGTTGAATGTTAATTTAAATGGTTTGTCAAGTGGTGTTTATTTTTTACATATAACTAATTCTAATATTAACATTAAGACAAAAATTATAAAGAAATGATTGTCAATATTACCCAAGCTAAGAATATAATTGTACTTTTTTTAGTATTAGTTTTATTAGGCTGTAGTGGTGGAAGCGATGAAGAAGAAGCACCAGTTAAAAGGAATCCTGAAGCCACCAACTTAATTTCACCATTAAAGGATGCCGAGTGTAATCAGGGGAATATAATATCTGAAACTGAAAGTAATGTGACTTTTGAATGGAACAGCGCAGCACATACTGATGAATATACATTGGTTATAAAAAATTTAAAAGATGGTAGTGAACACACTGTAAATACTACAGAAACTAAAAAAACCGAAAGATTGCTTCGTGGAACGCCATATTCTTGGTATATAGTTTCAAAATCAAAAGCGGTCTCTGAAACGGCTAAAAGTGATCTATGGAAATTCTATAATGCAGGGCTAGGTATTGAACAATATGCTCCATTTCCTGCAGAACTTATAAGTCCAGAAATGGGTGGTTTAATAGGGAGCATAGTTTCGTTTAGTTGGAATGGTAATGATATAGACAATGATATTGTATCATACGATTTTTATTTGTCAACAGCCAACCCTCCAACTACTTTACATACTACTACAGAAACTACATCTATTATTGATGTGACATTAAATTCAGATACAAATTATTATTGGAAAGTTGTGAGTAAAGATGCCGCTGGAAATAACTCTGAATCACAAATATTTGAGTTTAAAACTGGAAGTTAGTATATAAAGCGGATGGTTTTAATATTTTAAATTAGCATAATGTTCCATTTTTTATGAATTCAATGTTTCAAAAGAGGTTTTTAAAGTTTTGTTGCTATTTGTTGTTAACAAGTTCTATGCTATCTGCACAGAACCCCCTAGTTACTCATATTTATACTGCAGATCCAACAGCAAGGGTTTTTGATGGTAAGTTATATATCTACCCATCGCATGATGCTATTCCAAAAAATGAGGAAGATGCGCCAAGGTTTTATATGCCAGATTATCATATGTTTTCTCTAGAAAACGGTAGTACGTGGAAAGATTATGGTGTTATACTAGATCAAAATGAGGTACCATGGGGTAAGAAGAATGCCAACGGTATGTGGGCACCAGATTGTATAAAAAATGGAGACTTATACTACTATTATTTTCCTGCACCTCCTAAAGATGAATCTAGTTTTAGAAGAATTGGTGTTGGTGTTTCAAAAAGTCCAATAGGTCCTTTTGTTTGGGAGAAGAATTATATTCAAGGGATTGAAGGTATAGATCCAGGATTATTATTAGATGATGATGGGAAAACCTATTTGTTCTACGCTAGTGAAAAGAGACTAAAGGGGGTTAAACTAAAGGCAAATATGAAGGAAATTGATAGTGAACCTATTCAAATTCAAGGCATACCTAAGGGATATGTTGAAGGCCCTTTTCCTTTCAAACATCATGGAGTTTATTACCTAACATTTGCGCATGTGTTTCCTAATGAGGGGTATACTATTGGATATGCTACTAGTAAAACACCTCTCGGACCATATATTTATTGTGGAAAAATAATGGATAATATTGATAATGGAACCAATCATCATTCGGTAGTTAAATACAATGATAGATGGATTTTGTTTTATCACTGGTGGGATATTAGCGGTTTTAATAAGTTGCGATCCATGCGTGCTGATTATTTAGAGTTTAAAAAAGATGGTTCCATAAAAAAAGTAGAGCCTACTATGCGTGGAATTGGGCATCCAAAAATTGGAGATACCATTCAAATTGATAGGTATAACGAAATTTACAACGCAAAAACTACATTTGTTGGGGGAAATGAACCAAAAGGATGGATGGTTTGTGATACTAAAATGATGAGCCATGTAAAATTTAATGGTGTAGATTTTGAAAAAGGGCAAGCAAAACTCATAAAAGCTCGTGTGGCTAGTGGGCAAAGAAAAGGAGCTTTTGAAATTAGGTTAAATAATTCTAAGGGAAAACTCATCGCTACGTTCCCTGTTCAATATACAGGTGGTTGGAATAGTTGGCAAACTATAGAAACAAATTTATTAGAACAGGTAAAAGGAGTTCAAGACATTGTGGTTGTATTTGTGTCAGAATGGGGAGCTACTAAAATTGTAAATTTAAATTGGTTGTTACTCAAATAAGCTAGAAATTTTGGTTGTCGTTTTTATAAGAATATGTTATGACTGTTTTTTATGTAGGAAGTTATACCGAAATGATTACAGATACTTTTGGAGGCAAAGGTTCAGGGATTTATACCGTTAGTTTAGATGACACCACAGGCAAATTAAGATGTTTATATGCTACAGAGTCTTTAAACCCTGCCTATTTAGCATTAAGTGAAGATAAAAGATATTTATACACCATCACTGAGGTTGAGTCGAAAAAAGAGCCTAAGGTTAAAGCCTTTAAAATTTATCCAGATTTTTCATTGAGCCTAATAAATGAGGTTAGTATTCCAGGGAGCTTACCTTGCCATATAGCTTGCCAGGGCAAACATATTTTTATAGCATGTTATGGTACAGGTAACATGCTTCATTATAACACCACTAATGAAGGCGCGTTACTTGAGTGTAATCAAAATTTTAAACATTCTGGTTCAAGCATTAACAAAGTGAGACAGGAAGGGCCTCATGCACATCAAGTGGTGATACATCCTAATAACACTACTTTATTTGTTCCAGACTTAGGAATAGATCAGGTTAAAGCGTATCAGTTTGAGCAAAATGTTTTGAGATTGAATCATTCACAAGATATTCAAATTCCTGCGGGCTTTGGTCCAAGACATTTAGTTTTTAATCGTAATGGTGATTTAGGGTATGTATTCAATGAACTAACGGCAGAAATTTCAATTATTAAGCAAAATGAATATCAAATTTTCCGTGTTATTGATAATGTAAAAACGCTTCCTGATTCTTTTCAAGCCATTCCAAGTGCATCGGCCATACGATTGCATCCTAACGGACAGTTTTTATATGTTGCCAATAGGACTCTAAATGCCTTGACTATTTTTAAAATAAAAGATAGTCATTTGGAATTATTAGGCTACCAATATGGAGAAGGAACCACGTTGCGTGAATTTAATATTTCGCCTAACGGAAAATGGTTAATAGCTTGCTTTCAAGATTCTGATGACACTATTGTTTATAAAATAAAGGAAGACGGCTTACTTCATCAAGTTTTTAAAACCAAATTATTAGTGTCTCCTGTTTGCGTGGCTTTTTTATGAAGCCTAATTTAAATTAACGGCAAGAATATAACTGCTAGCTGTTAAAAACAAACGTTTTTCATCTGTTGATAATGTGCAATTTGATGTTTTTAAACCTGTACAAATTTTGGCAATAACATCACCTTGATTGGTGAATAACCAAACACCTTCAGGGCCCGTTGCAAATATATAATCTTCAGAGGTTATGGTTAACCCATCAGGAAGCCCTATATGTACGCCTTTTTCTTTTACAATTTCCGTGGCATCATAAAATAGTTGTTTATTCTCAATACGCGCTGGAGCCTTTATATCATAGCTGTACCAAACAGCATGAGATGCATCAGATACAGCAACATACAGTTTAGTTTCGTCTTGAGATAATGCAATACCATTCGGTTTTGATAGCTTATCAAGTAATATTAAGTCACCATTAGTTAGTAAGCAATAAACACCGTTAAAGTCTAGTTCTCTTTCAGGATCTTCTTCCATAAGCGGCAAACCGTAGCAAGGATCTGTAAAATATAAATTGCCATTAGAATCAAAAACGCCATCGTTCGGACTGTTAAGTCTCTTTTCTTGAAAATTATTAACTAAGGTTACATAGGTTGGTTCTGGTTGGTTTAAAGGGGCGTTCATCATAGCAATACGCCTGTCGCCTTGCTGCATCAAAACGAGTTGTTTGTTGTGGTTTAGTAACAATCCGTTTGAACCTGGTTCTTTTTCACTTACTTGTTCACTGGTATACCCAGAAGGTTTTAAATAGGTGAGTGTGTCATTTATTGAGTTAAGTTTGTAAATTTTATTTCGAGGAATGTCTGAAAACAATAAACTATTTTCATTATCTATCCAAAGAGGACCCTCTGTCCATGAAAAACCACTAGCTAGTATTTCAATTTTAGAATTCGGATTAAGAAGTTTAAGCGCTCTTTGGTCTAGTATTTCAATAGAAAAATTGGCTTTAACATCATCATGATTTGAGGTGTTTCCAGTTTCTATTGAAGCATATTTTGTTGAATTTTTACAGGAAATCAAGCATATGCTTAAGAAGAAAAATGTAATAAGTTGTACGTATCTCATTTCAATTCCAGATTTTACCAATTGGTTAATGACTGATCATTTCTATAAAGCCTAGGAATTTCAACAGGTTTAAAAACTTGAGTTTTAATGAAGGCCTCGTCAAGATCAACCCCTAAACCAGGTTCCGTTGGAATGGGGTATCTAGGACCTTCTCTTTTAGGCTGTTTAGGGTAATACTTCGGATCATTGGTCAAGGTGTGTGCGCCTGTATTCACTTCTTCAAGCCAGCTAAAGTTGGGTGATGCTGCCGCAACATGTATCGTGGCTGCTGTACAGATAGGCCCTAATGGATTATGTGGCATTAAATCAATATAGTGTGCTTCGGCCATAGCGGCTACTTTCATGGCTTCTGTAATACCGCCTACATTACAAACATCAATTCTAGCATATTGTGTAATATTTTTTTCAATAAAAGGCATAAATTGCCATTTACTTGAAAATTCTTCGCCAATTGCAAATGGTACATCAATCAATTTTCTTAACTCTTGATAGGCTTCTGGATTTTCATCTCTTATAGGTTCTTCAATAAAATCTAAGGTTCCAACGGGTAATCGCTTTATAAACGAATAGGTTTCGGGAATGCTTAAGCGCGTATGATAATCAATTCCAATGGTTACTTTGGTGCCTACTTCTTCACGTAATTTAATGAGCCAATCTGAAATAATAGAAATAGATTCTCTAGGATTGAAAATGTGCTCTTTTCCTTTTATACGCTCAAATTCGGCAGGAGCTAATCTTAACATATCCCAGCCTTCTGCAACAAAATTTTTAGATAGTGTTAATAATTCGTCCAGAGTTGAAAACCTTACGGAAGCAAAGCAATCAACATAATCACGTTGTTTACCACCTAAAAGTTCATAGACTGGTACACCAAGCGCTTTTCCTTTTATGTCATGTAAAGCAATATCAATGGCAGAGATAGCTGCTGTTAATACGCGTCCGCCTTCAAAATATTGACCTCTGTATAAATCTTGCCAAATAGCACCTATATGCCTAGCATCTTTACCTATTAAGAGGGGTTTATAATGCTTAATAGCTCCCATAACAGCATATTCCCGGCCAGATAAACCAGAGGCGCCCCAACCATAAATACCTGATTGGGTTTCTACTTTTACAACAAGTTGGCTTCCTGTGCCAACATTAATTGGGTATGCTATAATATTTGTGATTTTCATGTTTACTAAAGTTTAGTGTTTTTCTTTTATTACAATGCGTTCTACTTTGCCTACAATTAATGTGTAGGATAAAAACCCAGTAAGTGCTAATGCTCCAACAAAGAAAAGGGCTGGGCGAAAGTCACCATCTTGAACTAAAAACCCTATAACAATGGACACTACAACGCCCGATAAGCCGCCAATAAAATTAAACGTACCTCCTATAAGACCTAAATGTTTTTTAGGAGCAAGAAGCGATACAAAAACCCAAGCAATACTAGCTAGCCCATTACCAAAAAAAGCCAAGGCTAAAAATACAATAACATAAGTAGTATTATCTGTATAATTAGCGCCTATAATGATGGTTGAGAGAAGCATACCAAAAATGATAGGTACCTTTCTTGATATTTCAGCAGAAAACCCTTTTTTGATTAATAAGTCGGATGTAAAGCCTGATAATAAAACACCTGTAAAGGCTGCTAAAAATGGAATAGAACCTAGGAATCCTGTTTCTAGAAAGTTTAGACCTCTATACTCAATAAGGTAAGTTGGAAACCAAGTTAGAAAAAACATAGTGGTAGCCCCCAAGCAAAATTGACCAATATAAATACCCCATAATTTACGATAAACGAAGGCATATTTTAAGTCACTCCATTTGAATTTTTCGGAAGGTTTGTTTTTGTTTTTTGACCCTACTAGACCGCCACCTTCTTCAATAAGCTTTAATTCGGAATCGCTAACAGAAGAGTGATCTCTTGGGTCTCGGTAAAAATAATACCAAACGCCAGCCCAAATAATTCCAATAACACCAGATACAATAAACAGACCTCTCCAACCTAAATAATTTTGAATAGCAGCTAAAACAGGGGTTAAAAAAGCTAATCCTAAAAATTGCCCAGAAGTATATATAGCTATGGCCGAGGCGCGTTCGTTTTCAGGGAACCACCTACTAACTACTAAGTTATTGATAGGGTATGAAGGTGCTTCAAAAACCCCAATACTTCCCCTTAAACCTATTAAAATGACTAAGGAATTAATTAAACCTTGTAATAGGGTGGCGATAGACCAAAATGTTAAAATAAAGGTGTATAATACTCTAGATTTGATCTTGTCTGCAATAATGCCTCCTGGAATTTGCAGTAAGGCATAAGTCCATGAAAAAGCCGCAAAAATATAACCCATTTGTACAGTATCAATGTTAAGATCTTTTCGTAAATCGGGAGCTGCAATTGAAATATTACTGCGGTCTAGGTAATTTATGACCACAGTGATAAAAAGCATAGCTAGTATATTGTATCTTTTTTTGGTTTGGAGTTTTTTACCCATGTATTAAGTTAATTGATTATTATGAGGGTGTCTTTCAAATTGATAGCCACTTTTTTCTCATGTAAATATAGTGGTGATATAATCAGTACAGTATAATATATTAATTAAATGGTAAAACTTATGGTCAAAAAAACGAATTAGCTCGGATTTTATAACGGTATTGAGTAAAAGATCTATGTATTACTATAGAATAATGTAGTAAAAGATAAAAGATATTCTAAAAACAGCATTACATGTTGTTTATTAGAAGCATTGGTTTAGTGAAATCCCTAATAAATCAGTAGATAACCTGTTTAAAACAGACTCGTTTCCTGAAAAATGATAGATACGATGATAGTGATTTAAGCTTTCTGAAGGTAAAAGCGCTTTAAACGAAGAGGTGGATTCTAATTCAAAAAAGCCATTGCTTTCTGCTATTGATAAATCCATAGGTCCATTATTATAAATAGGAATTACCTCGCCGCGATACGGGTTATTTTGAACGGTGGCATGGGAATTTGAAAATAACGTGTCCTGAGTTTTTTTGAATTGCACAATAGTTAGTTGGTTTTTGCTTTTTGAATAGCAGCCATACACGGAAGGCGCATACAGGTTTGGTATACCAATTTTGCTTCTATATTTTCCATCGGCTTTAAAAAGCACAACATGGTTAGTAACCCTGAGCCTGTCATGATTCAACTGTCCCATATATTTATACATGTTGTTTAAAGCACCTTTGTTTTCCAAAGGAATAATAACCGTATTTTTATCATGACCCTGAAACATACCAGCGCTCCACAGAGAAATTAAACCCGTGTTTTTTTGCCATGGGATAGTGTCCTTATTGGTTAAAACATGACGACTTTCATAAGCTACATGCTTTAAATCTTTAGGAAGCGTTATATTTAAGTTGGTTTCAATATCATCTTTTTCTAATAGCTTTATTTGACGATTAATGGTGAAATTAAACTTGGTTCCCATGAAATTTGTAAGTTGAAATTTCTTTTGCATGACCACTTTCTTATCATCATGTTCTATTAAAATATAGGGTTCTACGCTTAATGATTTTGGCACTTTCCAATGGTCTTCATGAAGCGGTTTTATTTGTTGGTAATAAAATGAGTATTGGCCACCTAAAGGGCCAACCCATATGCGGTCTTCACCACCAACAGCAGCCATATTTATAGTATCTCCTTGAAAGCACGTTTTATTTATCCATCCGTTGGGAGAACCTTGTAAACCCTGCGTGGTTGAAAATAATATTTTACCTTGAATTTTGGGGGCAACAGCAATTCTACCAATCCCATCGCTAGAAACTAGCTCAATAATTTGAGTTTTATTTTTAAAAGAGTCGAGCTGGTTTTGGTAAGTGAATTGATTCTCAATACATCCATAAAAAATGATAAAAACGAATAGAACTGATTTTTTAAACATTGGTTTTGCTTTTTTTGAGAATCATTAAATGCCTACTTATTTAATATCTTTGGTACTTTTACAGGAATTTGATTGGCAAAAATTTGATTTAGACTAAATTCAGGAACATCATCAAATACTATAGGAGGTCTTTCGTCTAAATCTATAGTTTTTATTTGAACATTATTAATTGAAATTCTGTCAACGTGACGTGCAAAAATACCATAGGCAGGCAGTGTGCCTACCAAACGGAATTCTGGCCACCAACCGTTTAAAACATCTAAAGTATATTCATTAAAATCGGATTTACTAGCATCTACTTTTGAACCCTTTCCTGAAACCGTAAATAAAACATTATTGAGTTGAATATCTGTAATATAGTGGTTTGGCATGCCTGTTATAAAAATGGCTGAATTCTTGTCTAATTCTCGATTATCAACAATAAAATTGCTAAAAAGAAAACCATGCATAGCCTTCATGGGAAACATTTCCATTGGAGACTCAACACCAGCTCTTTGCTGGCAGAAGGTCATAAAAATAGGTCTGGGAACATTTCTCATAACGAGATTAGAAAATGCCATGTTTTTCATTTCTCCACCTTCATTCATTTGAATTTTTAGTCCTGAGTCTTGGATGTCATGAAAGGTGCAATTTGAAACGGTTACGGATTCAAAATCACCTCTTGATGATAATCCAATACGCATACCAGCCCATTTACTAGTAAATACACAGTTTGTCACCACAATGTCTTTACAAGGAAAATCTGGATGTGACGTTTGTAAACATATAGAGTCATCGCTGGTATCAAAAGAACTATTACTTACTCTTACATTGGTGCAGCCATCAAAATCTAAACCATCTCCGTTGTTGTTAACTCTGCTCACAATTTTAATGCCTTCAACAACAATCTCATTACAATATAACCAAGCAGAGGTCCATGCCGCTGGGTTTATTAAAGAAACATTTTTAATTTTAATATCATTACAATGCAAAAAACGTATCATCATAGGCCTACCGCCTTTTTCTCTTGTGAAATTCTTGGTATATCCATTGCCATCAATAGTACCTTCTCCTTTTATGGTAAATGATTTAGCATTTTTGGCAAAGATTAAACAACGATCCATGTGTGGTTCATTTTTATACATGTTTTTATAGGTGTCTGTGGCATAATCTGATATGTTAGGGCTGCCTAATAAAACGGAACCATTTTCTAAATAAAGCGTAACAAAATCTTTTAAGTAGATAGTACCTATCAAAACTGTTTTACCTGACGGAATGATAACTGTACCTCCGCCATTTTGAGTACAGGCATCAATAGCGTTTTGCACCGATTTGGTGTCTAATGTTTTACCATCTGCCTTTGCACCATAGTCTAAAATATTATAAGTGTCTGCATGTATTGTTGCATGGCATAGTATGACAAAAAAAATAATAAGGTTTTTCATTGCTATATTTTTAATTCAGATTTTGCTTTATAAAATTTACTACATATTCGGTATTAGGGATATCATAATGATGCTCGTCTAAACTTGCTTTTTCGGTTGAGCAAGGATAAACGCTGGCAATGCCACCTAAACTTATATAAGTGTTGATTAGTTTTATGGTGTTTTCATGAGGGGGCACCACGCTATCATTAAGGTTTATGGTATGCAGCACAGGAATTTGTGCTTTGGCTAATTCATGTAAATGATCAATGGGGTTGTTGGTATATGACTTCGCTTCTGAGTCTGAAGTAAAACCATAAACTAGTTTTAATTGATTCCAGTCTTTATGATTTCTTTTAGAATAACCAAATCCAACAGGCCAGCTTTTAAAGTCACATACAGGCGCATCCAGATAGAGGCAAGACACTTTATCAGGATTTAATTTTGCCCAATTATAAACAAACAATCCGCCTCTGCTATGCCCATGAAACACAACTTTTTTATTTAATTGAAACTTGTGGGTTAAAAACTTGTAAAAGTTATTCCAAACAGTAATAGCTTTAGGACTTCCATACATGTTATTGGTATTTATGTAAGCAACATGAAAACCTGCATCCAACAATAAGCTGTTAATGTCACTATGATAGTCAGGAAAACGCGCACGCCAAATCCAAGGAGCTCCAGTTGCTTTTTTATGAGGTATAGTTAGCCTTACCTCATGATTTTCTAGTTTAAAATCTAATCTTTTGAAACCTTTCCATGTTGTGGTAAGCGTATCATGCACAATGTTTGATTGTGATTGAACTTTATTAGAGACAATACCACATAAAAGCGCAAGACCTACTATGATTACTGTAATTTTCATTCTGTAAAGGCTTTGAATATAGGAGAGATATCTAAAGTGTCTCCTGTTTCTTTTTGCCAAGTTTTAAAATCTGCTATTAAACTTGATATTAGAGTTCTGGCTCCCTTTGTGTTTTTTAGATTTTTGGTTTCCCAAGGGTCTTTTTCTAAATCATACAATTCAATGTCACCAGATTTGGGATACATGATTAGTTTTTTGTTATTGCGTATAATACCTCTTTGGTCGTCAAACATGGCTAAATAAATAGATGCTCTTGGTTTGGCGTTGTGTTTTATTATGGGAATAAGACTCTGAAATTTTACATAATGAGGTATTTCAATGTCTAGCATATTTAAAAGCGTAGGAGTTATGTCTTGCAGATAAACACGGTCATTGTATATTTTATTCTTATCTAAATTTGGCGCTTTTATAATAAGTGGAGCCGTAACACTCGGTTCATATAGGCATACTTTTCCGGCCACACCGTTTTCTCCAAAACTGATGCCGTGATCAGACATAAAAACAATAATAGTTTTATCATAAAGTCCTTTTTCTTGAAGAGCATTTAAAATATCTCCAACCCGTTCATCCATATGACTTACCATGGCGTTATTCTGCTGAACCCTACTTTTCATGGTTTTATGTTTTATAGGCGGATTGGTGTAGTTGTATTTTATATTAGGGTTTAAAGGCCCATTATGTACTACACTAGGAGGTAATTGAATTTGCTCTGTGGGGTACATGTCATAGTACTTTTGTTTTGTTTGTCTCGGTACATGAGGCGCATTGAAGCCAACATATAAAAAGAAAGGCGCTTCATGTTTATAACTCTTAATATAGCTTACTGCTTCCTGTCCCGTAATATCGGTTACATGTCCTTGTTTAGTATGGTACGTTTTTAATTGCCCTGGCTGAATGCTTCCTAAGTCATCAAAAATGTCATTTGGAGGCTTTCCCCAAGCATGCCATTTTCCAGTCATATACGTATTATAGCCTTTGTCTTTTAGTAATTCTGGAAGCGCTTTGGGAGCATTGGTTTTTGTTATTTTTTGTGAATCCCAGAGATACTTTCCGTAGAACAGCATGGTTCTACTCGGAATACAAACAGCAGGCGACCAACATCCCATATTATAGGCCGCAGTAAACGCTATGCCTTCTGAAGCAAGCCTATCCATGTTAGGTGTTTTTATTAAGGTATTTCCAAAAGCCCCAATAGTTTGATTGCTTTGATCATCAGATTCAATAAAAACAATATTGTACTGCGCGTATACTGAAAAACCTAATAAAAACCATAGAATGTTAAATAGCAAAAATTTCATTTTGTATGGTTTATTTGGTTGTGATGTTCACTGTGCTAGGTTGTAAACCTTCAGAAGATGCGGTAATTTTTACAATACCTGAATTTTCTGTTGATTTGATTATAAGCATACACAACCCATTGAATGCCTTTCTTTCATTAGCTTGAAAGGAAGCTAATGATGTTTGATCACCATTGCCTACTGCAGCCAGAGTTGCTTCGCCATCAATTGAAAAGTTTACTAAGTTACTAGCTAATGGGCATAGGTTTCCGTTTTCGTCCTCAATTTTAACGGTAACGAATGATAAGTCGGTTCCATCAGCCTGAATTTCTGTTCTATCTGCTATTAACGTTAATTTAGCTGGTTTGTCGGCTGTTTTTATTTCTTTAGTAGCTACTATTTTATTGTCTGTATAAGCTACAACTTTAATGCTACCTGGTTGGTAAGGAACTTGCCATGATAAACGGTATTTTGATTTGTACCAGCCTTTTTTATAATCATGATATTCAGCTGGTATTTCGGTAACATCTTTTCCTTTTACCTTTTTTCCATACGATGCCCCATTTACAAACAATTCAACTTCTTCAGCATTTGTATATGCGAAAACAGGAATATCCTGTCCTTCTTTACCCTCCCAATTCCAATGTGGCAATACATGTACCATGGGTTTTGATGTCCATTGGCTTTGATATAAATAATACCTGTCTTTAGGAAAACCGCATAGATCTACAGGAGCAAAATATGAAGATCGTGATGGCCAATCATCATTCCAATAGCCATTGGTTGAATTGTCTCGACCTCCATAGGGTGTAGGTTCTCCTAAATAATCAAACCCTGTCCAGATAAATTCGCCCAAAGATCGTGGTTCTTTGGCTTGTGCGTCAAACTCAATATCTGGTGCATAGGCCCAAGGTGGACCTACCGTAACATCATAACTTGAAACATGATTGGTTTCGTGTTGTTCTTTAAATGCAATGGGTAGATGGTATACGCCACGACTGCTGGTTTGTGAAGAAGTTTCGGATCCATAAACAATCATATCAGGATTATTTTCTAAAATCGAGTTGTATTGCTCTGGCCAATAGTTCATACCAACAATATCGACATGTTCCGCCAAGTGATTTTCAAAAGGAGCAGGAAAATAATTGAAACCTACCGTAGTTGGTCTAGTGGGGTCTTCATCATGACAAATATCATTTAGTTGTTTTGCAATTTTCCAACCATCCTTTTTTCCTTGTTCTAGAATTTCATTTCCTATACTCCACATGATGACCGAAGGGTGATTTCTATCTCTTTTAATCATATCTCGCAAATCAGTTTCATGCCATTGATCAAAATATTGATTATACCCATTGGGAACCTTACCCATTTTCCATTCATCAAAAGCTTCAACAATAACCAAAATACCTAATTTATCACACACTTCAAGCATTTCAGGTGAAGGCGGATTGTGACTGGTTCTTAAAGCATTAACACCCATACTTTTCATAATTTGCATTTGGCGTTCTTTGGCTCTATAATTTATGGCTGCTCCTAACGGCCCTTGATCATGATGCATACAAACACCATTCAATTCAACCTGATTTTCATTGAGCATAAATCCTTTGTCTTTGTCAAAAGCAATAGATCTTATGCCAAAATGTGTAATATAGGTGTCTACTAGTTGATTATCAATATACACCATGCTTTTTGCTTGGTATAGAACAGGGGTTGTAATATCCCAAAGATTAGGATTGTTAACCGTTAGTAAAACCTCTGTGTCAACCTCAGAACTCAATGTAATATCTTGATTATTTTCAGCAACAATTAGTCCATTTTCATCGTGAATGCTTGTTTTTAAAACAGCTTTTGAGGTTTTGGAGTCAAAGCTAACCACCTTTGTTTTTATGTTGATAAGAGCCTTTTCTTTTGAAACTTCAGGCGTTGTTACATACGTTCCGTATTGAGGAATATGTACAGGGTTATTGATTTTTAAGCGAACATTTCTGTATATACCAGCACCAGAGTACCAACGTGCGGCTAAATCTTGAGGGGTAAGTTGAACTGCAATGAGGTTGTCTTCTCCAAATTTTATGTGTTCGGTTAAATCTAATTCAAAACCAATATATCCGTAGGGGCGTTCGCCTATGTAATGCCCATTTAACCAAACTTTAGCATTATTCATGGCACCATCAAATTCAATTGAAATACGTTTTCCTTTTTCTAAAGGATTTACAGAAAAATGTTTTCTGTACCAAGCTTCTCCATGAACAGGTAGCCCGCCTGTTCTCGCATTGTATGTGTTGCTGAAAGGGCCTTCAATAGCCCAGTCATGTGGTAAGTTTAGTTTTCGCCAAGCACTATCATCTAAATCGGTGGTTTCGCCATTTGATAATGCGCCCTTTTTAAATAACCAATCTTTGTTGAAATTTTGATCTTTCGTAGGTTGTAATTTCTCTGAATGACACGAGAAAAATATAAAAATACTTAAACAAAAAGTTAGAATTACGGTTCGTTTTAGATGCCTCATATAAGATGTTTTATAAGTTTAGTTTTAGTGTAGTGTTTAAAAATAATTTATTAATCTACGTTATAAAAATCATCGAGAACCAAAATTTTAAATTTAACCATATGTTATATAAAAAAACTCAAAGATCAGGTTGTTTTGAATTTCATAATTTAATTTTACCAAGAAGTTATAATGGATTGGATTGATAAGTAACCCCTTATATTTATTGTGTCTGGTTAATTAATTTTAAAATGAATTAGAATGAAAAAAAATAAAATTCTTAATATAATATTGATATTTAGTACATTAAGTTTTGTGGTATTGGCTTGTTCTGCATTTTTAAGAAAAGAAGGCGGCGAAAGCGTAAAGCCAAAAGCAGAAAAGCCAAACATTATAATTGTTTTAACGGATGATCAAGGGTGGGCAGATGTTGGCTTTAATGGAGGAACTGATATTCCTACAGAAAATTTAGATAGAATTGCATCAGAGGGGATTGTGTTTTCAAATGGTTACGTTTCTCATCCATACTGCAGCCCGTCAAGAGCAGGTCTGTTAACAGGAAGATATCAAGCAAGGTTTGGTCATGATTGTAATATGCCTTACGAAGGTGAAAATGATGATTCAGTAGGAACCCCGCTAAGTGAAAAAATGCTATCAGAAGCCTTAAAAGAACAAGGTTATACCACTAGCGCTATAGGGAAGTGGCATGTAGGAGATCACCCTAATTTACATCCTACACAACAAGGGTTTGATCATTGGTTTGGGTTTCCAGGAGGAGGTATGAATTATTGGGGAATTTCAGACGGGCCTTTGAGAACTATTTATAGAAATGGAAAAAAAGTTCCTGAAAGTGAACTAACATATTTAACAGATGATTTTACCAATGAAGCGATTAACTTTATTTCTCAGCATAAGAAGAAACCATTCTTTATGTATTTAGCTTATAACGCGCCACATGCCCCAGACCATGCTACAAAGCAATATTTAGAAAACACAAAACATATTGAATATGCAGGAAGAAGCATATATGGTGCCATGGTAAACGCTGTGGATAATGGTGTGGGTAGAATAGACTCCACCTTAGTAGCTCACGGTATTAAAGATAATACAGTTATAGTCTTTTTAAGTGATAATGGAGGTAGAGGTACGCATGCAGACAACAGACCCAACCGCGGTCATAAAGGGATGCTTTTTGAAGGTGGCATTAAAGTACCATTTTTTATTTCCTGGCCACAGGGTCTGAAAAATTATCAACGTTATGAGCAGGTGGTTTCTTCGTTGGATTTGTTTCCAACATTATTGTCGGCTGCAGGAGGAAATTTGAGTGATGAACCTCAATTAGAAGGCGTGAATCTTTTGCCTTATTTAAGTCATAAAGAAAAGTCAGCTAAACCGCATGAGAAGTTGTTTTGGCGGTCTTCAGGAGGTTTTGAATATGCGGTTAGAAAGGGCGATTATAAATTGTACAAGAGCGCTTATAAAAATAAAACATTGCTTTTCGATTTAAAACATGATGCTTTAGAACGTCATGATATTGCAAAAGACAATCCTGATATGGTTGCCGAATTAGAAGAAGAATACAAATTATGGGATTCAAAAAATATGAAACCGGGCTGGTTTGACCCTCATGAAGAAAATGTGTTAAAGGAAGAGGAAATATTTGAAAGCGCTCGAAAAAAGTCTTTGAGGCCGAAAGGTAAATAATGGCTTCTGTATCGCAAAAAGAGGAAGATTTAAAAACAGGGAAAACCCAAATCTCTCGCTGATTTTAACTGTAAAAATTGAAATATAAGGGTTTGAAGATTAGTGGGCTGCTTTAGATAAATTTATTTTTTTGCTTCAACCAGTTCTAATAAATCAAGATTTACATTTGTAGTAAATATACCGTAGTTTACTACCGCTTTATTTTTTTCAATTTTATCAACCGTGCCAATGGCGCGTCCATCTTCAAGGCGTACACGATCACCAAGTTTTATAATAGGCTTTGGTTTTGGTGCTTCAATGTTTTTTTTCTTTTCTTCTTGTTTCTTTTTTCTAATAACCTCAACTTTATTTTTTACCTCTTGTTGTATTTGTTTTTCCTTATTTTTTTCAGCTTGTTTTTGTTTTTTGGAAACTTTTTTGCGCTTTGAGTTTTCAATCTGAATTAATTTAAAAAGCTCATCAATCGCTGCACGTTTTTGTTTGTTGTTAAAATACTTTTCGGCAATATCATTTACTTTCTGACCAAGGTAAATAAGACGTTGATTGCTATCATATAGCTCCTGATAATCTTCTAGTTTTTTTTGAATTTTTGCATTGATCTCCTCTAGTTTATCCGCTTCTTCACTTTTCTTTTTTTCGTTTAACTTTAAGGATAGTCCTGTTTTTTCTAGTTTAGAACGTTCCTTTTGAAGTTTGGCAATGGTAGCATCAAAACGTACTTTACTGCGCTCAATCTTCTTTTTAGCTCTGTTAATTAAGCTAAATGGGATGCCGTTTTTTTGAGCAACTTCAAAAGTAAAACTACTTCCTGCCTGGCCAATTACAAGCTTAAATAATGGTTCTAATGTTTTTTCATTAAATAACATATTAGCATTTACCATATAAGGCAATTCATTAGCTAATATTTTTAAGTTGGAATAATGTGTCGTGATGATACCAAAAGCTTCACGATGGTAAAATTCTTCTAAAAAAATCTCGGCTAATGCACCTCCTAGTTCAGGATCAGAGCCTGTACCAAATTCATCAATTAAAAAAAGCGTGTTCTTGTTGCATTTTTTTAAAAAGTAATTCATTTGTTTTAGGCGATAGCTGTAAGTACTTAGGTGATTTTCAATAGATTGATTATCTCCTATATCACTTAAAATTCGGTCGAATAAACATACGCGACTACGTTCATGCACGGGTATGAGCATACCGCATTGCAACATAGTTTGTAATAAACCAATGGTTTTTAAGGTAATACTTTTTCCGCCAGCATTAGGACCAGAAATAACTATAATGCGACTGTCGTTTTGAAGGCTTATAGTTTGCGGAAAGGTTTTTTCGTTTTTTATGAGGTTGTTTAAATAAAGCAAGGGGTGATAAGCGTCACGCAAAAACATGCTTTTGTCTTCTGAAAACTCAGGAAGAATAGCATGCATAGATTGTGCATATTTTGCTTTTGCTGAAATGACATCAAGGTCTATTAAAAACTTCTGATAATCTTTCAAGAGCGGTAAAAACGGACGAATAAAATTGGTTACTTCTTTTAGAATTCTAATAATTTCTTCGTGTTCTTCATATTCTAAATTATTGAGTTCTCTGGTGTGTTGTAAGGTGGCTTCAGGTTCAATATAAACAATACTTCCTGTTTTGCTACTCCCCATAATAGAGCCTTTAACCTTACGCCTGTACATGGCTTTTACGGCCAAAACACGTTTGTTGTCTACAACAGTTTCTCTAATGTCATCAAGATATTCTAAACTGTGGTAGGTGTTAAGTGCTGTACTAAAACTAGCATTAATTTTACCCTTTACTTTGTTAATAGATTGTCGTAATTCTGCCAGAAGTGGAGAGGCGTTATCTTTGATGTCTCCAAAACGGTCTACAATGGTTTCAATTTTTTCAATAAGAACTTTAGTAACTTCAATAGAAGCAGCAAGTGTGTTTAAGTTGGGGTAGTATTCTTCAAATTTTTTTAAAAAGACAATGATGTCATTTACAGTGGTTGACATGGCTACTATTTTCTTTAAGCCATGAACTTCTAAATACGTGTTTTCTATCTGTAAGAGCTTAATTTCTTTAGCTATGGTGTCAAAACCATGATTAGGTATGCGGTTATCATTATGAAATGAAGACGTGTATTCATTTGTTAAGTGTAAAGAAAAAAGCAAATCTTCTTGTTCTTTAAAGGGCTTTATTTCTAAAGTCTTTTGATGCCCTAAAGGTGTTATGCATAGTTCGCTTACTTGATCTAAAACCGTTGGAAATTCTAAATCTTTTAATGTTTTTGGGTGAATGTTTATCATTCTTACTGTAGAATAGAAAATAAATAGAAGCAAAGTTAAACATTCTTTTAATCTTCTTTAGTTGTAATTAAAAAAAGACTTAATTCTGTGTGTTAATGAGGTGATAAGAGAGGTTAGATGCATGCTGTAAAATGTTAATTAACAGTCGTTAAGTCTTGTTTAACATAATGCTAACATTTGTGATTTGATTTTCTGCCTAACTTGAAAATCCATTTAACAACTAAGCAACCCTATGGAAATTATTATCTCCTCTATTTTTTTGTTTTTTTGTCTTTTAAGTTGCGTAAGTACAGAGACGCAATTTCATACCCTGCAAGCAAGTTCTAAAGCACCAGTTTTTCAAATTACAGGAATTTATAAAGTTAGTATCAAGTATTTCATACTGGGCATAAATTGGTGTCAAGTCAGGGCGGCTGTGGTATGAATGATTTGAATTTAAACAGCAATAAATCCCTTAGTCGGTTTGAAAAACAACTATATAAAATTAAAAACTAGGCAAATTATAAATTAGAAAAGTCAACATCAATCAAACTACAATCAGTTTTTAAAGCTCACTTTATGGTTAAGGTGAGCTTTTTAACTTATGTAATTCCAAATGTTTTTAAATTTACTTAACTGTCTGTAAGTGTTAAGGATAGATTTGTTTTCTGAAAGCTCTAATTTAGGATCTATTTTTAAAATATTTTTAGCGTGATATCTAGCATGTTGCAGAATGTCTTGGTCTTTTATAAGATCAGCTATTTTTAAATTTAACACACCGCTTTGTTGAGTGCCCATGATATCTCCAGGGCCTCTAAGTTTTAAATCAACTTCGGCAATTTCAAAACCATCGTTGGTTTTAACCATAGTTTCCAAACGCACTTTGCTATCATTACTTAGCTTGTGGCTAGTCATTAAAATACAATAGCTTTGTTTAGCGCCTCTGCCAACTCTACCACGTAGTTGATGTAATTGTGAAAGCCCAAACCGTTCGGCGCTTTCAATAATCATTACAGAGGCGTTTGGTACGTTTACACCCACTTCAATAACTGTGGTGGCAACCATAATTTGAGTTTCCCCCTTTAAAAAGCGCCGCATTTCATAATCTTTATCTTCAGGTTTCATTTTACCATGAACAATAGAAATTTGATAATCAGGCATGGGGAAATCTCTTGATAAGCTTTCATAGCCGTCCATAAGATCTTTGTAATCCATTTTTTCGCTTTCTTGAATTAATGGGTAAACTACATAGATTTGTCTGCCTTTAGATATTTCATCACGTATAAATCGAAATACGTTTAACCTGTTGTTATCATAACGATGCACTGTTTTAATAGGTTTTCTGCCAGGTGGAAGCTCATCAATAACTGATATATCTAAATCGCCATAAACCGACATAGCTAAGGTTCTGGGTATAGGAGTTGCTGTCATGACTAAAATGTGAGGAGGAGAGGTGTTCTTGTGCCATAATTTACTTCTTTGTGCTACTCCAAATCTATGTTGTTCGTCAATAATAGCTAACCCCAAATTTTTAAATTTGACCTTGTCTTCAAGTAGTGCATGCGTTCCAATTACTATTTGAAGCTGACCATTTTCTAAAGTTTCGTGGATTTTTTTTCTTTCTGAAGTTTTAGTTGAACCTGTGAGTATTTTTATATTGATATTCAGTTTTTTACACCATTGAAGTAATCCGCTATAGTGTTGAACTGACAAAATTTCAGTCGGAGCCATTAAACAGGCTTGAAAACCGTTGTCAAGTGCCATGAGCATTGACATGAACCCCACAATTGTTTTGCCTGAACCTACATCACCTTGTAATAATCTATTCATTTGAGCATGACTCCCTAAATCAGCTCTAATTTCTTTTAAAACACGTTTCTGGGCATACGTTAAATTGAAAGGTAAATGGTTCTTAAAAAAGGAATTAAAATAATCTCCAACATGGTTAAATGGGAACCCTTTTATTTTTGATTTATGAATCAAATTCTTAATGATAAGTTGTAATTGAATATAAAATAACTCCTCAAATTTCAATCGGAATTGTGCTCTAGCCAGCAGTTCTTGGTTTTTGGGAAAATGTACATTAAACAGTGCAGATTGTTTATTTATTAATTGTAATTCGGCCCGAAGACTATCGGGCAAGGTTTCTGAAAATTTGCCCCCTGTTTCAATAAACAGCTGTTGCATAATTTTACTTAAGGCTCTATTGGTGATGCCACTATTGGTAAGTTTTTCAGTAGAAGGATACACAGGCTGCATGGCCGAACGCAGATTGTTTTCATGTTCCTCTAAAGCTTCAACCTCAGGATGCGGCATGTTGAATTTTCCACCAAACCAATTGGTCTTACCAAATACCACATAAGGTTTGTTACATTTTAATTTGTCTTTTATCCACTTTTGTCCCCTAAACCAAACAAGTTCCATAGTACCCGTATCATCTTGAAATGTTGCCACCAAACGTTTGCCTCGCTTTTGAGCTACCTCTTTAAAATGGGTGATTTTTCCAATTACCTGAACGTCGGCATTATTACGCTGTAATTGATTGATTTTGTAATAGTGTGTTCGGTCTAGATACCTATTTGGGAATAAATTGATTAAATCTTGGTAGGTATGAATACCTAATTCTTTCCTAAGTAAATCAGCTCTACTAGGACCAACACCTTTTAAATAATCTATAGGAGTTTGTAGGTTAACAGACATGAAGCGAATTTAAACAAAACCTACATAAATTTAAACACTTATTGAATTCATAATAACTGGCTTATTTTAAAAAAATATTATCGGTAAAAAAGTTTTCTTCTTAAAATATAATTAAAAGCATTAGGTTATAGTTAATTATTCTTTTTCAATAGTTAAATTTGATGTCTTTAAAAGTAACTAAAGCATATTGATTGATGAGAAAACTCAACGAATTTATTTGGGAAACGCATGGTATTCATGCGGGAACAGA
This sequence comes from Allotamlana fucoidanivorans, assembly GCF_045788535.1. Taxonomy (GTDB): domain Bacteria; phylum Bacteroidota; class Bacteroidia; order Flavobacteriales; family Flavobacteriaceae; genus Allotamlana; species Allotamlana fucoidanivorans. The sequence goes on along the minus strand of NZ_CP074074.1, from coordinate 3,347,936 downwards.
GCAAGATCATGTAAAACATGGTATTGATAGGCTGGAAGATATTATTGATAAGGCTATTGAGGCAGGAAACCCGAGTATTACGTTTATTATTCATTCACCTCGCTTAACTAATTTTCGTTATATCGCTGAAAGAGAAACTAACGTAAAATTTATTAGAGGAAATAAATCATATCTTAATTATCCGAAGCGAATTTCTAATCTTCGAAAAAAATACGAAGGACAAATTAATATAAAATACGGTGTTGAGTTAGAATGGATGGGCCCAGGTTTAGGCTTGCAATGGAGTAGATCAAAAATCTTTCAAGCGGAGGATGCCGATTATGTGATTGGTTCCGTGCATTTTGCGCCTGAAGGCTTGCCTTATGATGGTTCAAAGGAGGAAGCGGAAGAATTACTAAAACTTCGTGGGAGTTTAGAGGCCTACTGGGATGGTTATTTCAATGAAATGATTCAAATGATTGAGAGTTTTGGAGATATGATTCAAATTATTGGCCATATTGATTTGCCTAAACTAAACGTTGATATGCCTGAGGCATTGATAAATTTTGAAACAAGTTCACATCCTTTGGCTAATAAATTCAGAACACTTTTAGAGTTGATTGCAGATCGTAATTTATCTCTTGATGTGAATATGGCTGGAAAATTCAAAGGTGTTGGGGTGTATCCTACGCAAAACATTTTAAGACGTGCTAATGCACTTCAAATTCCTGTTTGTGTGGGTACAGATACACATCATGTGAAGTATTACGGATTGAATTATAAAGAAAGTTTAGAGTATATTCAAGAGGCTGGTTATGAAAGCTACGTGAGTTATTCTAAACTGATTCCTGAAAACCGCACTATTTATGATGATCATGAACTTAAAGTGAAATACACCGTACTCAATAAAGGTATTGAGTTGTTAAATCAGCGTTTAAAAGAGTCTGAAAGACGTATTATTCCAGATTTTTCATTTGGCGGTTCGTTTTTAGAGTTTGTTGATTTGTATAAAAACTCAACAGGTATGGGTGATTATAATGCCATTCGAATAAGAAAGTGGGGGAAGTCTATTACAGTGACTAGTGAAATGCCAAAAGACTCAAAAAATATTGTAAATGGTTTGTTTTCTGAACACTTAGACAAACCAGGAGTAATCTCCTCGTTATTTAACACTTTAGCTTCAGAAGGTATTAATGTAGAAACCGCACGCTTAAAATCAAATAAAGATGGTACAGCAACTGCATTCTTATCAATTGATGCTGATAATGGTAATGTAAAAAGTGCCATTGATTTTATAAAGGGAACTGATGTTGGTTTATTCAAAGAACTAACGTATCAAGAAAATGCTGTATTGCCAAATTATTATAATGAAGGCGTCTATTTATTAGAAATGGATGGTGTGCGTCTTAATTTAGCGCTTGGCCAAAAAGTCATTTTAACAAAGCATCATAATGCCCCAGGCGTATTATTAATATTGTTATCGGCTTTAGCCTCCAGAAACATTAATATTATTGATTTAAGGTTAGGCAAACGTAATGATGTGGGGTATTCTGCTATAGCTGTGAATGGAGATTCAAACATCATTAATGGGTTGTTAAGTAAGTTAGGAGAACAATACTATGAAGCAAATTTAATAGAGTTTCATAGTTTTTAAGGCTTAAGAAATGTTTTAAAAAAACTCGCTTTAATTTTTAAGGCGAGTTTTTTTATTCTCATCATTCACAAATAAAGCATGAGATTTTTAGTACTTTGGATTAATCTTTGCAAGTTTTAAAATATGAAATGTACGCTTTCACTGATTTTGGTTTTCATACCATTAACTTTTTTTTGTCAACAAGTAGAGTTTATCGATTTTAAAAGGGCAAAAGCAGAAATTACTTTTGGTAATACCTTAGATAAAGAAGTTTTAGGAACGGTTGATTATAAGATTGAAATACTCAAGGATATAGATTCTGTTTATTTAGATGCTAAAAATTTTCAAGAGCTTTCGGTAAAGCTGGATAATCATATCATATCGCATTCTTATGATAACTCTAGGCTAATTATAAAAAACAGATTTAAAGCCAACGCAACACATGTACTTAAAGTTACTTGGAAAACCAAGGCTCAAAAGGCGATGTATTTTATTGATTGGGCATATGATGACGGAAACAAACAAATCTGGACTCAAGGGCAAGGTAAATACACAAGCCATTGGTTACCTTCTATAGATGATCTGAATGAGAAAATGGAGTTTGATATATCTATAACATTTAATAAAGATTATGAGGTTATAAGTAATGGCAAGTTGGTTGAGAAAAAGGAAAGCAATTCAATGGTAACTTGGCGATATAACATGGAGCAGCCTATGTCTAGTTACCTCGTAGCTTTAGTTGTTGGGAAGTATAAAAGACGGTTGGCATATTCAAAAAGCAACGTACCTCTAGAAATGTATTACTACCCTAAAGATTCCTTAAAATTTGAACCCACGTACCGTTATACCGAAGAGGTGTTTAATGTTTTAGAAAATGAAATAGGGGTATCATATCCTTGGCAGAATTATAAAATGGTTCCCGTAAAAGATTTTCTTTATGCAGGAATGGAAAATACAAGTCTTAATATTTATTCAGATGCATTTGTAATAGATTCTATTGCTTTTAATGATAAGAATTTTGTTAACATCAATGCCCATGAATTAGCGCATCAATGGTTTGGCGATTTAGTGACCGAAACTTCAGGCACACATCATTGGCTACAGGAAGGATTTGCAACCTACTATGCCTTATTAGTTGAAAAGGAGATTTTTGGTGAAGCTTACTACTATTGGAGGTTATATGAATATGTACAAGAACTGTTGACGCAAGATAAAGCGGGTTTAAGTACTTCTTTATTGAATCCAAAATCAAGTAGTGCTACATTTTATAAAAAAGGAGCTTGGGCCTTGCATATATTGCGTGAACAGGTAGGAGATGTAGCCTTTAAAGCAGCTGTAAAAAACTACTTAGAAATCTATCAATATAAAAATGTAGAATCTGATAACTTTATTAGCGAAGTAGAGAAAGTGAGTGGAGAAGATTTAAGTGGCTTTGTAGCAAAGTGGTTGCTGTCAAAACAGTTGTTTTATGATGATATGGAAAACTATATTGCATCAAAATCTGAAGATTTTCAGTCATTTTTTAAATTGAATTTTGAAACTGATATTGAATCATGTATGGAATTTATAGAAACAACTACAAATTCCTATTTAAAATCGGCAGTTATAAAAAGACTCAATGAAAATGTTTCTAAGCGATTATTTAAAAGTGACAATATTATGGTGCGTCAAGCGTTGACCCAATCTGTAATTAAGATTCCCATAGAAGTAAAGGCTGATTATGAAACTTTACTCTATGATGCGTCATATATCACCATTGAAACAGCTTTATTTAATTTGTGGCGCAATTTTCCTTATGACAGGATTAAATATTTGAATCAAACTAAAGATATTGAGGGGTTTCATGATAAAAATATTAGAATGCTGTGGTTAACTTTAGCTTTAATTACGGAAGATTATCATACAGATAAAAAGAAAGTGTATTTTGATGAATTAACGGATTATACTGGTGCAAAGTACGGATTTGATATACGTATGAATGCCTTTCAGTACTTAAGCCAAATTCAAGCATGTCATAGTCTCTGTAAAGCAAATTTAAAACAAGCCACTAACCATCATAACTGGCAATTTAAAAAGTTTGCAAAACAATTGTTAGAGACAAAAGAGTAGCGATTATTTTTACGTTCTGTATTGGCTGGATTTCTGCAAATTAAAGAGGTTATAAGAAGTTCATACATGCATTTATTTTTATTTTGAAACCAGACTTCTTATATTAGATGTATTAATATTTTTATTTGAAAGCTTTAGTAATTTCAGGAGGAGGAAGTAAAGGTGCGTATGCCGGGGGCGTAGCGCAGTATTTAATTGAAGAAGAGCACAGAAATTACGATATGTTTTTAGGAACATCAACAGGAAGTCTGCTAATTCCGCATTTGGCAGCAGGGAAACTAGAAAAGATTCATCAAGTTTTTACCAACGTAAATCAAAGTAAAATATTTAGTGTAAATCCTTTTGTGGTTCGTAAAAAAGGAGATCGTGAATACGTATCCATAGATTTCATAAATTCCCTTTGGCAATTCATAAAAATGAAACGTACGTTTGGAGAAAGTAAAGCTTTAAGAAGAAATATTAGAAAAGCCTTTACGTTTGAAGAATATCAGTTAATCAAAGAAACCAAGCATGATGTGGTGGTTACCGTATCTAACTTATCCAGAAACAATGTAGAATATAAGTCTATAAAGGATTTTAGCTACGAGGAGTTTTGTGATTGGATTTGGATTTCTTGTAATTACATTCCCTTTATGTCATTAGTAAAAAGAAATGGCTATGAGTATGCTGATGGAGGACTAGGGTGTGTGGTACCCATACGAGAGGCTATTTTAAGAGGTGCAACTGAAGTAGATGCTGTTATTTTGGAGTCTGAAAACATGGAATACAATAAGGTGCTTGGTAAAAACCCGTATTCTTTAATGATTAATTTGTTCGGACATTTATTAGATCAGGTGGAACGGAGCGATATCATTATTGGAAAACTGGCCGCTAAAAACAGAGGTGTTAAATTGAATTTATATTACACACCCTCAAAGCTCACAGAAAACTCTTTGATTTTTAATAAAAAGCTGATGACTTCTTGGTGGCAACAAGGCTATGACTATGCCAAGAAAAAATGTGAGGAAGCCGAATCAAACGAACTGCGTTTAGATTAATTACCAAATTTCAGAAACTTCTTGTTTTATAAATGATAAAGCTGCATCGCTGGGAGAATGGCGTTCCGTCATTTCTCTTAATAATACCTCTCTTAAAGTGTCAGCTGTGTCTGTTTTTTCAAGCATACTAGCTTTTATTATCAATTGAATAGTGGCGTTTTTTGCTGTAGTTATAATATTCCAGCATTTATCACTAATGTAAATTTGTTGTGATAAATTATGCTCATATTCTTGTTCTATACTTTTAATGAGTAAGGACTCGTAGTCATTTTTATTGGAGGAATTAGGTGAAACCCGTATAAGCAATTTGGATGGTGAAATGCGCTCTAAAAAAAGTGCCATCCGCTCATAAGCTTGAAGGCGCAGGGGCATAGCATTCACCTGTAAATCTTTTTTCAAAAGAAAACGTCTGCGACCATCTTCATTTTTAGTATGTTCTTTAAAAAAATAGAAAGCAATTACACCTGTGATTATTGAAGGAACGCCATATAAAAAAAGATCAAATATTTTGGAGATTTCCATAGACAATGGGTTAAATAGTTTTGGTTAATTTGGATGATAACCCAAATATAAACAATCTTTTAAACTTTGCATGCCATTAAAAGGAACAGGAGTTTTGGTATACATGTATGTTTTGTTCAACTCTTTGGATAAGTTATGATCATCAACATTCATTTCAATGTCCAGCATGGTGAATTGGCACGGGTGTTCATACCCCGCAGCATGTGTTATCTCAATCAATTCTTTTCTAAACGTTTTAAAGTATTGCGCTAGTCGTTCAGATTTTAAGGTAGGGTCAATACCATTTTGCAACCATTTACTTTGTGTTGCAACCCCTGTAGGACATCTGTTTGTATGACAAACTTGAGCCTGAATACAGCCTATGCTCATCATAGCTTCTCGTGCTACATTAATACAATCGGCTCCCATAGCAAAGGCCATAGCAGCTTTGGCAGGAAAACCCAGTTTTCCGCTACCAATAAAACAAATACGCTCGGTAAGTTTTTTTTGTTTGAACAGTTTGTAAAGGTCACTAAACCCATAAACCCAAGGTAGTGACACATGATCGGCAAAACTAGGAGGAGCGGCACCAGTACCGCCTTCACCGCCATCAACGGTAATAAAATCGGGTCCCTTGCCTGTTTTGAGCATAATATCAGCTAATTCATCCCATTGTTCTAATTTGCCAATAGCGGCTTTTATACCCACGGGAAGACCCGTTGCTTCAGCTATTTGTTCAATAAAATAAACCATTTCAGATACGGTTGAAAAGGCTGAATGATTGGGAGGTGATAAAACATCTTTACCTACGTCAACGCCTCTTATGATGGCAATTTCCTTTGTTATTTTTGCACCTGGTAAAACACCTCCCTTACCCGGCTTTGCACCTTGAGATAGCTTAATTTCAATAGCCCGGATAACTGGATTGGCTTTAACTAGTTTTACTAATTTCTTCATAGAAAAAAGTCCATTTTCATCACGTACCCCAAAATATCCTGTTCCAAAATGAAAAATAATATCACCTCCATTACAATGGTATGGTGATAAGCCTCCTTCTCCTGTATTGTGATAAGCACCAGCTATTTTAACCCCTTTATTTAAGGATTCAATTGCTTTTGCGGAAAGCGACCCAAAGCTCATAGCAGATACATTGATAACCGAAGCGGGTCTATAAGGCTTTTTTCTCTTATGAAATGCGCCAATAACTTTAGCACAAGGTAAAAAAGAGTGATCTATTTGATTAGGGTGATTTTGGGGTAATTTAAAAGGCATCATCGCATTATTAATAAAAATATGCTGATGCTCAAAAATATTTCTGTCGGTTCCAAAGCCTTCGTAATTATTTTCTTTTTTAGCAGAGGCATAAATCCAGCTGCGTTCAATACGATTAAAAGGTAATTCTTCTCTATTGTTAGCTACAAAGTATTGACGCATTTCGGGGCCTATACTTTCTAACCAATATCTGAGGTGGCCAACAATTGGATAGTTGTGGCTTATGGTATGTGCTTTCTGGAAAAAAATATCTCGAATAGCAACAAGGGCTAGCATAATAAGAATCCATCCCCACCACGGTAAGCTTGATAAAAAATCTAAAATCGTTTCCATGTAAATGATTTAAAAAGTAAAAGTTAGCTTAAAGGTATTTAAAAACCTTGGTACAATAAAAGTGATTGGCTATATTTATCTTATGAGATTATGGGTAAAGCGGTTATTATTAGTAATAGGGGTGTTACTTGTTATTGGGGTATCGTCAATTCCGATTGCTAATTATTTCCTTGAAAAAAAAATAACAGAGCAACTTTTAGTTTTACCAAATCATATTGAAATTCAGTTTGAAGACCTTGATGCTGATATTTTTTCAAACCATGTAGAACTTAATGATGTAACAATTACTGTACTGGGGCAAGTAACGAACGATACAAATCTTCAAGTGAATTTGAAAAGTATACGTCTTGATGATGTAAATTTCAGAAAACTTCTTTTTGATAAAGATATCGACATGGATCATATTGAATTAAAAAAGCCAGAAATTATTTACTATCACAACAAGGTAGTAGAAAAGGAAGCCTACTTCAAACAGGATAGTGTAGGTATAGTGCAAAGTATTAGTGTTAAGACCGTTTCATTTAAAGAAGGGACTTTCACCATGTTTGATAAAGCGTCAGATTCACTGATGATGTCTTTGAAACAATTTGATTTACAGTTAAATAATGTGCGTAATCAGGTTTATAAAAGGTATAACACGCCCATTTCTTTTGATGATTATAAGTTTTCTGCAAAACATATTTTTATGAATGTAGGTGATTATGAAAATTTTCAAGCGGAAGACTTGTATACCAATAGTCATTCGGCTATTTTAAAAGAAGTTGCGTTCAAAACAAAATATTCAAAAAAACAATTATCACAAATTATAAGGGAAGAACGCGATCATACCACTTTAGGAATAGACTCCATTGTTATTAAGCAATTAGATATCGCATTTAAAAATGATTCTGTTTTCAGTTTTAGTAGTGGAGAAACTAATGTATTTAACCCCAGTTATGTTAGTTACCGAGATAAAACGGTTAGAGATAGTTATAGAGAGAAGTCTTTATATAGTAAAATGTTACGAGATTTAGATTTTTACTTAACCTTAGATACTATTAATATTTTCAATGGGGAAGTAGTTTATGAAGAACGTGTTAATGAGGAAAAAATACCTGGTAGCATTTCATTTGCCGCATTTAATGCTAATATTAAAAATTTCAGTAATACTTACTCGGAAGGAGAACAACTAACAGTTATAGATATTGATACTAAATTTATGGGAGAAGCTTCATTACATGTTAATTGGGGGTTTGATGTGACTGATGACCAAGATGCTTTTCTTTTAAAAGGACAATTAGGTCTACTACATGTAAATAGGGTTAATGAATTTTTAATGCCAAACTTAAAGATTCAATTATCGGGAGTAATGAAAGAAACATATTTTACTATAGATGCTGATAAAAACAGATCTTCTATTGATTTAAAGTCAAATTTTGATCAGCTTAAAGCGGTGGTGTTTCAAAAGAAAAATCGGAAAACCAATAAATTATTGACACCGTTGGCTAATATTTTTATGAAAAAAGATAGTGAGGGCGGATTAGATAAATATTCTGAAGCAGTAAGAGACGGTATTCAGCGCGATAAAACAAAATCTGTGTTTAATTACATTTGGTTAAATATAAAATCAGGGCTTCTTCACTTGAAAAACTAATTTGTTCATAATTATTAGCAAATTCAATTTAGTAAAAGTATAACATTGGTTATTTTCACCTCTTAAAATTGATGATGATTTGGAAAAGTATTTAAGCCAATTAAATGATGCACAATTAGAGCCTACCATTCAAATAGATGGCCCTATGATTGTAATAGCAGGAGCAGGTTCAGGAAAAACAAGAGTGCTTACTTATCGTATTGCGTATATGATGAGTAAGGGTATTGATCCCTTCAATATTTTGTCGTTAACCTTTACCAATAAAGCAGCACGGGAAATGAAAGAACGTATTGCTTCTATTGTGGGGGCTAGTGAGGCTAAAAATTTATGGATGGGTACGTTTCACTCTATTTTCGCTAAAATATTAAGAATTGAATCTGATAAGTTGGGGTATCCAAGTAATTTCACTATTTATGATGCTCAAGATTCAGATAAATTAATAGGCTCTATTATAAGAGAAATGCAGCTTGATAAAGACATTTATAAAGCAAAGCAAGTACGCTCTAGAATATCTTCTTATAAGAATAGCTTAATTACTGTCAGGGCTTATTTTCAAAACCCGGAATTAAAAGAAGCTGATGCTATGGCTAGACGGCCTAGAATGGGTGATATTTACAAAGAGTATGTAGATAGATGTTTTAAGGCTGGAGCTATGGATTTTGATGACTTATTGCTCAAAACCAATGAGTTGCTAACGCGTTTTCCTGAGGTATTGGCAAAATATCAAAATCGTTTTAAATATATTTTGGTTGATGAGTACCAAGATACAAACCACTCACAGTATTTAATTGTTAGAGCGCTTTCAGATAAGTTTCAAAACATTTGTGTGGTAGGTGATGATGCACAAAGTATTTATGCCTTTCGTGGTGCAAACATTAACAATATACTTAATTTTCAAAAAGATTATGATGATGTAAAAGTATTCAGGTTAGAGCAAAATTACCGTTCTACAAAGAATATTGTGAATGCAGCAAACTCTATCATTGATAAAAACCAAACCAAGCTTGATAAAATAGTTTGGACGGCCAATGATGAAGGAGGTAAGGTAATGGTTCATAGATCGCTTACCGATGGTGATGAGGGGCGTTATGTAGCGAGTACTATTTTTGAAACCAAAATGAATCAGCAGCTAAATAATAGTGATTTTGCTATTTTATATAGAACTAATGCACAATCGCGTTCTATTGAAGATGCTTTGCGTAAAAGAGATATCCCTTACCGTATTTACGGCGGGTTGTCTTTTTATCAACGTAAAGAAATAAAAGATGTGTTGTCTTATCTAAGGCTGATTATAAATCCCGCTGATGAGGAAGCTTTAAAACGTGTTATAAACTTCCCGCCAAGAGGTATTGGTCAAACCACTATGGATAAACTTATTGTGGCGGCTAATGGCTATAAGCGAAGCATTTTTGAGGTTATCAAAAATATTGATAAGACCGATATAAGAATGAATGCTGGAACAAAAACTAAGCTTCAAAATTTTGTAACACTGATAGAGAGTTTTCAAGTTATGAATCAGTCTGCCGATGTTTTTGAGTTGGCAGAACATGTTACCAAAAGTAGCGGTCTTATAAGAGAATTTGGAAAAGATGCTACACCTGAAGGGGTTACCAGAATGGAGAATATAGAGGAACTCTTGAATGGTATGAAAGATTTTGTTGAGGGGCAAAAAGAAATAGCTGATGCTACGGGTTCTTTAGCAGAGTTTTTAGAGGATGTAGCCCTAGCTACAGATTTAGATAATGAGAAGGGTGATGAGGATCAGGTGTCACTTATGACCATCCATTTGGCAAAGGGGTTAGAGTTTCCTCATGTGTTTATTGTTGGTTTAGAGGAAGATTTGTTTCCCAGTGCTATGAGTATGAATACTCGCAGTGAACTTGAAGAAGAGCGTCGCCTATTTTATGTGGCGTTAACCAGAGCAGAGAAACAGGCCTATTTAACCTATGCGTTGTCACGATACCGCTGGGGTAAATTGGTAGATTCTGATCCCAGCCGATTTATAGAAGAAATTGACGAGCAATATTTAGAAGTATTAACGCCAGTTGAAGAAAGAAGAATAAACCCGATGCTTTCAGCCGATATTTTTGGTGATGTAGAACCTAATAAGATAAGATATAAACCTGCAAAGCATCCCACATTTAAAAAAACAAAGACAGTAAAAAAAGAACCAGAGAAATACCAAGCACCTACGCAAAAGAACTTAAAACCGGTAACAAAATCTGGAGGAACTACTAATTTATTTGATAACAAACTTGCGGTAGGTAATGTGGTAAAACATATCCGTTTTGGTACGGGTGAAGTGCTAAAAATAGAAGGTGACGGAGGTGATGTTAAGGCAGAAATTAAATTCCAACACGGCGGAGTAAAAAAATTGTTGCTACGGTTTGCAAAGCTAGAGGTGATAGGCTAGTTAACAGGGGGGCTAATGATAAAATATTCAATTTTTTCTAAAAACATAAATATTGTGAGTTCGATATGATATGTGAATAATTACTACGAGTTATCTATCATACCAAAAATAATAGTTATTTTGTACAATTATTGATAATACAGGTAGTATGGCTGAGTTTATTAGAATTTATGAAGAAAATCCAAATCAAAGGGAAATTGATAAGGCTGTTAAAGTACTGAAGCGAGGTGGCTTAATTATATATCCTACAGATACGGTTTATGGTTTAGGTTGTGATATCACTAATATTAAAGCGCTAGATCGTGTGGCGAGAATAAAAGGTGTTAAGCTAGAAAAGGCGAATTTTTCATTTGTTTGCCATGATTTAAGTAATCTGAGCGACTACGTGAAACAGATTGATAATACTGTATTTAAAATTTTGAAACGAGCGTTACCTGGGCCATACACTTTTATTTTACCGGGTTCAAAATCATTGCCAAACCCGTTTAAGAGAAGAAAAACTGTTGGGATAAGAGTACCTAATAATAATATAGCTTTAGATATTGTTAAAACTCTTGGGAATCCTATTATATCAACATCAATACGAGATGATGATGAGGTTTTAGAATACACTACCGATCCTGAGTTAATATTAGAAAAATGGGACAACCTAGTTGATTTGGTAATAGATGGGGGTTATGGTGGCAATGAACCTTCTACAGTGATAGATTTGTCAGACTCCGATCCTTTAGTAGTTAGAGAGGGTAAAGGAAGTTTAGATATTTTTTAAAACTAAAAAGTTAAAATCAGATATAATAAAAAAGCTCAATTTTTTAAAATTGAGCTTTTTTATTATTTGTTAAGAAGTTGTTTTTAGTTCCCTCCTTCTGCAAGATTTTTCATTTCTTTTTCAATCATGTCATAGAATTGATCAATCTTAGGAAGCACAACAATTCTTGTTCTTCTGTTTTTTGCTCTGTTTTCAGCAGTGTCATTATCAACTAACGGTTGGTATTCAGCACGACCGGCAGCAATAAGTTGCTTAGGGTTAACACCTAGGTCTTCTAAAACTCTTACTACAGAAGTAGCACGTTTTACACTTAAATCCCAGTTGTCTAATAAAGGCTCTTTTCTGTAAGGTACATTATCAGTGTGACTTTCTACCATACATTCAAAGTCCGGCTTACTGTTTACTACTTTAGCAACTTTCCCCAAAACTTCTTTTGCTCTAGCAGATACATTGTAACTTCCTGTTTTGAATAATAATTTGTCAGCAATAGATATAAATACTACACCTTTTTCAACATTTACTTCAATATCAGGGTCATTAATACCTACTTCACGCTTTAAGCTTGTAACTAAAGCTAAGGTAACACTGTCTTTTTGAGTTAAAGCATCTTGTAAGCGCGTAATTTTTAATTCTTTTTCCTTAATACTTTCAAGAGTTTTCTCAACATTACTAGCTCCTTTTGCAGAAAGCATAGTTAAGTTGTCATTGCTTTTTCTTAAATCTTCAACTTGTTCTTCTAAAGCTGAAGCTCGTGCCGTAGCAGACGCTCTCTCTTCTAAACAAGAATTTAGTTTAACGGTGGCTGAATTAAGCAAATCTTGAGTTTCTTTTTGTTTTGCTTGAAGATCTGTAAATTGTTTTTTAGATACACATGAACTTAGGAATACCATAGCTGATAAGCTAAGTAATAAAATTTTCTTCATAATTATAATTAAGGATTTAATTTTCAAAAATGTTACACAAAAATATAGAAAAATAAGCAGTTTTTAACATTTTAACAAAACTTTTACTAACGAGTTATAAATCGCTGTATTTTCTTTTGTTATTTACGAAATAGTCTACAATAATGGATGTGCGGTTGTAATATTTTTTTTTGTTTTTTACGGTATGTCTCTGCTTGAGTAATTTAGGGAAATGACTATAAAAACTAAAGTGAGCTTTAATAATGGCTAGGGTATGTTTTGGTTTGAGATTAAAAAGAAATTTTAAGCCAGCAACGCCATCTAAAATCAATCGGATTAATATGAGTTTAAAAAGAAGGCCTCGTGCATTTTTTGTAAGTGTGAACAAACTATTTCTAAAATTCAGAAATGTTTTTTTAGGGTTTTGATCATTAAGTGTAGCGCCACCAACGTGATAAACCACAGAATCATGAATATACCAAATATGATATCCTTTATTTATGGCTCTCCAACACAGGTCAATTTCTTCCATATGGGCGAAAAAAGATTCATCAAACCCATTCAAGTGCTCAAAAACCCTCTTTTTGATGAATAAACATGCTCCAGAAGCCCAAAAAATCTGAGAATTATCATCATACTGGCCATAATCTGCTTCAACAGTATTAAAAATTCTGCCTCTGCAATAAGGATAGCCATATTGGTCTATAAAACCACCTGCAGCACCCGCATATTCAAAGTATTGTTTGTTTTTATAATCTAATATTTTGGGTTGTATAATGTCTGTTTCTTTGTGATTTTTAAATCGAGACAAAATGGGTTTTAACCAGTTTTTAGTTACTTCAATATCACTATTAAGTAAGCAAAAAATATCTCCATTAATTTGTTTTAAGGCATCGTTATATCCTTTGGCGTACCCTCCATTTTCTTTATTTTGAATAATGCTTACAGAAGGAAAAGTTTGTTTTATATATGCTATAGAATCATCCGTAGAGGCATTGTCAGCAATATAAATGTCAGCTTCTTGTGAATAATTGACTACTGAAGGTAAAAACTGTTCAAGAAGTTTTTTACCATTCCAATTTAATATGACAACCGCTATATTCATGTTTTATAGTCAGGGATTTCTCTTAAGAATTGATAACGTTCGTTTTTAAAATCCATTTGACAATAATAATGATTTATTCCATTGGTGACCATTAAATAGCTCGCGTTTAATTCCATGTTGTATTGTGCTATCTGGTCAAAAGTATCTTGACTTATTTTAATGGTTGGAGCTTTGCACTCTATAACCAAATGTATACTGCCATCTGTGTTAAAAACAACAATATCATAACGTTTTTTTAAGGAGTTTATTTTTAGCTCTTTTTCAATATTTATGAGGGATTCAGGATATCCTTTTTCCTCAATTAAAAATTTAATACAATGCTGTCTTACCCATTCTTCGGGTTGTAAAATCACAAATTTTTTGCGAATAGTATCAAATATGGATACTTTATTTTCGCTATTTTTGAATCGAAATGAATACTTTGAAAAATTGAGTTCTGTCAATGGTTTTATTTAATCTTCAAAGTTAAATTTCTTTTATAAAAGAACAAATAATCAAAGTGATGCTTTGATTGTAAATAGATGATTGTAATTGGACGATGTAAAACAGCTAGTTGCTGAAATAAAAAAAAGAAACTTTAAACCCATTTATTTCTTAATGGGAGAGGAGCCATACTATATAGACAAGATATCTGATTTAATTGAAGATTCTGTCCTTTCAGAAGAAGAAAGAGGCTTTAACCAAATGGTTTTGTATGGCAGAGATGTGTCTGTTGAAGATATTGTTAGTAGTGCCAAACGTTTTCCTATGATGGCTGAATACCAAGTGGTTATGGTAAAAGAAGCACAAGATTTAGCAAGATCTATAGAGAAATTATCAAAATATGCCGAAAACCCGCAGCCTACTACCATATTGGTTGTGAACTATAAATATAAAAAAATAGATAAACGAAAGTCGCTTTATAAAGCCATAAATAAAATTGGGGTTGTGTATGAAAGCAAGAAGCTTTATGAAAATCAAGTGGCTGATTGGATTCGACGGGTTTTATCTCCAAGAAAATATACTATAACACCTAAGGCAGCACAAATGCTTGTTGAGTTTTTAGGAACCGATTTAAGCAAAATCAATAATGAATTAGAAAAATTACAGATTATTTTACCCGAGAACACGCAAATATCCCCAGAACATATTGAAGAAAATATAGGGATTAGTAAAGATTATAATAATTTTGAGTTACGAAAAGCAATTGGTGAACGCAATAGTATCAAAGCGTATAAAATTGTGAATTATTTTGGAGACAACCCGAAAGATAATCCTATGGTGGTTACGGTTTCCCTGCTCTTTAATTTTTTTTCACAGTTATTACATTTTCATGGCTTGCAGGACAAGTCACCCAGGCATGTGGCATCAGCTTTAAAAATTAACCCTTACTTTGTGAATGAATATGTTTCTGCTGCGCGTAATTACCCGATGAAAAAAGTAAGTACTGTAGTGGCTACCTTACGGGATTTTGACTTAAAAAGTAAAGGGGTAGGTGCTAATTCTGTGTCTCAAGGCGACTTATTAAAAGAATTATTAGTTAAAATTCTTAATTAAAGAAACAAAAGTTATGGATGTTAAAATACATGAAAGCTGGAAGCCATACTTAAAGGAAGAATTTGAAAAGAAATATTTTGACGATTTAGTTGTTTTTGTAAAAGAAGAGTATCAAAAACACACCTGTTTTCCTTCTGGGGATGAAATTTTTAATGCATTTAACTATTGCCATTTTAATGATGTAAAAGTGGTTATCATAGGGCAAGATCCTTATCATGGTTACGGACAAGCAAATGGGTTATGTTTTTCGGTGCATGATAATGTAGCTCATCCACCTTCATTGATAAATATTTTTAAAGAAATAGAAACAGATAGAGGTGTACCATATCCTAAAAGTGGTGATTTGTCAAGGTGGGCAAAACAAGGGGTATTACTTTTGAATGCAACGTTAACGGTAAGAGCACATCAGGCAGGAAGCCATCAAAATAAAGGATGGGAGCAATTCACAGATGCTGTAATTCAATTAATCAACGAAAAGCACCACAATATTGTGTTTTTGCTTTGGGGAGGATTTGCAAAGAAAAAATCTAAGTTTATTGATTCTAAGAAGCACCAAATATTAACTTCAGGCCATCCATCGCCTTTAAGCGCTAACAGAGGGTATTGGTTTGGTAATAAATGTTTTAGTGCAACAAATAATTATCTGGAGCATATTGGCATAACACCCATAGAATGGTAAGTCTTTTTGTGATTAAATAAGTTGCCTAATTTTAACTTCCAGTAGGAGCTAAAGTTGGTAACGTTTTAATTTTTTCATCAGATTTTAAGATAACAGGTTTTTTACCTTCCTTAGAAGTTTTTAAAACTTTATTTGTGCTAAACTTTAAAAGAAGAAAGTTAACACACACTAAGAAGAAAATAATTAGAGTAATAGTCGTTAACATAGGCATTGGGGGATACTTTAATTAATAGCTTTAGTACAAATATAATAAATAAAGTACTACAAATTTGTACGTAGAAGCACTTATTTTTTTATTTTGAGTATTTCTTGTTTTTTGTATACAATGCCTGTTTAATTTGCAAAATATTAACATCTTAACAAGAAGTATTCATTTATGTTAATTTAATTTATAGTAATTAAAGTATAAGATTAGAGTGTTTTATAGCTGAAAGTGAAGGAATATATTACAAAACAAATGATATTTTTAAATTATCAAAATATGAATTTTCTAGAAATAAAATTTATTTTTGAGCAAAATTACAAACATGAAAGAACCTAATTGGGTTACCGTAAAAGATTATGAAGACATCACTTACAGAAAGTGTGATGGTGTTGCAAGAATTGCTTTTAATCGTCCTAATGTAAGAAATGCATTCCGACCAAAAACAACAAGTGAATTATATGACGCATTTTATGATGCTAATGAGGATGTAAACATAGGAGTTGTTTTATTGTCTGCAGAAGGCCCTTCTACAAAAGATGGTGTGTATTCCTTTTGTAGTGGTGGAGATCAAAAAGCACGGGGTCATCAAGGTTATGTAGGTGAAGACGGCTATCACAGATTAAATATTTTAGAGGTGCAACGCTTAATTAGGTTTATGCCAAAGGCTGTTATAGCAGTGGTTCCTGGTTGGGCTGTAGGAGGCGGGCATAGTTTGCATGTAGTCTGTGATTTAACATTGGCAAGTAAGGAATATGCTATTTTTAAACAAACAGATGCCGATGTAACGAGTTTTGATGGAGGTTATGGTTCAGCTTATTTAGCAAAAATGGTTGGGCAGAAAAAGGCAAGAGAAATATTTTTCTTAGGAAGAAATTATTCGGCGCAAGAAGCGTTTGAAATGGGAATGGTAAATGCAGTTATACCACATGAAGAGTTAGAGATTACTGCCTTTCAATGGGCTCAAGAAATATTAGCAAAATCACCAACATCAATAAAAATGTTAAAATTTGCCATGAACCTAACTGATGATGGTATGGTTGGGCAACAAGTGTTTGCAGGAGAAGCAACACGATTAGCTTATATGACAGAAGAAGCAAAAGAAGGTAGAAACGCATTTTTAGAGAAGCGTAAGCCTAATTTTGAAAAAAAATGGATTCCATAATGGAGAAATTTTCTACGTGGATTTCTGCCATGCGTTTAAGGACGCTTCCATTATCTATATCGGGAATCATACTGGCTGCTTGTTTAGCTGAATATAACGGTTATTTTAATTGGTCTATTTTTACTTTGGCTATCTTAACCACGTTAAGTTTTCAAATATTATCAAACTTGGCCAATGATTATGGCGACGGCGTAAAAGGAACGGATAATAATGATAGAGTAGGACCAGAAAGAGCTATTCAGTCAGGTAAAATATCTCCCGAAGAGTTATTTAATGCTATTAAAATTAATGTGCTAATTTCAATTGCTTTAGCCTGTTTTCTTATTTTTAAAGCTTTTGGGGTTAAGTATTTTTGGTTGACTTTAATCTTCTTCATTCTGGGCATTATGTCTATTGTGGCAGCAATCCGCTATACCGTTGGTGGCGGAGCTTATGGTTACAAAGGATTTGGAGATATTTTTGTGTTTATTTTCTTTGGAGGGGTAAGTGTAGCAGGGTGTTATGTTTTGTTTGCTAAAACTATTGATCATGTGGTATTTTTACCAGCCTTGTCCATTGGGTTGTTAAGTACCGCTGTACTGAATTTAAATAATATGAGAGATCGTGTGCCAGACGCTAAATCAAATAAAATGACTCTAGCAGTAAAATTAGGGGAGCATGGTGCAAAAAACTATCATTATATCTTAGTGGGATTAGCCATTGTTTTTTCGGCTTTATTCGGCATTTTATACTACACTTCTGTGTTTAATTTTATCTATTTAGTGACTTATATACCGCTCATAATTCACCTAAAAAAAGTTAGATATAATGAGAATCCAAGGGATTTAGATCCTGAATTAAAAAAACTAGCGTTAACTACAGTTTTATTGGCAGTATTGATGGGTATTGGGCATTTATTGTAGAATTTTTTCGTAATTTCATGGCTTAAAAGTTTAACTATGAAAATTACATTTTATGGTCATGCTAGCTTAGGGATTGAAGTTAATAATGTGAACATTTTAGTAGATCCATTTATTTCAGCAAACTCCAAAGCGTCTCATATAAATATAGATGAATTAGCAGCAGATTTTATCTTAGTAACGCACGCTCATCAAGATCATATTGTAGATGTAGAATCTATTGCGAAAAGAACAGGTGCTATTGTTATTTCAAATTTTGAAATCGTATCGCATTACGAAAAGCTTGGTATTGATGGCCACCCAATGAACCACGGTGGAAAATGGGATTTTGAATTTGGCACCGTTAAATATGTGAATGCCATTCATACATCTTCATTTCCTGATGGTAGTTATGGCGGGCAGCCAGGAGGTTTTGTTATTGAAGGAGAGCACAAAAATATTTATATAGCAGGAGATACGGCTTTAACTTATGATATGAAATTAATTCCGCTTCAAACCCAATTAGATTTAGCCATTCTACCCATTGGAGATAACTTTACCATGGGGGTTGATGACGCCATTGTAGCTAGTGATTTTGTTAATTGCGACAAAGTTTTAGGGTATCACTATGATACATTTGGGTATATTGAAATAGATCATAAAGAAGCGAAACAAAAATTCTTCGAAAAAAATAAAGATTTAATGCTTCTTGAAATTGGTGAATTTATTGAATTGTAGATGATAAAAGCATTTTTTAAAAAGTACGTTTTAAAATTCAAACAAGCAAGTGGTACATCACGTGGAATTTTAAAAACGAAAGAAACGTATTTTTTAATTTTAGAAGAAAATTCAAATCAAGGTATAGGGGAGTGTGGACTATTTAAAGGGCTTTCTATTGATGATAGGCCAGATTATGAAGCTAAATTACAATGGGTTTGTGCCAATATAAATCTAGGAAAAGAGGTTTTATTACACGAACTAAACCAGTATCCAAGTATACAATTTGGTTTAGAAATAGCCTTTAAATCTTTGGTTAGTCACAATCCGTTTAATCTATTCGCCTCAAATTTTGTAAAAGGAAAGGCTTCAATTCCTATAAATGGGTTAATTTGGATGGGGCATGAAGATTTTATGAGGCAGCAGATTCAAGAGAAAATAGCTTCTGGTTTTACGTGTATTAAAATGAAAATAGGAGCTATTGATTTTAATACCGAAGTGAAGTTACTTAAATCTATCCGAAAACAATTTTCTTCCAAGGATATTGAACTAAGAGTTGATGCCAATGGCGCATTTTTACCATCAGAAGCTCTTAGTAAGTTAGAAATTCTATCCAAACTAGATTTACATTCTATTGAACAACCTATAAAACAGGGCCATATTCAAGAGATGGCAAAATTATGTAAAGAAACGCCCTTACCTGTAGCTCTAGATGAAGAGTTGATAGGCGTGTTCAATAGGGAAGAAAAACAGCAGCTTTTACAAGAAATAAAGCCTCAATATATTATATTGAAGCCCAGTTTAGTTGGAGGTTTTAAAGGAAGTAATGAGTGGATAGAACAAGCTGAAGACCTTAATATAGAATGGTGGATAACAAGCGCCTTAGAAAGTAATGTAGGGCTTAATGCTATTGCTCAATATACCTTTACAAAAATTAATGATTTGCCACAAGGTCTAGGTACCGGGGCATTGTTTACTAATAATTTTGATAGTCCTTTATATGTTGAAAAAGGAACCTTAAAATATAACACACATTTAAACTGGAATTTTAATTTATAACTATGTATATAGCTCAAGCATACAAAGGATTGCATGATTCATGGCGTTATTTAGTAGGTGTTGTAATTATCTTTTTTGCATGGCAATTTATAGGTGCCATTCCGTTAGGCGGAGCGGTAACAATAAAAATGTATCTGGTAAAGGATTTAGATAAAATACCATCAGATTTATCAGGGATTATAGAATTACTAGGAAGCAATTTATTTTTGTTTTTAATGCTACTATCATTTGTTGTAGGTTTAGTGGCTGTGCTATTAACAACAAAGTTATTACATAAGCAATCTATTGTTAGCCTTACAACCGCCAGAAATAAGATAGATTGGAAACGCTTTTGGTTCATATTTATACTTTGGGGAGTGGTTTCTAGTAGTTTTGTATTGGTTGATTACTTTTTTTATTCCCCAGATGATTTTGAACTTAACTTTAACCTAGTTCCATTTTTAATTCTATGTGTTATAGGTATTTTATTAATTCCTTTGCAAACTAGTTTTGAAGAGTACTTTTTTAGAGGTTACTTAATGCAAGGATTAGGTGTACTTTTTCAAAATAAATGGGCGCCATTAATCATCACATCTATAGGCTTTGGTGTTATGCATATTTTTAACCCAGAAGTAAGTAAACTTGGGTATATTATAATGGTATATTACATTGGTACAGGCCTATTTCTTGGTATCCTAACTTTAATGGATGACGGACTTGAACTAGCCCTTGGTTTTCATGCCGCAAATAATTTATTTACAGCACTTTTAGTTACGGCAGACTGGACGGCTTTTCAAACACATTCTATTTTAAAAGATTTGTCCGATCCTACAGAAATGGTATTAATGGATATTCTAATACCTGTTTTTGTGGTATTCCCAATATTGTTATTTGTGCTTTCAAAAAAATATAATTGGACCAACTGGAAAGAGAAACTCTTAGGAAAGGTTGTGAGTCCAAACAATACTATAGATCATTAAAATCAAATAAGCTATGACGCCCAATTACACAAACGTTCACTTAAAATTTAAGTTAGATAATGTAAGTTATAACCATGATGACCTTATGGAGGTTGCCTACAGTTTTGTAAAAGAAGGATTGCCTTACCAGCAAGAATTAGGAAATTTTTTATTAGACTGGTTAGATGATAAAGACCATATTGTGGTTCAAACTTCTGGTTCTACTGGAAAGCCAAAAAGGTTAAAAATTAAAAAGCAGGCTATGGTAAATTCTGCCATAGTTACGGGTGATTTTTTCAATTTAAAGCCTGGTGATAAAGTTTTACACTGCTTACCGTCAAATTTCATAGCAGGAAAAATGATGATTGTTAGAGCCATCATTTTAGGTTTAGAACTTGATATGATTAGGCCTGCCGGTCTTCCGCAAATTGATTATGAAAAAGATTATGCATTTTGTGCTTTTACACCTATGCAATTAAAAAACTTTGCTAGATATCTAAAGAAAATAAAAACGGTTATAGTTGGAGGAGGACAAGTTTCCGCTCCAATTATTGAAATGATAAAGGATAAAAAGCCTAATATCTATGAAACATATGGCATGACAGAGACTGTGTCGCATATCGCAGTAAAAAAACTTAATAATTTTACAGAAGAGGACAAGGTTGGTTATTTTAAAACATTGCCAAATATTACGGTTTCAAAAGATGATCGTGGCTGTTTGTTGATTGAGGCACCTCATATTGCAAACAAAAAAATAGTGACAAATGATTTGGTTGAAGTGCATTCAGATACAACTTTTGAATGGTTAGGACGTATTGATAACCTCGTTAATTCTGGAGGTATCAAATTGGTTCCGGAAACTATTGAAAAGAAATTACAGAGTAAAATAGCAGGAGAATTTTTTATTACGTCTAAACCAGATGATACTTTGGGGCAGAAATTAGTACTTATTTTAGAAGGAGATGCAAATAAACTAGATCAATCTGTTTTTGATGTGCTTGGTAAATATGAAAAACCTAAAGAAATTATTTCAATACCAAAATTTGTTGAAACCTCATCTGGCAAAATTCATAGAAAGAAAACCTTAGAATTATTAGCCAATTAATTGTAACAATTAAGGTTTTTACACAACTGATAGGAAATTAAATATATGAACTTTTTTAAACGTGTTTTGTCTACACTAACAGGGCTGATTCTGTTTTTTGTTATTTGTTTTTTCGGACTCATTATTCTTGGAGTCGTTTTAGGCTCGGGCGCTGAAAAAACCATTCAAGTTAAACCTAATACTGTTTTAGATTTAACTTTAGATTTTCCAATTCAAGATTATGCAGGAAAAGTTGAATTTAAAGAATATACCTTTTTAAATGAGCATAGAAAAGACGGCCTGTTTAATATCATTGACGCCATAAATTATGCCGCTTTTGATGATAAAATAAAAGGCATATCTATAGATAACAACTTTGTAAACGCAGGCGTTTCACAACTTAAAGAGTTAAGAAGAGCTTTGTTGAAATTTAAAGAATCTGGCAAGTTTGTGTTGGCTTATGCAGATGTGTTTACTCAAAAGGATTATTATTTAAGTTCTGTTGCAGATACTATTTATATGAGCCCCGCAGGTTTAATGGAGTTTAAAGGATTGTATTCAGAGCGACTGTATTTTAAAGATTTTCAAGAGAAAACAGGTTTAAAAATGGAGGTTGTAAGGCATGGAAAATATAAAAGTGCAGTAGAACCATTTTTAAGTAATGAAATGAGTGAAAATAACCGTGAACAAATTTCAGTGTATCTCAATTCGTTATGGAGTGAAATCAAGAAAGAGATTTCGGAGAGTAGACATGTTTCTGTAGAGAGATTAGATATTATAGCAGATAGTTTATTGGCTCGAAATCCACATTTAGCTCTTGAATCAAAATTGATTGATAAAATTGTGTATCATGATCAATATGTTGATGTGATGAAAGCTGCTTCAGGTCTAACAAAATCTGATGATCTAAAGTATATTAAAATTAAAGATTATGCCGAATACGCTTCAACTAATGTGAAAAATTATAGCACTAAAAATAAAATTGCCGTAATTTTTGCTGAAGGTGAAATCATTTATGGAGAAGGTGATGTTGGTGTTGTGGGCCAGGGTGCTATAAATAAATCATTAAAAAAAGCAAGGGAAGATGATCGGGTAAAAGCGGTTGTTTTGAGAATTAATTCTCCAGGAGGAAGCGCTTTGGCTAGTGAGTTAATTTGGCGTGAAGTAGCACTTACTAAAAAGGTAAAACCTGTGGTTGTATCTATGGGAAATATGGCAGCATCTGGCGGGTATTATATAGCCTGTAACGCCGATAAAATAATTGCAGAATCCACAACTATAACAGGAAGCATTGGTGTGTTTGGTGTTTTGCCAAATGTAGAGCAACTGGCTCGTAACATGGGTATTAATGCAGAACAGGTAACTACCAATCAAAATGCGGTTACTTATAGTTTGTTTGAGCCATTAAATGAAACACAGCGTCAGTTTATCCAAGAAGGTGTTTTAGATGTTTATGAGTTGTTTATAGATCGGGTGTCAGCAGGTAGACAGCTTACTAAAGATCAAGTTGAAGCTATCGCTCAGGGTCGGGTTTGGACGGGAGTTGATGCTGTAAATCATGGTTTGGTAGATGCGCTTGGCGGATTGGATGTAGCCTTAAATGAAGCGGCTAGAGCGGCCAAAATTGAAGATTACAGAATAAAAGAGTTTCCTGTTTTTGAGAAAAATCTTGATAAAATATTGGAACAATTTGGAATAGTTAAAGCGAAAGAAACGATATTGAAAGAAGAACTAGGCGAAGAAAATTATAAGATTCTTAAAGAAATTAAATCGCTATCTAAAAAGAAAGGCGTTCAGTTACTATTTCCTTTTAGTACAGAAATAAAATAAGATATTAGTTTTGGACAAAAAAGCGACCAATGGTCGCTTTTTTTATTGCTGCATTTTAAAATAATAATCGGCGGAGTGTTTCCCAGAACCATAGGCTAAAAAGAAGGCACACACAAAAAGTGTAATTAAAGCCATAATAAGGTTTCCAGTATTCATTTCTCCTGCAAAGTTGATAACAACAGCACCAATGATTACGGGTAGTTGCGCTAAAATGGCCCATCTGGTAAGTAGTCCAAAAGCAATTAGAATACCTCCAATAAAATGAGCTGGTGCTACATAGTGGATAATAATCATACCGCCTGCCATATTTTGAAATGGTTCAAAAAGTTTCATGAGCATTTCAGAATTTGCCATGAAATTGATGCCTTTAAAAAAAAGAAAAACACCTAAAGCGATGCGTACTAAATCAAGGGGAATGTACGTGTGTGCATTCGCCCATTTGTTTAATGTTTTTATAGTTCCCATGATTGAAAGGTTTGATTTTCAATCAATAAGTTACAATTTTTTAATGAGATTTAAAAGTTAAACTTGAAGTACACCCAAATTAAAGGGTTTTTGAATAGGGGCGTGGTTAGCCGCTTCAATCCCCATACTAATCCATTTTCTTGTATCTAGAGGATCTATAATGGCATCTGTCCACAATCTTGCAGCAGCATAATAAGGAGATACCTGATTATCATAACGATCTTTAATTTTATTAAATAATGCTTCTTCCTTTTCGGCTGTTATTTTCTCTCCAGACTTTTCTAAAGAGGCTTTTTCAATCTGTAATAGTACTTTAGCCGCAGAATTACCACTCATTACTGCAAGTTCGGCACTTGGCCATGCCACAATTAGTCTTGGATCATAGGCTTTGCCGCACATGGCATAATTACCAGCACCGTAGCTGTTTCCAATAATAATAGTAAATTTAGGCACTACAGAATTACTTACTGCATTTACCATTTTAGCACCATCTTTTATAATGCCGCTATGTTCGCTTTTGCTCCCCACCATAAAGCCTGTTACATCTTGTAAAAAAACTAAAGGAATTTTCTTTTGGTTACAATTAGCTATAAATCGAGTGGCTTTATCCGCACTATCATTGTAAATAACGCCTCCAAACTGCATTTCGGTAGGTTTGGTTTTAGATCCTGTAGTTTTCACCAATTTACGCTGGTTAGCAACAATACCAACAGCCCAGCCGTCTATTCTGGCATAACCTGTAATAATGGTTTGTCCGTAACCTGCTTTATACTCCTCAAAATCAGAATCATCAACCAGTCTGCTAATGATTTGGTACATGTCATATTGATCGGCTCTTGACTTTGGAAGTACACCATAAATGTCTTCTGGATTGTCTTTAGGTTTTTTAGACGGAATTCTGTTAAAACCAGCCTTGTCATAATCGCCAATTTTATCAATAATGTTTTTAATGGTATCTAAGGCGTCTTTATCATCTTTGGCTTTATAATCAGTAACTCCTGAAATTTCGCAATGGGTTGTAGCACCACCTAAAGTTTCATTATCAATATGTTCTCCAATAGCCGCTTTTACCAGATAACTACCAGCTAGAAAAATACTTCCTGTTTTGTCTACAATTAAAGCTTCATCACTCATAATAGGGAGGTAAGCACCGCCAGCAACACAACTGCCCATAACGGCTGCAATTTGTGTAATACCCATACTGCTCATAATCGCATTATTTCTAAAAATACGACCAAAATGTTCTTTATCGGGGAAAATTTCATCTTGAAGAGGTAAATAAACACCAGCCGAATCAACCAAATAAATAATAGGAAGCTTATTTTCAATGGCTATTTCTTGCGCCCGAAGATTCTTTTTACCTGTAATAGGAAACCAAGCACCTGCTTTCACCGTAGCGTCATTAGCCACAACAATACATTGTTTTCCTTTAATGTATCCCATCTTTACCACCACACCTCCGGAGGGGCATCCGCCGTGTTCGGCATACATACCTTCACCAGCAAAAGCACCAATTTCAATAGTTTCAGATTTATCATCCAACAAAAAATCAATACGTTCTCTGGCCGTTAGTTTTCCTTTTTGGTGAAGTTTTTCTATTCTTTTTTTGCCGCCTCCTATACTTACTGTGGCTAGTCTTCTTTTTAACTCTGAAAGGAGGAGTTTATTATGATCTTCGTTTTTATTGAAGTTGATATCCATCTAATTTCAAGTTTTAGGCTAAAGTACAAAAGTTTGAATGTTCTGAATCTATATTTGTTAATGAAATCATAAAAATAATTCCAAGGAAATATATACCATGGAATATATTAAATAATTTTACTATCTTTAAACAAAAAAGAATATGAAAAGAATACTAAGTTTTTCTGGGAGTAATAGTAAACATTCAATCAATAAAGTGCTAGTGACCTATGCTTCTAGCTTGATTGAAAATGTGCAGGTGGATATTTTAGACTTAAATGATTTTGAATTGCCTCTTTTTGGTATTGATCTTGAAAGAGAAAAAGGTATCCCAAGTAATGCTCATAAGTTTTTAGAGGCTATTAAAAGTGCAGATGGTATAATAGTGTCATTGGCAGAACATAATGGAGCGTACTCCGCGGTGTTTAAAAATTTATTTGACTGGATGTCTAGAATTGAAAGTAAAACCTTTTGTGGTAAACCCATGTTATTGATGGCTACTTCACCAGGAGGTAGAGGAGGCGTATCCGTTTTAGCTATGGCTCAAGATAGATTTCCGCGTCATGATGCCAAAATTATAGAGGTATTTTCATTGCCCTCATTTGCTTCTAATTTTGTAGATGGTAAAATTATAAATGAAGCATTAGATGCTGAATTAAAGCAGAAAGTAAATCATTTTAAAAACGCGTTATAATTATGGGTGATATTTCTAAAGATATACATTCTACTTTCAAGAATACTAAAGTAAAGGCTTTAATTAATATTATTTATACCGCTAATTGGATCAATAGTCATCAAAACGAGTTTTTTAAACCTTATGGAATTTCGCCTCAGCAGTTTAACATTTTAAGAATATTGCGTGGTGCGGGAAAGCCTATTAAGGTACAAACTATTAAGGAACGCATGCTTGAGCGGGCTCCTAATGCTACCAGATTGATGGATAAGTTGTGCGCTAAAACATTGATAAATAGATTGCCTTGCCCTGATGATAGACGGGTAGTACATATAGAAATTACAGAAAAGGGCTTGCTACTGTTAAAAGCTATAGACAAAGAGTTTAAAGAAGACTTGTTAGAAAAATTAACAGACGAAGAAGCTCAGATGTTAAGTGATTTGTTAGATAAAATTAGATAAAATTTAAATCCACATTTTTTCAAGAAAAGTGGTAAATGTTATGAAAAAGAATAGTATTAAAACAATAGGACGAAGTGATTTTGTTAACATGGGGCCCATACGATTGCGTCAACCGCTGCCTAGCCCTTCAATTGATATGGTCGATCCTTTTATATTACTACATCATTATGGTCCATATGAAATTTCACCCAAGAATAATCCTTTCGATTTAGGACCGCATCCACATCGCGGCTTTGAACCTGTTACTTTTTTAATTCAAGGGGAGCAATTACACAGAGATTCCTTAGGAAATGAAAGTGTTGTAAAATCGGGTGATGTACAGTGGACAACGGCTGGTAGAGGTATTATTCATGCAGAAGCACCAACCAAAGCGTTTGTTGAAAAAGGAGGCTTTATTGAGGGGATTCAGTTATGGATTAATTTGCCTGCGGCCAAAAAGATGTTACCTGCAAATTATCAACATGAAAAACATGAAGATTTTAGAGTTGTCACTTCTTCAGATGAAAAAGCACGTATTAAAATTGTTGCAGGAGAGCTTAATGGTACCTTTGGTAGAATAAAAACGCAAACACCTGTCAATGCTTTTTTGCTTCAAATAGAGGAAAGTGGGTATTTTGAGCTTGATATTCAAAAAACTCATAAGGCTTTGGTGTATTTAATTGATGGCGAAGTTGAAATAAATAATGACGCGGTACTCAAAGTAGATGACAACCAAATCATTGAATTTAATCAAGATGGTGATGGTATATCTATTAAAGGAATAAAAGGAAGTAAACTTCTTTTCTTATCGGGAGAACCACTTAATGAGCCTGTAGCCACTTATGGGCCGTATGTAATGAATACACAAACAGAAATCTTGGAAGCTATGCGCGATTACCAAATGGGTAAAATGGGGTTTCTTCCAGCTTAAAAACATAAAAGTTATGAAAACAATTATTCATAAAGCAGATTCTAGAGGATTTGCTAATCACGGATGGTTAAAATCCTTTCACACGTTTAGCTTTGCAGGGTATCAAAACCCAAATCGAATGAATTTTGGTAAACTTCGGGTGCTAAATGATGATGTAGTACAACCCAGTATGGGGTTTGGTACACATCCACATCAAAACATGGAAATTATTTCTATTCCATTAAAAGGCGCTTTATCTCATAAAGATAGTATGGGAAATAAACGCGCTATAGAGGTTGGTGAAATTCAGGTCATGAGTGCAGGTACAGGGTTAACACATTCTGAATTTAATGATAGCGAATCAGAAGAAGTGAATTTTTTACAACTGTGGATTATTCCTGAAGCATTAGGTGTTAAGCCAAATTATGAGCAACGTAAATTTGATGAACAAGCTCAAATAAATAGTTTACAAACGGTTGTGGCTCCAAAAAATAAAGGTATTGAAAATGCCCTACCAATAAGTCAGCAAGCGTATATTTACAGATCGAGTTTAAGTGAAAATCACACTATTTCAATATCTGTTAAAGATAAAATGAATGGGTTGTACGTTTTTGTTGTAGATGGCGCAGTTGAAGTAGAACATGAAGTATTGAAAAGCAGAGATGCTATTGGTGTTTGGGATACAGAAACAATAAATATTCAAGCAAAGCAAGCTTCAAAACTAATTATTATAGAAGTTCCTATGAACTAAGTGTTCAGAATGATTAATAGCGAAAAGCACCTTTTTTAGGTGCTTTTTTGTTTAAAAATACGATATTTGTTTTTCTGAAAATATAATAGCAAAAAATTATGGCAATGAATAAAAATACGGTTTTGGCTTGGGCCACTACCATAATGATAATAGTGGGTTTAAGTCTTATAGCACTTGGAGCATTTAGGTATGATGATGTGGCAGGTTGGGGTTTTGCGGCAGTAGGTATTGGTTTTTTTGCAAATGCCTGGGTTTTTAATGCGCTTAAAGGACGCGTTTAGTGAGTTAATAATTAATTTTTTTGAATTATAGGTATGAGTGACGACAAAAAAATTATCTTTTCAATGTCTGGAGTAACCAAGACATTTCAAAGTGCAAATACACCAGTATTAAAAAACATTTATTTAAGTTTTTTTTATGGTGCTAAAATTGGAATTTTAGGACTTAATGGTTCTGGAAAATCTACGTTATTAAAAATTATTGCGGGGGTTGACAAAAATTATCAGGGTGATGTTGTGTTTTCTCAAGATTATTCTGTTGGGTATTTAGAGCAAGAACCGCAATTAGATAACGAAAAAACGGTATTGGAAGTTGTAAAAGAAGGCGCCGCCGAAACCGTTGCCATTCTTGATGAATACAATAAAATTAACGATATGTTTGGTTTAGAGGAAGTCTACTCTGATCCAGACAAAATGGAGAAGTTAATGAACCGTCAGGCTGAACTTCAAGATCAAATTGATGCTGCTAATGCCTGGGAGCTTGATACGAAACTTGAAATTGCAATGGATGCGCTTCGCACTCCAGATGGTGATAAAAAGATTGGGGTACTTTCAGGAGGTGAAAAAAGACGGGTAGCATTATGCCGATTGTTGTTAAAAGAACCAGATGTGTTGCTTTTAGATGAGCCCACCAACCATCTTGATGCGGAGTCTGTACATTGGTTAGAACACCATTTGGCACAATACAAAGGTACGGTGATTGCTGTGACACATGATAGGTATTTTCTTGATAATGTAGCTGGCTGGATTTTAGAGTTAGATAGAGGAGAAGGTATACCTTGGAAAGGTAATTATTCCTCTTGGCTAGATCAAAAATCGAAACGTATGGCTCAAGAAGGTAAGGCTGCTTCAAAACGCCAGAAAACTTTAGAACGTGAGTTAGAGTGGGTTAGGCAAGGCGCTAAAGGCCGTCAAACTAAACAAAAAGCACGTTTAAAGAACTATGATAAGCTATTAAGTCAGGATCAAAAGCAATTGGATGAAAAATTAGAAATATACATACCAAATGGTCCTAGGCTTGGTACTAATGTTATTGAAGCGAAAGGTGTTGCAAAAGGGTATGATGATAAGTTGTTGTATGATAATTTAAACTTTAATTTACCACAGGCAGGAATTGTTGGTATCATTGGTCCTAACGGCGCAGGTAAAACAACCATATTCAGAATGATAATGGGTGAAGAAACGCCAGATAAAGGAGAGTTTATTGTAGGGGATACAGCGAAATTGGCTTATGTAGATCAGAGTCACTCTAATATTGATCCAGAAAAAACAATTTGGCAGAATTTTAGTGACGAGCAGGAACTTATTATGATGGGAGGAAAACAAGTGAATTCAAGAGCGTATTTGAGTCGATTTAATTTTTCTGGTAGTGAACAAAACAAAAAGGTAAAACTATTATCGGGTGGGGAGCGAAACCGATTGCACCTTGCCATGACCTTAAAAGAAGAAGGCAATGTTTTGCTTTTAGATGAGCCCACCAATGATTTAGATGTTAATACCCTAAGAGCTTTAGAAGAAGGTTTAGAAAGTTTTGCAGGGTGTGCAGTAGTTATTTCACATGATAGATGGTTTTTAGATAGAATATGTACACACATTTTGGCTTTTGAAGGAGATTCGCAAGTATACTTCTTTGAAGGTAGTTTTTCAGATTACGAAGAAAATAAGAAAAAGCGTCTTGGTGGTGATCTTATGCCAAAAAGGATTAAGTATAAAAAACTGATTAGATAAGATATCGTAATAAGTTATAAAAAAAGCTCACAATACATGTGAGCTTTTTTTATTTTGTATTTAGAAACAAGTTCTATGTGAGTATTAAAAATATCGAATTAAAGAAAAGATAAGATAGCGCATCTTGAAATATACTTAGTTATCTCCACCATAAATATGGCCTTCGGTAAAATCACGGTAAGGCTTTTCTTTTTCTTCAGCTAATTTTTTATCAATTTCTTCCAGTCGTTGTTTTTCTTTATTTAATTTATACGACTTTCTGATACCTAAAATCAATAAAATTCCAAAAAAAACGGCAACTATAATAAGGACATTAACAATTTGTGATTGCTGCATAGCAAAGGGAACCAAGACAATAGAATTAAGATAGTTATATAGCATATAAATGCAAATTTGGGATTAATAGCTAATTCAAAGATACTATATTTTGTCAATTTTAGTATTTATTAAAACGATTAAGTTTTTAACAAACCTGTTCATAATCATATGTATAGTTCATTTTCTATAACATATTCAGTAAGTTTTTCAAAGGCTTAAGGAGAACTAACAGTATAAATAGAATCCTTTTTTTAAATTAGCTTGAAATAATTTATTGTATGCAGAGTGATCGAGTTAAAAATATTGAGAGTACGTTACTTTCAGATAATTATTATATTCTGAAAAAGTTACATTTTGATTATTTAATGGAAAATGGAGCTTGGGTAAACCAGATGCGTGAAGTGTATAATAGGGGAGATGGGGCAGGTATTTTGCTTTATAATAAAACGAAGCGTACTGTTATTCTCACTAAGCAGTTTAGGATGCCTACTTATATGAATGACAATAAGGACGGTTTTCTCGTTGAAATTTGTGCAGGTATGCTCGATAAAGATAATCCCGAAGCTTGTATTATTAGAGAAACCGAGGAAGAGGTAGGGTATAGAATAAAAGATGTAAAAAAGGTATATGAAGCTTATTCGTCACCAGGTGTATTAACTGAAAAAATGCATTTTTTTATTGGCGAATATACAGATGATATGAAAGTAAGTGATGGAGGTGGCCTACATACAGAGCATGAAGATATTGAAGTATTAGAAATACATTTTGATGATGCTATAACGATGTTGAACAATGGCGATATTGAAGATACAAGAACCATTGTTTTGCTTCAATATGCTCAAATTCATCAGGTTTTTGACGAATAGTAATTGTTAAAAACCTGATGCCATTTTTTTGAAAAGTAAGTATATAAATATTACCTCTCTTTTATGAAATCGGTGACCAAATAGGTAATAAGTTTAGCTACATGGTTTGACTTTTTCTTATTAGCAATACCTTCGCAAATATGTAAATAGGCCACATGTTCATTTTTGGCAAAATAATTTACAAAATACCTAACCTTATTAACCGAAAATCCGCTTGGAGTTAAGGCACTACTAGGAATGTTTTCTATAGCATCACAATCAATTTCAAGCCCAAATTTATTTTCTGAAACAAATGCAGAAGCTCTTTTTAATTCTTTCTTAAATTTTAATTCATTTTTAACTTCAAGGGCTTCGTAGGTGTTATAATCTAAATTTTCAGAGTTTTCAAACGTATCTAAAATTTGGTCAGATGTATAGTTTTCATGTAAACCAAAAACAAAATATTTATTAAGAAATCCTTCGGACAAAGCATAACTAAATCCATTACCACTATGGCGCCCTTCTTCAGCTCGAAAATCGGTATGTGCATCAAAATTTATGGCGTTTATGGGTTTACCATAAGCTAAACTAGTACCTTTTATGTTGCCATAAGCGTTGTTGTGCCCGCCGCCAATTATAATAGGTGTTTTTCCAGCTAAGACTATTTGATATATAATATGCGTAACCTGTTTATCTATTTGTTCTACTATTTTTCTAGACTTTAAAACATCTTTTTTTCTAGATTGATTAAGTTTGGCCATTTGATCCTGTTCTTCACTAAAATCTAAATGTCCTAAGAGCAATATTCTATTGGCATTGTAAAAACGGTTACTTTGTATATTTAATAAGGTGGTTATAAATGCCTCCCAAGTTTTTGAAGCACCTGTTTTTCCATGATTAGCAAACACTCCAACATCCTCTGGTAAACCCAAAATAACATACGTAACATCCAAATTTTCAAGTTGCTCGTATATATTGGAAATGCTGGTTAATGTTTGAATATGTTGACCAAACTTGGATTCACCAGTTCGTTTTTTTAAAAGGCTGTTACAAGTTTTTCTATTAAATAATACTAGTTTATCCATAAAGTAAATATATTTAGACAAACTAAAATTAGTCATTAATTTATTTGCAGCATTATAAAAACCGAACAAAAATAGTAGGCGATCAAGAATTAACCTTAACAACATTAAAACTTTTTATTATGGAAAACAACAAAAGTAGCACAGGTCTAAAAGTAGCATTAGGAATAGCTGTAGTTTTATTTTTAGCAACAGGTTTTTATACTATGAATTTATATAATAGTAGTAAAAAAGTCCAGAATGATTTGACTGAGCAAAAGCAGTTGGTGATGAACGATTTAAATGCCATGGCCAAGCAGTATGATGATGCCATTAGCGAAAATGAAGTTGCTAACAAAGATTTAATTGAAGCCAGAGAACGTATTCAAGGTTTAATAGATTCATTAAAAATTTCAGAAACTAATGTGAAAAGTTTATGGAGGTATAAACAAAAGTATGCTTCTTTACAAAAAGAGATGGATGCCTTATTAGCTCAAAACGATTCTTTAAGAATAGAAAATTCTTATTTGGCAACGTCTTTAGATAGTACTAGAGTACGTTTAGAAGAACGAACTATCTTTACTGATTCTTTATTGGTACAGAACAATGCCTTAGCAGAAGTCGTTGAAAATGCATCAATTTTGAATACCGTAGATTTAAAAGGTTCAGGGGTTATTGAAAGAACTTCAGGAAAAGTAATTCCAACAGAAAGAGCAAGACGTGCTGATAAAATTAGAATTTGCTTCACTGTTGCTAAAAACACCTTGGTTCAGGCGGGTGATCAAGAGCTATATATACAAGTTATTGACCCTAAAAACAATACTTTGGGTTTAAACGAACAAGTTACTTTTGAAGATAAAACTTTAAATTATAGTCTTATTAGTAAATTTAATTATGAAAATGCAAACTTAAATGTTTGTGAATTTGTAACTGCGAAAGATGATTTTGAAAAAGGAAGATATATTGTTAATGTATTTAACGAGAAGGATTTAGTTTCTACTTCAGAATTTACTATGAAATAGATAAAACTAAACGTAGCACTTAAAAGGTTTCAAGTTAAGCTTGAAACCTTTTTTTATCTGTAATTTTAAGTTTTTGAAATTGAGGAATCATATTTAATAACGTTAAAATTTTAAAAAATCACTTAAACAAGTTTTATTTGTAAATGAAAGATTAATTAATTGTAATATAAAATGAGGTGTTACTTTTATGTTTGTTTACTATTTAACACGTTATAAAAATTTTAGGCCCCAATGCATCGCAATCTAACTTTCTTAAATTCATTTTCATTTATTTCAGAAGACACGTTTTCAAAGTTGGCGGCTATATCAACCTTTAAAAAGGTAAACTCAGGAGTTCAGCTGGCTAAAGAGGGAGAACAACCAACAAAACTATATATGTTACTTACAGGGGTGGTAAGAGCATATTTAGGCGATGAGAAAGGTAAAGAGTATAACAAAAACTTTTTTATGGCACCAAGTTTTGTTGGCTCCTACACCGCTTTAATAAAAAGAGAACCGTCAAAATTAGTATATGAAACCTTAACAGACTGTAAGGTGTATGAAATTGATTATTCAAGTTTTATGAAATTATGTGAAACAGACATTTGTGTAAGTAATTTGTATAATAGAGTTTTGGAACATTTATTTATAAAACATGAGTCAAGACATTTAGATTTAATTTCTATGGATGCCACCCAAAGGTATTTAAAGCTCAATAAGGAAATTCCAGAATTGGAAGTTTTAGTACCTCAATATCAAATCGCGGCTTACCTTAGTGTAACTCCGGTTCAGCTCAGTAGAATAAGAAAAAAATTAAAAGAAGAAGAGGGTATTTCTAGTTAGATAAAAATAAATTATTAGCACCTTCTATTTGCTCAAAAGTCACAAATGTTAACAAATGTTAATTTTTTTGTTTAAACAAAGTTATACCTTTGAAGCGATTCAACAAATAAGTTTGAAGGATTGATAGCTAACCAACCAAAAAAACAGGTAATTTTTTTTATTACCTGTTTTTTTATATTGGAATGTTGTATATGGCGTATTTACTTTAAACTGCCTACCATGTCTTCTGGTTTTACCCAGGCGTCATAATCTTCCTCTGAAACATACCCAAGTCTAACAGCCTCTTCTCTTAAGGTTGTTCCATTTTTGTGGGCAGTGTTAGCTATTTCAGCCGCTTTATAATATCCAATTTTGGTGTTTAGCGCTGTAACAAGCATTAAAGAATTATTTAAAAGCTTATTAATCACCTCATGATTAGGCTCAATACCTACAGCACAATTTACGTCAAAACTTACACAAGCATCTCCAATTAATTGAGCAGATTGTAAAACATTAGCAGCCATAACAGGTTTAAACACATTAAGTTCATAATGACCTTGTAGGCCGCCAACAGATACCGCCACGTCATTACCAATAACTTGTGCACAAACCATAGTCATAGCTTCACATTGCGTAGGGTTTACTTTTCCGGGCATGATAGAACTTCCTGGCTCATTGGCAGGTATAATTATTTCACCTATACCCGATCTTGGTCCAGAAGCCATCATTCTAATGTCATTTGCTATTTTATTTAATGACACAGCAATCTGTTTTAAAGCTCCATGTGTTTCTACAAGTGCATCATGAGCAGCTAAAGCCTCAAACTTGTTAGGAGCTGTAACAAATGGTAATTCTGTAAACTGGGCAATATACTTTGCTACAAGTTCACTATATCCTTTAGGTGTGTTTAAACCCGTTCCCACAGCAGTTCCTCCTAAGGCCAGTTCACTTAAATGAGACAAGGTATTGGTTAAGGCTTTTAAACCGTGATCTAATTGAGCTACATAACCTGATAATTCTTGTCCTAAAGTTAAAGGTGTTGCATCCATTAAATGTGTACGACCAATCTTTACAACATTTTTGAAATCTTCAGATTTTTTGGCTAAAGTATTTCGTAATTGTTTTACTCCAGGAATGGTAGTTTCAACAATTTTCTTGTAAGCAGCGATATGCATACCTGTTGGAAATGTATCATTTGAAGACTGTGATTTATTCACATCGTCATTTGGTTGAATTGTTTTTTCCCCTTCACCTATTGCTTTACCCGCTATTTGATGTGCACGATTAGCAATTACTTCATTAACATTCATATTGCTTTGAGTACCAGAACCTGTTTGCCATATAACTAAAGGAAATTGGTCATCATGCTTACCATCAAGAATTTCATCACAAACTTGAGAAATCAAATTACGCTTTTCTTCTGATAATACACCTAATTCACAATTAGTATGGGCTGCTGCCTTTTTTAAATAAGCAAAACCATAAACTATTTCTAAAGGCATAGAGGCTGAAGGACCAATTTTAAAGTTGTTTCTAGAGCGTTCTGTTTGTGCGCCCCAAAGTTTATCGGTGGGTACTTTTACCTCACCCATGGTGTCTTTTTCTATTCTAAAACTCATCGTTTAATCATTTAATTTGAAGTAGCTAAGTTACGGTTTTTAGCATTTTTTTATATATGATTTATGTTAGTTTTTTGCTTTTTTAAACGGATTATTTATATTTAAAATTAAGTAGTTTGCAACCTAAATAACTGTTTATAATCTTGTTAATAATTGTTATATTGATATTGTATAACAAAAGTGTTTACATTATATTTGCAGAAGATTTATAACCGACACGTAACATTATGTTTGATTTTGATCAGTACTTAGGCTTTTTAGCGTTTCTTACCATATTAACCATAGGATTTTGGTTAATGATTTTTTTATTAACTTTTGTAATTCCTTATTGGATTGGAGGTTCTTTAATTGAAAGAATTAAAGAAATTAGAGAAGAAAAGAAAGCTAAGCGTTAAGAGTTTAAATATAAAAAAGATATAAAAAAGGGAAGCTAAATTAAATAGCTTCCCTTTTTTATTACATGTCTACATCTCCACCTTCAAATCCGCCACTAGAACGTTCACGTTTTTTTTGTTGATTGAATCTGTACGTGAACGATAGATTGTAGGTTCTGCCTCCTCTAAACTGAATCTCTTGAAGAGAGGTAAAAGTTGCCGTACTGATTTGGTTTCTTGAAATATTACTATTAAAAATATCGCGAACATTAAAAGCAAGAGATGCTTTTTCCTTGAATAAGTCTTTGCTAAACGCCATATTTGTTGAAAACCGTCCTTTTCTGTCGTTTTGAGCATCAATACTTGGTCCCCGATAATTTAAGTTAGTTTGCCAGTCTATACGATATGGGATTGTCAATTTATTGGTTAATCGTGCCGACCAATTTATATTATTGGCACTTAAGTCAATACCTTCAAATTCACCATCTCGTTTTAGTTTGTATAGATTAAAATCTGTATTAACCCGCCATTTTCTCGAAGGACTATAGTTTACATTTAGCTCAAAACCATACCTATTGTTTGTTGCTAAGTTAACTGGGCCTCTGGCTATAACAGGAAATTCTTTTCCGTCAATAATAACCGTTTCTCCTGTTTTTCTACTCACAAATGTAATAACGTTGGTAGAGTAGGCGAAATAAATAGCAGAGCTTATGGTGAAATTATTAAAGCTGTTTAAATAGCCAACCTCAAAACGGTCTGTGTAGGTGGGGTCAAGATCTGGATTCCCTTGAAAAATGTTGGTTATACTTGAGCGTGAAGGAAATGGGTTTAACATAAACCCGCGTGGTCTTCCTAGGCGTCTATTGTAGCCTAACATTAAACTTTGCCCTTCTGTTATTTCATAATTTAAATTCATTGTAGGAAACAAGCCTGTTAGGTTTTTTCTTTTAAAATCACCTGTGTTAGGCTGGTCTAATGTGGTTCTAGTATTTTCTAATCTTAATCCTGCTAAAAAAGAAAATTTTCCAATTTTACTACCAAATTGAAGATAAGCGGCATTAATGTATTGTTTAAAATTAAAAATATTGGTTAAGTTTTTATTAACCTCAAACATATTGGTGTCAACATTAAGCGTATCCACTCTAAAATCTGTAATATTTTTATTAAAGTCACCTCTGTACCCCAGTTCAAACTGACTCATTTTACCAACAGGCAATACGTAATCGGTTTGAAGCAATATGCGTTGTTGATCTTCAAGGTTTTTTACTTTTTCAGAGTCAACACCATCAAAATTTATTACAGAATTTTCATCATCCGTAGTATCTTCAAACTGAAAATCAAACGAGAGTTTATGATTGGTCTCTTTAAAATCTTTGGTGTAGTTAACAGAATACTGAATGGTTTCTCGTTCTCCTATTTCAGGAGTAAGTCTAATATTGGTTTTCGATGTTTGATTAATCTTGTCAAACTGATATAAGTAGTTTTTAGATAGATTGTCACTTTGGTTGTTTGCATATACCAGAGCTGCCGTAAGGGATGAAGATTCATTGATATACCACTCTACACCTGTGTCTGTATTTATACCCTTTCTAATGTCTGTCCAATTTCTTCGTTCATTTAAGTCGGGTGTGTTGATGTCATAATATTTAACATCGTTATACCATTTACCCAGTGTGGTTCTGTATCTGTATGAGGTTGTGTTAAAGAAATTTAAATCACCAGTTCTATAGTTGATATTTCCTGAAATACCAGCAGATTTAGGATGTCCTAAGTTTGCAGTTATGGCACCATTAAGACCTTGTAATTTACTCCTTCGCAGAATAATATTCAAAATACCTGCAGTTCCTTCAGCTTCGTATCTAGCCGATGGAGATGTAATAACTTCTACTTTTTCAATGGCTTCAGCAGGCAATTGTTGAAGTGCTTCAGCAGAATTTAAGCCTACCAACCCAGAGGGTTTTCCATTAATCAAAATACGAACATTGTCATTTCCTCTTAAAGATACAGCACCATCAGCGTCAACAGAAACGGATGGCACATTGTCTAAAACATCACTAACATTTCCGCCGCTAACGGTCAAATCTTTTCCAACGTTATAAATTTTCTTATCGAGTTTAATTTCAACCGTAGTTCGTTCTGCAATTATTTCTACTTCATCAAGCGATTCTGTATTTATTTCAAGCGCAAAACGTCCTATATTTTCAGAGATAGTAATTTTTTTATTTGGAATAGTTATGGTTTTAAACGAGATGTATTCAATGGTAATATCATAAACACCAGTGCTTACAGGAATTTTAAATGTTCCTTTAGTATCAGTTATTCCTCCAGAAACTATTTTATTGTCTTGTTTATTGAAAAAAGCAATAGTAGCATATTCTAAAGGTTCGTTTGTTTCTTTGTCAATAACTGTTCCTGAAATTTCTACTTCTTTTGATAATGGTTTTTGAGAAATAGATTTCAACGTGAAAAAGCACAAGCTCATTAACAAGATAGCTCGTTTATTCATAAATAGTTTTGGTGGTTAGACTATAAATGTAGAGTATGGTTTATAGAAGAAAGGTTAATATTTTGTTAACCTGTATGTAAATGAAACATATTAAATAATTTCTGATATGTTTTCAGGTGGCCTGCCAATTACAGCTTTATTACCATTAACAACAATGGGTCTTTCTATGAGTTTTGGATTCTTTACCATGGCAGAGATAATCTCAGCATCGGTGAGTGCTTTATGCTTAAATTCACTTTTCCAAATGGCCTCATTTTGTCTTACTAAGTCCATAGGTTTTATTTGAAGTAGTTCAATAATTTTAACTAATTCATCTTCGGTTAACGGGTCGTCTAAATATTTTGAAATTTTGAAATCTTTGCCTGAATCTTCTAGTATTTTTAATCCGCTACGAGATTTACTGCATCTATTATTATGGTATATGGTTATCATTGTAAATGAATATTAAAATGTTTTAGTGCGACAAGAAGTTGTTCCGGTGACTTGAAATGTATACTGCGAATTCCAAGAGCTTGCGCCGCTTCTATATTTCTTAAATTGTCGTCAATAAATAGAGCCTGCTCTGGGTTAATATTATACCGTTGAAGGGTGAGTTTATAGATGTCATCAAAAGGTTTTCTCGTCTTTTCTTCTCCCGAAACAACAATGCCCTCAAACCATTGTAAGAAATCAAATTTTTTTAGAGCAATAGGAAATGTTTCTGCACTCCAATTTGTAAGCGCGATAATTTTATAGTGTTTAGACTCCCGTAATCTGTTTAAAATACTCACGCTGCCTTCTATGGCACCACCTAGCATTTCTGGCCACCTACCATAAAATGCTCCAATTTCATTTTCGTATTCAGGAAAAAGGGTAATTCTATCTTTTGTAGCTTGTTCTAAAGTATAACCGGCATCTTGGTTTTCATTCCAGTCTGGTGTGCAAACATGTTTTAAAAACCAATGCATTTTATCTCGGTCACCATTAAAAACATCTATAAAAACGTATTCCGGATTCCAATCAATGAGAACACCACCCAAATCGAAGATGATTGTGTTTATTGTTTTCATAATTGATCTTCCTCTTCAACTTTTTGTCCCATCATCATGAGGTATGCTTTTAAAAAGGGTTCAATATTACCATCCATAATAGCATCTACATTACCCGTTTCATGACCTGTTCTTACATCTTTTACTAATTTGTACGGATGCATAACATAGTTACGAATTTGGCTTCCCCACTCAATTTTCATTTTGCTTGCTTCTATATCTTCACGTTGCGAGAGTTGTTTTTGTAACTCAATTTCATAGAGTTGCGATTTCAACATTTGCAAGGCACGAGCTCGGTTATCATGCTGAGAGCGCGTTTCAGAACAGGATATTTGAATACCTGTAGGTTTATGGGTTAGCTGCACTTTGGTTTCTACCTTGTTCACATTTTGCCCTCCGGCGCCACTAGAACGTGCGGTGGTGATTTCAATATCGGCAGGATTTATGTCAATTTCAATAGTATCATCAACTAGAGGGTATACATAAACAGAAGCAAAACTGGTATGGCGTTTAGCATTACTATCAAACGGTGAAATTCTCACTAATCGGTGTACCCCATTTTCTCCTTTTAGCCAGCCAAAAGCAAAGTCGCCCTCTATTTCTAGAGTCACCGTTTTTATACCAGCAACATCACCTTCCTGATAATTCAGTTCTTTAACTTTGAATCCACTTTTTTCGGCATACATGAGGTACATACGCATGAGCATGCTAGCCCAATCACAACTTTCGGTACCCCCAGCGCCAGCAGTAATTTGAAGTACGGCACTTAAGCTATCTCCTTCATCAGAAAGCATGTTTTTAAATTCAATATCCTCAAGAAAGGAAGCTGTTTTATCATAATGGTCTTGAACTTCTTCTGCTGAATATTCACCTTCTTTATGAAACTCATAAAGAAGTTCTAATTCTTCAATGTTTGATTTAGCAGTTTTGTAGTCTTCAACCCATTTTTTTTTCACCCGCAGTGATTTCATAATAAGTTCTGCGGCTTTTGGGTCATTCCAGAAATTTGGATCAAACGTCTGTTCTTCTTCGTTTTGAATTTCTATAAGTTTGGTATCTATGTCAAAGATAGTGCCTAAGTTTGTCTAGGCGGGTATTAAGATCTTTAATCTGATCGTATGTTATCATAGTTGTTGTATTTTGAGCAAAAATAGGGTTAATCCATAAAAAACAAAAGTTTTAATTCATGGTAGTTATTGTGTTAATTAACGAATTTATTTAATCATATTATAACACCCATATATCTTTAGTATTTATAAAACCTTTTATAATGAAGTTGAGTATTTTGATTCCTATGTATAATGCTGAAAAGTATATTGGTAATTGTATTACTAGTTTGATAAATCAAGATGTTCCTAAAGATGATTATGAAATTTTAGTATTAGATGATGGTTCGGTAGACGATTCAGTAAAAATAGTGCAAGAATTCATTCATGTTAATGATAATATTCATCTATATACTCAAAGTAATAAAGGGTTATATGCAACTAGGAATAAATTATTAAGATTAGCTAAAGGAATATATATATATAACATAGATGCTGATGATTATATAGTCTATAATTCTTTAAGTTTATTGTTAGATAGAGCATTTGAATATAATGCTGATATTGTGGGGTTTAATTCTCTTAAAACAAGGCAACTAGATTTGTTTAAATCAAATTCAGAGAAGGAAACGGAAATTATGATTTATAAGGGGATTGATTTTTTATCAAAAACTAAACATTTTAACATAACTGTTTGGTGGTATTTTGTCAGAAAAGATTTTATTTATGAAAATAGTATTTATTTTGAAGAAGATAATCCGTTTGAAGATGGTCCTTTTTCGCTTAGAGCTATGTTTTATGCAAAAAAAATTATTTATCTCCCAATAGACGTACATAGATATGTACAAGTCCCTTCTTCTATAATGAATAATAATAGTCAAAATCATTCAAGAAGAATAATAGACGATTATATAAATGTAACATATAGTTTTAATAAACTTCTAGCGGAGTTTTCAAATAAAAAAAAGAATATACCGCATGAGATACTCAATAAAGTGAAATTTTTTAGAGATGTGAACATATATTATATGTTTTTTAGAATTATAAAGGCAAATATTTCAATTAAAAAGGTTGATGGAATTTTAAATGAATTTGAAACTTTGGGTGCTTATCCTATTTCATATTTTATTGAAAACAAGCTTCATAAAACAACAATTTATCTGTTTAATCATAAATACCTTTTTTATACATTCCTTTACCCTTTAAGAATTCTTTATAAATCTAAAGTATTAAAATTTTTTTAATATGAAGTTAAGCATTATTGTTCCTGTTTACAATGCAGAAAAATATATTTCGAGATGCCTTGAAAGTTTGTTATGTCAAGATATTTCAGTGGATCAGTATGAAATTGTAATTATTGATGATGGTTCTACAGATAAGAGTTGTTTTATTGTAAAAGAATTCATGGGTGCTTATTCAAATGTAAAACTTTATACCCAAAAGAATTCAGGAGTAGGAGTTGCTAGAAATAAAGGTATAGAATTGGCTTTAGGAGAGTATATCTATTTTATAGATGCCGATGATTATTTAGCAGATAATGTTTTGAACGTTTTACTTAATACTTTAACGAAGCATGATTTAGAAATACTTGCTTTTAAATCAATAGCAACGACTAATCCGCACATTAATAATATATTAGATAAAAAAGAAGGACGTTTTTTAGAATGTGTTAAAACAGGTGTTCAGATTATCGCAGACATGCCTTATAAAAATGAAGTTTGGTGGTATTTTGTAAAAAGAAGTTTCTTGTTAGCAACAAGAATTCAGTTTATAAAAGGACGCTGGATGGAAGATGCCATTTTTACTACAAAATTATTTCTTAAGGCCAATAGGGTTTTATATTTTGATATTGATGCTCATAGGCATATGGTGGTTCCAAATTCAGCTATGACAAGCAGGGAAAGCGTTCAATTTTTAAGGGTTATAAGGGATAATGCTAATGCAGCTATTGTATTTAAAGATATTATTGACAATTTGGATAAATCAATTCCTTTTGTTAATTCTTGTATAAAACGTTTGAAAACAAGACAGCAATCTTTTGTTTTTTTTATGATGGTAAGGATGCTAAGTTCTGCAATAACATTGCAGGAACTTAAGGCTATATTAACTAAAATGACCGAAGTAAGTGCCTATCCATTAAATTCTTTTTTAGGAAAAGAATATGGTAGGAAAATTTATTATATTTTGGTACCAACATTCAATATTAGGCACTTGTTTTATATTTCGTTTATTGTTGGAAACCCTTTTCTTAAATGGGTAACCCATAAAAAAATAAAATAATTGCTTATTTGATTTAAGAAATTTATGAATAATATTTTAATAACTTCAGGAGGAAGAAGAGTATCATTAGTAAAGGCCTTTATGGTTGAATTAAAAAAGCAAAGCCCATCATCAAAAGTGATTGTTTCAGATGCTGAACCCGAACTATCTTCAGCAGCTCAAATAGCTGATGATTATCTTAAGACGTTTCGTATTAATGATAGAAGATATATTGAAGACTTATTAAAAAAGTGTGTAGATAATGATGTTTCGCTATTAATACCAATGCTGGATCCTGAGCTGAAATTATTAGCAAAGCATAAGCATCTTTTTTCTATGCATAATATTTTAGTTGTCATTTCTGACATAGATTTTATTGATATTGCTGAAGACAAATTAAAAACTAAGTTGCTTTTTGAAGAAAATGGTATAAATACACCTCAAGTCTTTACTAAAAACAATTACAAAATACCATTTTTTATAAAACCAATAAATGGAAGTAATAGTGTAGAGAATTACATTATTAAAGATAAAGATCAAATTTCAAATTATTTTTTAAAAAATAGTTCATTATATTTTTTTGAATATTTAGATCATAATGATTACGAAGAATATACATGTGATTTATATTATTCAAAACAAGGGTACTTAAAATGTGTAATCCCAAGAAAACGAATAGAGGTTAGAGGAGGAGAAGTGAGTAAAGGGGTTACAAAAAAGAACAAAATAAAAATTATTATA
Organism: Allotamlana fucoidanivorans; assembly: GCF_045788535.1. GTDB lineage: Bacteria > Bacteroidota > Bacteroidia > Flavobacteriales > Flavobacteriaceae > Allotamlana > Allotamlana fucoidanivorans. The sequence continues at coordinate 3,303,617 of NZ_CP074074.1, read as the reverse complement.
GAGTCTAAATTTTCTTATTTAAAGGGAGCAAGAGGTTGTATTACTGTACAATTATTTATGCATAAAGAAACAAAAGAAGTAAAAGGGATTGAGATAAATGCAAGATTTGGAGGAGGATTTCCTTTGTCTTATTTAGCAGGGGGTAATTTTCCTAAATGGATAATAAATGAGTATCTATTCAATAAGGAAATTGACTTTTGTGATGATTGGGAAGCTAACGTACTTATGTTAAGGTATGATGATGAAATTTTGGTGAAAAATTATGAAACCTAAAAAAATAAGGTGACAATTTAGCCCATCCATTTTTATTAAAAATATTTTAAAATAAACCGATTAGGTGCCATCTATATTCTTAGTAAAGTAGTAAATACGTTACTTCAAGTTTTACGTCTTTTGAGTAGGCTGTAGCATTTTCTCAAGTTTAATAGATTTATGAATTTTTCGGTAAGGTTAACACCAAATAACCTTATAAGATTCAAACGTATCTTAGAAGAAAGTGGGAGCCAAGAACTATTATAGTGATGTATTGTATATGTTTCGCTAGTTAGCGATATTTTTCTTGTTTGATGATTCTTAGGACTAAAATATTCGAAAGGAAGAACATAAAATATATTTGAGTTAACAATAAATCTAGAAATGTTTTTGATTTCAATGGAATTATTTAGAAAAATGAGTTTTCTTCTTTTCTCAATTTGAGTTTGCATAATTTCTGGTAATATCTTTAAATCCATTTGCCCATTTTCTTTAATGAAATGTCTGTTTTCATAATATTTCATACAATCTAAAACCCAATCGGATTTTTTCTCAGCCCCGAAAATGGCGGCTTCAATAAGATTATCAAATTGACTTCCTATGAAATATGGCAGATGAAGGAGGTTGTCAAACTTTTTTAATACTTCTACATCTGTATCTAGATAAATCCCTCCATAATTATAAACAGCATAAAATCTGATATAATCAGCTGCAAAAGCATACTTTTTTACTTCAAAAGCTTGTTTGGTCCATTCGGTTACATTAACATCAAATTTTTTAGAATCCCACAAAATAAATTGATAATCTGGCAGCTGCTTTTTCCAAATAGAAAGATTTTTTTTAACATCTCTTGGATATTTATTTTCGCTTAACCAGCAAAAATGTATAATTTTTGGAATCATTAAGTCACTAATTCTTGAAATGATATCGATTAAAATATCGATATCATGATTTATATTTATTCGATTTTTGGGCAGAAATTTATAAATAAAAAAAACCTAAGAAATTAATCTTAGGTTTTTTTTATTATTTGTCTTTAAAACGTAGCACAATGTTAATTACAAACTACTGCATGCACTATAATACTTATTGCGCCTTCTAAACCTGTTCCAATAGTATATTGGCCAGGAGCAACAGTCTTTTTACCCTTTTTATTGGTTGGGTAATCTGCCTTACCAGCATAAACGTGGGTTTCTCTTAATTCATAACCTTCATCTATATTATAAACAACTTCTACAGTGCCATTAGCGTAGGTAACATCAACGGTACCTACTTTAACTCCTTTTGATATATCACACTGACCAGCGCCAGCATAAACCTCAAAACTATATTCTCCTGGTTCAGGAAGTACAATTCTCCATCCCCAACGTTTATTACTGAAACCTTCATCAATAAAACAAATATTACCATCATTACCTCTAGCAAAGGCAGTTTCACAGTCTGATCCAGTAGTCCTACATTCAGTAGCAAAATTGAAGTCCATCACATATTTATTACCAGTTTCTTGGTGGATCATCCAACCCCATCCGCTTAACCCATAAGCGTCAGGATCTGCTCCATGAAAATTCGCACCTCCTGTACCAACATAAATTCCAAAATGAGGGGTATTAGGATCATCAGCATCAGGACGTTGAATAACATCATAAGTTCCTTCTTCATAGCAACTTCCTCCAGTGGCTGTAATTGTACTTTTTTCAGGATCTATAACATAATATGAAAGTGTTTCTTTATCTATATTTGAACAGTTATTTGGTGATTCATCTTTAAACTGACCATTGTTTCCAAAAGAATCAGACCAAGTTGTCCAATCCATCTTGTCTTTCAAATATACATCAACTGTAACTAAACACCCTGTAGAGTTAATAGTAGTTCCAGAAATGTGAGCCGTTCCATCAGGATATTCCATAAACGATAAACTCACACCATTTTCTGCATCAGAACCAAAATATGTTGTAGGGTTAAAATAATCATTGTTGTTCGTTAAATTAGGCCACCAAAAATTAGCTGAAGGTTGCCCCGTTATATAACATCTATCCGCATCAATAACTGTACATGTAGTTGTTAAAACATCAAATGACTGTAAATCTTGTTCAGTCATCTGCTCTGAATTCACATTTTCATTTTGGCAAGAAAATGCGACAAAGCAAAGAATTAATAGTAATTTTGTAAAATTTTTCATTTTTCCTATGTGTTTGATTAATAGCTTAATAAATACTAAAGTAGTTAATCTTATGCATACCTTGTTTTTTTTTTGTCCATTTACTTGTTTTTTCGTCAAATGGAAAAATAGGGTATTTACTATAAGAATATGTGTCAGTTATAGAATTCATTTAAATTTACTTTTATTAATTTTCAACATTAAAATTTAGTTATTTAAAGGTATGATAATAGATCTTCGAAGTGATACAGTAACCAAACCAACACAACATATGTTAGAAGCTATGATGCAAGCAGAAGTTGGTGATGATGTCTTTAGGGAGGATGAAACCATGAACCAATTAGAAAAAAAAATGGCCAGTCTTTTTAATAAAGACACCGCGCTATTTTTTCCTAGCGGAACCATGGCAAATCAAACGGCTATAAAACTTCATACGAAGCCTGGAGATCAAGTTATTTGTGACAAGTATGCCCATATTTATAATTATGAATCAGGAGGGGTGTCATTTAACAGTGGGGTGTCCTGTAAACTTATTGATGGGTATAGAGGTATGTTTACAGCAGAGCAAGTTGTAAATGCGATAAATCCAGATGCTTACTATTATAGCAAGTCTACTTTGGTTGAAATAGAAAACACAACAAATAAAGGGGGAGGAGCATGTTGGGATTTTAAAGAAATTATGAAAATAAGTAAAGTGTGCCGAACCCATAACTTAGGGTTTCATTTAGATGGGGCTAGATTATGGCATACCTTGGTTGAAAAAAAAGAATCTTTGACCGATTATGGGAACGCATTTGATACTATTTCAGTCTGCTTAAGTAAGGGATTAGGGTGTCCGGTTGGGTCAATTTTAATTGGAAACGACAATATTATGGAGGATGCGTTAAGAATAAGAAAGGTTTTTGGAGGCAATATGAGGCAGGTAGGGTATTTAGCCGCTGCTGGTTTGTATGCTCTAGATCATCATATAGAAAGATTGGCTGATGATCATAGACGTGCCAAGGAAATAGGACAGGAGTTATCAAAATTAGCATTTATTAGGACTGTAGAGCCCATTGAAACAAACATTGTTATATTTGAATTAGAACGGCATATTGATGATAAAGCATTTGTAAAATTACTAGAAGCTCATCATGTTCATATTATCAATATGGGGGATAGTAAATTGCGTATGGTTACTCACTTGGATTATGATGACGATAAACACAATAAACTTATACAAATACTTAGAAAACTATCTGTTTAGTGCTGGTTTATATTTAGTTATTAACTATGAAAGTTGAAAAAGTAGTTGTTTTTGATTTAGATGATACACTGTACCAAGAAATTGATTTTTTGAAATCAGCTTACAACGCTATTGCTAATAAAATAAGTAAACTTAAAAAAGTTTCAAAAGGATGTGTTTATTCAGATATGCTAACATGGTACAACAATAAAGAAAATGTCTTTAAAAAGGTTCTTGAAGTGTATAATGTAGACTTGAGTGTTTCTGATTTATTAATCATGTATAGAAACCATGTTCCAAATGTTTTCCTTACTCCAGATAGATTAGACTTATTAAAAAGTTTGGTCAATAAAAATATACCTATCGGAATTTTAACAGACGGACGCAGTACACAGCAAAGAAATAAAATAAGAGCTTTGGGCTTAGAGTCTTTTGTTAAAGAGGTTTTAATTTCAGAAGAATTTGGAAGTGAAAAACCCAGTTTAAGAAATTACAAGTATTTTGAAAACATTTATGGTGATGCACAATATTATTATATAGCAGATAATTTAAAAAAAGATTTTGTTACCCCAAATGAATTAAATTGGATTACCATTCGTTTGATTGACCATGGTCAAAATATTCATAAGAACAAGGTGACAGATTTCCAATCAAATTATCAAGCAAAATATGAGGTAAATAGTTTCTATGAAATCAAAGCACTTTTAGAACTTTAATATTTAAAAGTGATTTTTAAATATAAAGGTTATAGGGTTTGTATGAATTATTGATATGTGGAACTTTAATTTTTTAAAATATTATGGTTTTAGATATGATAATTTTAATGTAGTAGTTTTTACAAAGGTTTTTTAATCCTTTTTTTGGTTTTACTTGTATGTTTATAATGTTATTTAACAAGGAAACTAGCTAGCAAATTACTCAGGTTTTTTGAGCAATCATATCATTTCACTTTTGTATGTCTTAGAATAGATTTACTTTAGCAAAAAAAATGTATTATGGCAGGAAATTCATTTGGAAAACTTTTCACATTAACAACATATGGAGAATCACATGGACCAGCTTTAGGCGGTGTTATTGATGGTTGTCCGTCTGGAATTAAGTTAGATTTAGAAGAAATTCAAAATGAATTAAACCGAAGAAAACCGGGGCAATCAGCTATTGTAACTCAACGTAAAGAGCCAGATACGGTTAAGTTTCATTCTGGTATTTTTGAAGGAGTCACCACAGGAACCTCTATTGGTTTTGTAATAGAAAACACCAATCAGAAGTCACACGATTACTCACATATAAAAGATAGCTATAGGCCAAGCCATGCCGATTATACGTACGATAAAAAATATGGTATACGAGATTACCGCGGCGGTGGGCGTAGTTCTGCTCGTGAAACAGCCTGTAGAGTTGTAGCTGGTGCCATTGCAAAACAAGTACTTAGAGGCATTGAAATAAAAGCCTATGTTTCAGGTGTGGGTACTATGCAACTCAACAAACCCTATACTGAAATAGATTTATCTGCAATAGAATCAAATATTGTACGTTGTCCAGACCAAGATATGGCAACAAAAATGGAAGATTACATTAAACAAGTGCGTAGTAAAGGAGATACGGTAGGAGGTATTGTAAGTTGTGTAATTAAAAATGTACCTGCTGGTTTAGGAGAACCTGTTTTTGATAAGTTACATGCAGAATTGGGAAAAGCTATGTTGTCTATTAATGCCGTAAAAGGATTTGAGTACGGAAGTGGCTTTAACGGTAGTACTATGTATGGTTCAGAGCATAACGATGCTTTTAATTCAGACGGAAGTACAAAAACCAACTATTCTGGAGGTATTCAAGGAGGTATTAGTAATGGCATGGATATCTATTTTAATGTAGCGTTTAAACCAGTAGCTACGCTGATTCAAAAGTATGAAACCATTGATAAACATGGAAATCCAGTAGAGATGCAAGGAAAAGGACGTCACGATCCCTGTGTTGTACCGCGAGCTGTGCCTATTGTTGAAGCCATGGCTGCTTTGGTCCTTGCAGATTTTTATCTAATCAATAAGATTTATCAATAGAAGCTGTTTTTTGCTTTTTAAATTTGATTTCAGAGAACAGAAAGTAATGTGTTAATTGTAAACCAGAAGATTAAAAGGTGTTGTCTTTTTTGATATAACAAAAGACATAATATCAATTAAGTTCTAAGAATAATACGCTTCACTTTCTTAATAATTTAAAGGCACTTTCTACAAGTCTGCAAAAATTTATAATTCAATATATTTGTTTGGGTTAATTTGATATGTCAAGTTTATACCACAAGTTGAAACGTAATGAAATAAATAATATCTATGAAGAAACTAGCAATGCACTGGAAAATAATTATAGGAATGCTGCTTGGAGTCATTTTTGGTTTTCTAATGAATAGTGTAGGAGGTAAAGAATTCGTTATAGACTGGATTGCACCTTTTGGTACCATTTTTATAAATCTCTTAAAACTTATTGCAGTTCCGTTGATATTAGCTTCTTTAATAAAAGGGATTTCTGATTTAAAAGATATTTCAAAAATTAAATCTATGGGATTAAGAACCATAGGTATTTATATCAGTACTACACTAGTTGCTATAGTTTTAGGTTTGAGTATTGTAAACACACTAAAACCAGGCGAAGGTATGTCTCAAGATACTTTAGAAAAAATTAAATTAAAATATGAAAATGATGCAGGCGTAGCCGATAAATTAGCCAAAGCCACCGCACAAAAAGAATCAGGACCATTGCAGGCATTGGTTGATATTTTTCCGAGTAATATTTTTAATGCGCTTGCTGAAGCTTCTATGTTACAAGTCATATTTTTTGCCATTTTTGTGGGAATTTGTTTGTTGCTTATTGGTGATAAAAAGGCAAAACCATTAGTTGATTTCTTTGATTCACTAAATGAAGTCGTCATGAAAATGGTTGATTTAATTATGCTATTTGCACCTTACGCAGTTTTTGCACTCATGGCAAATGTGATTATTGCTTTTGATGATACTGAAGTTTTACTTAAGCTTTTATGGTATGGTTTATGTGTAGTGGGTGGTTTAATTTTGATGGTGCTGTTCTATTTGGTTTTAGTGAGTGTTTTTACAAAAAAGTCACCATTATGGTTTTTAAAAGAAATTAGCCCAGCACAATTATTGGCTTTTTCTACCAGTAGTAGTGCGGCAACCCTTCCAGTAACAATGGAACGCGTTGAAGAACATTTAGGAGTTGATAAAGAGGTGGCAGGTTTTGTATTACCTGTGGGAGCAACAGTTAATATGGATGGTACCAGTTTATATCAAGGGATTGCAGCCGTATTCATTATGCAGGTTATTTGGCCAGAAGGGTTAACCTTTACCAATCAGATGGTTATTATTTTAACTGCATTGTTAGCATCTATAGGGAGTGCCGCTGTCCCAAGCGCTGGTATGGTAATGCTTATTATAGTTTTAGAGTCTATAGGATTTCCAGCAGACTTATTGCCCATAGGTCTTGCGTTAATCTTTGCAGTTGACCGACCTCTTGATATGTGTAGAACTGTGGTAAATGTTACTGGTGATGCTACGGTATCTATGGTCGTAGCCAAATCATTAAACAAATTACACGAACCTAAACCTAAAGAATGGGATGACCACTATGATGAGGTTAAATAAAAATTAAAAGCTAAAATGGGTTTACAAATAAAATTAACCACACCTATAGTATCTGCAGCGTGGCTTTTTAAGAATATAAATGCAGATAATTTAATAGTGCTTGATGGCACTATAAATAAAGAATTTAATCCAGAATCGGTTCAAATACCTCAGGCTCGTTTCTTTGATATTAAACAAAAGTTTAGTGATGTTTCTAATCCGTTTCCTAGTGCTTTTCCTTCACAAGAGCAGTTTCAAAAAGAGGCGCAATTATTAGGCGTTAATCAAGATAGTGCCATTGTGGTTTATGATGATAAGGGGATTTACTCCAGTGCTAGAGTTTGGTGGTTATTTAAAGCTTTTGGTTTTGATAATATAGCGGTTTTAAATGGAGGATTTCCAACTTGGCAGAAGGCTGGTTATCCAACAGAATTTATGAATGTGTATACCGAAGGAAAAGGAAATTTCACGGCTAATTTGCAACCTAACTTTATGAAGTTTTTTGGTGATGTTAAAAAAGCTTCTCAAGAAACATCATATACTATCATTGATGCCAGGTCACAAGCACGTTTTAATTGTGAAGTTCCTGAGCCAAGAGCTGGATTACGTAGTGGAACCATTCCGAACTCCGTTAATTTACCATTTACAGATTTATTAGAAAATGGTGAATTAAAACCTAAAGTGGAGTTAGAAAAAGCATTTTATATGTTAGCTGAAAAAGATGAAGCTCTCATTTTTTCTTGTGGTTCAGGAATAACAGCATGTGTTTTGGCTTTAGGCGCTACTGTAGCGGGTTATAATAATATTTCGGTGTATGATGGTTCTTGGACCGAGTGGGGTACTTTGGTAGAGTAATTTTGTTTTAACTTAAAAATTTATCCTTCAAATTTGAAGTAGGAACCATGCAAGCATCTTGCTTACCAAACCATTTGTAACGATTTTTGGCAATAAAATCATATACCCAATTTCTAATACATACGGGAATAACTAGAAAGATGCCTAAAAGGTTAGTAGGAAACCGAAGCTTACTAGCTATGTTTAAAGCAGCTGTACTTTTGTAGTTTATTTTATGAGTAGAGGGATTGTATAGTAAAATGGAGTCTGTTTTTTTTGAATCAATTTGAAATGTTTTCAAAATTTCATATCCTGTTTTACTTTGAAGGGGAGCAAATAAAAACAAATTGTTTTTGTCTCGTTTTATAACATATTGCACACTGCTGTTGCACAGGTTGCAAACCCCGTCAAACAAAATTAGTTTTTTGTTCTTTTCAATAGCAATTTCCATGTTTCAAAGATATGAACTTACAAAGTATAAAGAAATTGGTAAAGGTCCGATTTCTTATCAAGTTGAAGCTTCTTTTTAATTGATATTTGCCTTTAAGCGCACTTTCAGGCAATACGTTTAGCATCCCGGCAATTTCTTTAGTAGGAATATCCATATGTAAAAAAGAAGCAAGTCTTATTTCTTTTTCAATCACATCACTAGCAATAAATTTCAACTTTTTATCAAAGTTATTACGTAACACAGAAATAAGATTTAAAAGCTTCCCAATCTTTATCTTCACCACTTTCTTGTTGAGTAGCATTAAGAGGTTTCCATCCATCCAAAGATGGGTAACTCAGCTTCTTTCAATGCCCTTTTTAATCGAGCTATCTCTTTTTCTTCACCGGTCATTTTAGAACTACCGCAGCCTAGAAAAAAGTTGTTACCGTAATCTTTAACTCTCTAGGCTAATGATAAAGTACTTATTAAAATATATCTAAACCTTCACGTACTTGTATTACGTTGCCTTTGGCATAGCTCAACTCCACTGCCTTGTGTTTAAATTCTAAAGTTTAATGTTTGGGTTTAGTTCTCATAATTTCTAAGATAAAAGCTAACAAACATTTTCTATCCTCTTTTATGTCCAGTTTAATATAGGAAGTCCAAAAGAACCTTCTAATATGTTTTACAACCGCATATAGAAATAAGCAACAAAAAAACCACTTCACTTGAAGTGGTTTTTTAAGCAATAATTTTTCTTTTTCTAGGTATCTATAGACCCCATAACACGTTTCATGAAACCATTTAAAGCGTCCTTTTTGGGTGTGCCATCTTTTATCATTTTATGGACTTCAATAGCGCCATACATATTAGATATCAATTCTCCAATAACATCTAATTCTTCATCTTTTAATGACGGTACTTCTGTTAAAGCTTCTAAGGTTTCAATGGTTTCAACAACAAAATCCTCGTCGTTTTCCTCAATGAATTGTGTTAGGTGTTTAATTACTGGTAACTTCATTTACTAAGTTTTTTAGAACATCAAACTTGTTGGTTTGAACTTGATTCACAAATGCTCCATTTTTAAATGTAGCAAAAGTTGGTAAGTTATCAACCGTAGCTAATTTTCTGCTTTCAGGAAATTTTTCCGCATCAGCGATAATAAAAGTGATGTCTGTTAATTCTGAAGCTAACTTTTTTACCTTAGGCTTCATAATTCTACAGTTACCACACCAAGTAGCCGAATATTGTACCACAACTGTATGGTTTTCAGTTACAATAGTTTTTAAATTATCTTGTTCTAATTCTTTTACCATAATAAATTTAGATTGTGTGAGCCGCAAGATATTCTGCAACACCATTTCTGTTAGCATGCATCGCCTCTTTACCTTCTTCCCAGTTAGCTGGACATACTTCACCTTTTTCTTGAACGTGAGTTAGGGCATCTACCAAACGAATGTATTCACCAACATTTCGTCCTAATGGCATGTTATTGATGCTTTCATGCTGCACAACACCATCTTCATCAATGATATAAGTGGCTCTGTAAGTCACATTATCACCTTCAACTTGAACGGTACCTGATTCTTCATCAAACGTTTCGCTTGTGATATCTAAAATACCTAAAATGCTTGATAAATTTCTATTGCTATCAGCTAGGATAGGATAGGTTACCCCTTCTATACCGCCATTATTCTTTGCGGTGTTTAACCAAGCAAAATGAACCTCTGGGGTATCGCATGATGCTCCAATTACAATAGTATTACGTTTTTCAAATTCAGGTAAGGCCGCTTGAAACGCGTGCAATTCCGTTGGACAAACAAATGTGAAATCTTTGGGGTACCAGAAAAGTACCACTTTCTTTTTGTTTTTAATGGCTTCTTCAAGAACGTTTACTTTAAAAGTATCGCCTAAATCATTCATTGCGTCAACGTATAAATCTGGAAATTTTTTTCCTACTAATGCCATAGTATAATATATTTATAATGTTATTAATTTTCGAGGGCAAATATAAAACACGGCATCATTATTTGATGCAAATAAAATCTTAATTTCTTATTAAATAATAGAAAATGTTTATGGTAGTTGCTAAATGAAATAATTTCAATCTATTTAGAACGGAGTTGCTTTATTTTGATTTGAAAAGCTGCGAAAATAAGCGTCATGAACGGGCTTAGCCAATTGAAAATAGCAAAAAAGAAATACTCAGCAACAGGAACACCTAATACACCAGATTGATAGGCACCACAGGTGTTCCAAGGAATAAGTACAGAGGTTACCGTACCAGAATCTTCTAAAGTTCTACTTAAATTTTCTGGAGCTAAATTTTTATCTTCATAAGCTTTTTTAAACATTTTACCTGGTACAACCAAGGCTAAATATTGATCGGATGCGGTTACATTTAGTGCTAAACAACTGGCTACCGTTGAAGCAAAAAGCCCGAAAGTTGTTGAGGCCAAATTGAGGAGTGCCTGACTTATCCTCGCAAGAGCACCAATAGCATCCATGACTCCCCCAAAAACCATGGCACAGATAATAAGCCATATGGTTCCTAACATACCAGACATGCCTCCAGAGGTAAACAAGTCATTCAGTTCTTCACTAGTGGTTTCTACGGCGCTATCAACGGTAATGGCGTTCATAACCCCTTTATATGCTGAATTAAATGTCAATTCTTGAGCGCCTGCTAAAGACACTACAATATCAGGTTGTACTATAATGGCTGCCACGCCTCCTAAAAGCGTACCAACTAATAAAGCCACTAACGGTGGTGTTTTTTTAATAATCATAAAAATAACCGCTAATGGTACCAAAAACAACCAAGGAGAAATATTGAAAGCATCTTTAATTGCTGTCAACTTACCTGAAATATTAGGAGTCCCAGTTGTATCAATAGTAAAGCCAATAATCATAAAAACAACAAGGGTAATCACAATAGTTGGTATGGTGGTTAATGCCATATATTTTATATGTGAAAACAATTCGCTCCCGGCCATAGCCGGAGCCAGATTTGTGGTATCGCTTAAAGGCGACATTTTATCACCAAAATAAGCCCCCGAAAGTACGGCTCCAGCTGTCATGCCAATTGGTATACCTAGCGTATTGCCTATACCAACTAAGGCAATACCAACGGTGGCCGATGTTGTCCAAGAACTTCCTGTGGCTATTGAAATAATGGCACTTATAACTACAGATGCTACTAAAAAAATAGTAGGGTTTAAAAGTTGCAACCCATAATAAATCATAGACGGAATAATACCACTAATTAGCCAAGTTCCAGCCAAAGCGCCTACCATGAGTAAAATTAGAATAGCACCAGCCGTTGACTTTATATTTTCAGCAACTTCATCAAGCATTTGTTCATAAGATACTTTATTAAAAAAGCCTACTATAGCTGCTATGGCTGCCCCTATAAGTAAAATGAATTGGTTACTACCACTTAATGAATCATCTCCAAAAACAAAAAAAACATTGAAAAATAACAAAAGAACCAAAGCAAATACAGGAATTAAAGCCTCCCAAATATTAAGTTCTTTATTTTCAATAATATTTTCTTCTTGTGGTGTTTTGGGTGTTATGTCTTGGCTATCCATTATGTAACTTTGAAATTATCATGTAATGTTACAATTTTCAAGGCATGTACGCAAATGGAAATAGTTACGTAATTTTACCCATGATAATTTGAAAAGTATGGATTCATTAACCCAAATTGTATTGGGAGCAGCCTGTGGAGAGGCTGTACTTGGAAAAAAAATAGGTAACAAAGCGTTACTCTTTGGAGCTATAGGAGGCACTATTCCAGATCTAGATGTTATAGTTGGTAGTTGGTTATATGGCAATGAAATAGATGCTATGCTATTTCATAGAGGGTTTATGCATTCTATTTTGTTTTCTGTTTTAGCTGCGTTTTTATTGGGATGGCTGGTCTACAAGTTATACAACACAGGCAAACGACGCCATCTTACTACACAGCACAGCTGGACGCTTTTGTTTTTTTGGTCATTATTCACACACCCCATATTAGACTGTTTTACGCCTTACGGCACCCAACTTTTTACACCGTTTACTAATTATCGTGTAGCTTTTAATAATATAGCGGTGGTAGATCCTATTTACACCTTGCCTTTCTTATTATGTATGATAGTTTTGATGTTTTTTAACCGCATCTCTATAAAACGACGTTTCATTTTGAAATTAGGCATAGTAATAAGTTCTATATATATGTTATTTACTATTGGTAATAAAATATATATGGATATAACTTTTGAAAAGTCATTAAAAAAGAACAAAATAGATTTTAAAAGGTGCTATACACAACCCACTATATTCAATAATATTTTATGGTATGGTATAGCCGAAACAGACTCTACGTATTTTGTAGGGTATTATTCATTGTTAGATAAGGAGCATATATTTTCAGATTTTAAAGCACTTAAAAAAGAAAGGGCATTGTCGCCTCGTGACTACAAGCGGGTTAAAAAGTTGGCGTGGTTTAGTAATCAATATTATAGCATATTTAAAATAGGGGAGAACACCTATCAATATAACGATTTAAGGTATCCGCTAACCATTGAAGAAAATTCTAAATCATCTGTTTTTAAATTTGTGTTATATGATGAGCAAGGCGAATTGAATATGAAACCATTTCGGCGTAATGAAGATAATATTTCGGATGCATTACGTGCGCTATGGGAGCGCCTAAAGGGAAAGTAAAATTAAGTCAATATATTAAGTTCTGCCATGCAATCTCTCATCATACTATATGTACGGGCTATATCGGCATCTAATCCTATGGAAAATCTAATTAACCCATTGCTTAAACCCATATCTTTTTGCTCTTCTTCGGGAATTTCAGAAGACGTAGAGGTGCCTGGTGCACTAAATAGCGTCTTATAAAACCCTAAACTCACCGCTAAGTAGCCAAGGTTTCGATTTTGCATCAATTCCATAAGCGCATTGGCTTTAGTGATGCTGCCAACATCAATAGTGAGCATGCCACCAAACCCATATTCTGTATTCATCATTGATTTGAACAATACATGCGAAGGATGAGACCTTAAGCCAGGATATACCGTTTTTAAACCATCTGCTTCAAATTTTTCAGCTAAATAAAGTGCATTTTTACTATGCTGTTGCATTCTAATATGAAGCGTTCTTAGGTTTTTTAAAATTGATGACGCTCTCAAACTATCCATCGTGGCCCCCAAAAGCATGGCAGCCCCGTCATTCACATGACGTAGATCATTGATAAATGCTTGCGAGGCACAAACAACACCGCCAACGGTATCACTTGCCCCATTAATAAATTTAGTTAAACTATGAATAACAATATCAGCTCCCAGTGTAGCTGGTGAAATAGATAAAGGAGAAAACGTGTTGTCTACCACAAGGGTTAACTGGTATTTTTTAGCTAAGCGCGCCAAACCTCTTATATCAGCAATTTCTAAAAGCGGGTTACTGACCGATTCACAATACAACACTTTTGTTTTACTGGTAATAGAAGCTTCTACGGCTTCTAAATTAGTAATAGCAACAAAGCTGGTGCTCATATTAAATTTTGGAGCAAAATTTTTAAGAAAAGCATACGTACCGCCATAAATAGTGCGGCTAGAAACAATATGATCTCCAGCATCACAAAGTTGCATGAGTACCGCTGTAATAGCTCCCATTCCAGAAGCTGATACATTAGCCGTTTCGGTGCCTTCCATAGCGGCTAAAGCTTCTCCAAGGTATAGGTTTGAAGGTGATGAATGCCTGGAGTATAAATAACAACCATCGGCATTTCCTTCAAAGGTGTCAAACATGGTTTTTGCAGAAAGAAAGGTGTAGGTGGATGAATCGGAAATAGATGGATTTACGCCTCCAAATTCACCAAAATACTGCAAATCCTGAATGTTATTTGCGGGTTTAAAAGCCATGATGTTGATTTTAATTTTATTCAAATGTCTTTTATATATGTGTAAAAATCAATAGTTAATTAATTTTATAAAATATTATTCTATTTAAATTTATTTTTATAGAAAATAAAATAGTATATTCAAATTGTATTCACGTCAAAAAGAAAATTTTTCAATGGTAACCTTTGATGATACCGATATTAAGCTCCTTAAGTTCTTGCAAGAGGATAGTAAACAAACTAACAAAGCACTGTCCCTTAAGTTAGGGCTTTCAGTTACCGCTGTTTTTGAGCGGATAAAAAAACTGGAACGTGAAGGTGTTATTGATGGGTATGTGGCTAAAGTGAATAAGTTAAGGCTAGAGCGCAATTTTATGGTGTTTTGCCACATAAAACTAGTGCAGCATAGTCAGGATTTTGTAGTACGTTTTGAAAAAGAAGTAAAACAGCTTAATGAAGTTTTAGAATGTTATCATATAAGTGGTGATTATGATTATTTACTAAAAGTTATCGTTAAGGACATGGAAGCTTTCAGAGAATTTATGGTAAAAAAACTAACCAAGATTAATCATATTGGTAGTACGCATAGCATGTTTGTTATTAATGAAGTAAAACATGAAACCGCTATAAATTTATAGAATGAAAGTTAGAGCGTATAAAGTATTAGAAGGTTTAATTCTTTTTGTAGTGATTCCTTTAAGCTTTATGATTAATTATTCAATATGGCTAAAATTAGGTTTGGGGGTTATTGGTTTCCTCTATGTGGTTTATGTGCTTACTGTGGTAGAAAAGTTACCACTCAATATATCAAAACATCTCAATTGGCACTTATTTTTGAAGCAGACATTGATAAAGTTTTTACTTATAGCCTTGCTGACAACCTTTTTTATTTGGTTTACTAATAAGGAGTTACTTTTTTTTGTTGTACTTAACAAGCCCAAATTATGGTTGATGATTCTGTTTATTTATACCGTATTTTCTGTGTATCCTCAGGAAATTTTATACCGAACGTTTTTCTTTTACAGATATGAGACTTTAGTAAAAAGTAAAATTGGTTTTGTATTACTCAACGCAGCTTTATTTACATTGGGGCACTTGTTTTTTAAGAATAATTTGGTTTTAGTACTTACGTTTATTGGAGGTTTATTGTTTGCAGGCACTTATCAAAAAACGCGTTCTACACTTTTGGTGAGTATAGAACATACCATTTATGGTTGCTGGTTGTTTACTGTGGGAATGGGAAATATACTAGGATTTCCGTCGTAAATTCGTGTAGTCCCAGAAGTTTTCTTTATTTTAGTATAATAACTAACACACCAAAACAATGAAAAACTTAGCTTATATCTTAATAGGATTTGCCATTGGTGCTATTTTAACCTATTATTTTTGCCCAAGAACTGTTGATACTGAAGAAGTAGTTATCACCAAACCCAAAGGTGTCATTACTGTTGAAGAGGCGACTGCATTGAGTAACAATTGGACTAAATACAGAAAAAAGGCGGTAGATTCGGCAGCAGCAAAACAAGGAAGAAGCGTAGACGACCGTTCCGTTGATTGGTCTTTAACCGATGTAGAAGATTATTTGAATTACGCCAAACAAGAATCTAAAATCTTAGGATTTGATATGACAGGTATTCGTATTTATTTAGGGGTGTATGGTAAAAACGCAGGACAAAGCAAACAGGATTTAACGACTATGTTTATAGTGCCTACTGGAAAAAAATCGCTTTCAGAAGCTAATAGTGTTAATTTAAATATTCAGGGGGATAAAACAATACCTGTTGGTCCATTAAATGAAGGTGGTGGTGGCCAAGGTGGTTATCCACAATAATTCTCAATATAAAATAACGCTATTATTTTTTTAGAACATTAAAACGGAACACAACGCTATTGGGAGGGTTTTTACTAAGAAATTATGTTTGGTTGATAAGTGGTGTAGAGTTGTTAGCAGCCTTAACAGGTTTACTCGTTCTTAAATATTATAGGCATACCTATACCAGATATTTCATTTACTTTTTGGTCTGTATTGCTATATGTGATTTTATTGGTTTCTACACTTGGTTAGTTGAACCCGATAAAATTTTTAGTTTTTTAATAGGAACCCTTATAGAGAAAAATTATTGGTGGTCTACCTTATATTGGAGTATAGGCGCCATAGTATTTTATACGTTTTATTTTGAAAAAATACTTCAAACACATGTGTTTAAAGTTACACTTAAAGTAAGTAATATAATATTCTTGATATTTGCTTTTATTTATATTGGTTTAAATTTTGATGCTTACTTTTCAAGGTTTTTTCCAAGTATTAAAGTTTTTGGAGCAGTGCTTATTATGTTATGTAGCATATTCTATTTTATTGAACTTTTAAATTCTGATAAGCTACTTAATTTCTATAAATTTATAAATTTCTACATTAGTTTTGTCTTATTTATTTGGTGGCTCGTTATAACACCAATTGTGTTTTATGATGGTTATTCTGCGTATGAAATAGGTGTTCCAATTAAAGATAGAGCTTACATCATTCTGAGACGGTATATTTATTTATTTGTTAATCTCTTTATGTATTTAACGTTTACCTTTGCTTTTATATGGTGCAGACAAGAGGCAAAAAAATCTAAAATCACTGATAAGCATTGAAGTTGATATAGGTCTTTATGAACGATTTTTTATTAGAACATTACAACGCAATTTATTCAATTTTAGAGGGTTTATCAGCTATAACAGCCTTAATATGCTACAAAAAGTATAGACTTACTACGGCAAGATACTTTATTTGGTTTCTAGTATATTTAACTATTTGCGATTATGCCAATAACTATGTGCATCATATACAAAACGGTTTTTTTTCGTTTTTACAAGGTACTAAATTGGTGCGTAATTATTGGTGGACTACAATTTATTGGAAAGTAGGGGCTATTCTCTTTTTTGCTTTTTATTATTACATGATACTCCAGAAAAAACGTTTTAAGCAAATACTAAAATATGCGGGATGCATATTTTTAGGGTTTTCAGTAATTTATATAATATGGCACTGGGAGGCTTTTTTTAAGCAGTTTTTTCCAATTATAAGTGTTTTAGGTGCTGTTATTATTTTTTTGTGTACCATGTTTTACTTTATTGAAGTTTTACAGAGTGACAAGATACTTACCTTCTACAAGTCATTAAATTTTTATATTAGTGCGGCTATCTTTATTTGGTGGCTCATTATAACGCCTTTGGTGTTCTATGATATTTATAATGCGCATTTCGATTGGAATTTTATTTTTCTAAAATGGGAAATTTATTTATTTGCCAATTTATGCATGTATTTAACCTTTACCTTTGCTTTAATATGGTGCAAACCACAGAACGAATAGTAAGTACAGCAGCAGAGCGTTATCTGTTGGTTTATATGATTGGTGTATTAGTTATAGTAACCACATTGGTTATTGTATTTTTTGTAGTGTTTCTAAAACGAAAAAATAAATTACTTCAAGACCGTATAAAACAACAGCAGGCTTTTGAAGCTGAAATTGCTCAAGCTCAAACAGAAACCCAAGAGCAAACTTTAAAAAATGTAGGCTGGGAACTCCATGATAATATTGGCCAGTTGTTATCATTTGCTAATATGCAATTGAGTATTTTAAAAATGCAAGTGCCAAATGATGTTAAAGAAAAATTCAAAGATACTTCAGAGGCGTTAAAAGAAAGCTTGGCAGAGGTTAGGGCACTTTCAAAAACACTTAACAATGATGTGATATTAAACCTAGGCTTTGAAAAGTCTATAAACAATGAATTGAATCGATTAAAAAAGATGAAGTTTAAAGGTGCTGAGCTTAAAATATTAGGGCAGACCAGAACATTTTCAAATAAAAAGCATGAAATTATATTGTTCAGAATTATTCAAGAGTTTTTATCAAATTCAGTAAAATATTCCGAAGCTGACCATATTAATATTAAGCTTGATTATCAGATTGATAACTTAGTAATTACAGTTAAAGACGATGGTAAAGGATTTGACACTGATACGGTTGAAAAAGGTTCAGGTTTGTTAAATATGATGAGTAGAGCAAAGTTAATACACTCTAGTATAAATATTCAATCTGAACCAGGAAAAGGGGTGGAACTTGTTTTAACTTATCCGTTTAATAACCTAATGGTTAGCCCAACCATCTAAATAATTTTTTAAGAACCTTGAGTTTACCATTATACGGCGCATATCTAAAAGAAGGATCTGCCCAAGTACCACGTTTTACAATAGATTTATGATGCGTAAAAGTATCAAAACCATATTTGCCATGATAATGGCCTAAACCACTGGCGCCAACACCTCCAAAGGGTAATTTGGGGTTTCCAAAATGAATTAAGGTATCATTAATAACACCACCACCAAAGCTAAAAGTTTTTAAAATAGATTTTATAAAGGTCTTATTTTTTGAAAATATATAACATGCCAATGGTTTGTCTAAATTCCAAAGGATATGCTCAATATCCTTTTCTGTTTGAAAAGATAGTATAGGCAGTATAGGTCCAAAAATTTCTTCCTTCATGATGGGGCTATCAAGTTTAGGATTGTCTATCAAGGTAGGCGCAACGAAGCAGGAATTTAAATGAATAGCTCCGCCAAATACAATATGTTGATTTTGCATCAGGTTTGCCAATCTTTTTGTGTGCACATCATTTATAATTCTTGGAAAATCTTCTGATAATTTCGCGTCTGTTCCATAGCGTTTTGTAATCTCCTGTATTAAGTTGGTGACTAGAGCTTCTTTTATTTCGGCTTTTACAATAACGTAGTCGGGAGCAATACAGGTTTGCCCACCATTAAGAAGTTTGCCCCAAACTAATCGTCTGGCCACTAATTTTAAATCGATAGTGTCGTCAATAATGCAAGGAGATTTTCCTCCTAATTCGAGAACTACAGGTGTCAGGTATTTTGCGGCCGCCTTGGCTACTATTTTACCAACTTTTGTGCTTCCTGTAAAGAAAATAAAGTCCCATTTTTGGGCGAGTAACTGAGAGGCCACTTCGGCATCACCTTCTACAGCAATAACCCAATCTTCTGGGAACACTTTTTGAATAATTTGTGAAATTAATTTTGAGGTGTTTTTTGTGAGTTCACTTGGCTTTAAAACAACTGTATTACCAGCCGCTATTGCCATGATTAAGGGTTCAAAAGCCAAAAGAAACGGATAATTCCAGGGGGCAATAACCAAAATGGAGCCATAAGGCTCTTTGTACATATAATCTTTTGAAGGAAAGCTAAGTAATGATGGCCATACATATTGGTTTTTTGTCCAATATTTTAGTTTTTTAATGACTAAATCTAGTTGAGAAAGCACCAAACCAACCTCACTTAAATAGGTTTCAAATTTATGTTTTTTAAAATCTTTATTTAAGGCATTGAAAATCAATACTTCAGAATCTTTGATTTTACTTTTTAAAGCCTTTAAATAGGTGATTCTGGCTGTGACAGATTTTGTTTGATGTGTTTTAAAGAAAGCCCGCTGCTTATTTACAATAGATTCAATATGTTCCACATAGGATAATTTAGTTCTATAAATATATCTAATTTATGCGAAACAAGCAGCCCAAAGCGGATCATTAGGTAAAGGCGCATCAATGCTAATGGCGTCTTTTTTTACAGGGTGGATAAACTCAATGTGTCTGGCATGTAAACTGATACTAGCATCCCTGTTACTCCTATCAAAGCCATATTTTAAATCGCCTTTAATAGGGCAACCAATTTCGGCAAGTTGTGCGCGAATTTGATGGTGCCTGCCCGTTTCAAGTGTAACCTCAAGTAAAACATAATGATCAAGTTTCTTTTTAACCGTGTAATGTAGAATAGCTTTTTTACTGTCTTTAACTTCCCTTGAATACGCTTTCGACTTATTGTTGTTTGGGTTTTTTTTAAGCCAATGAACTAGCGTGTCACTACGTTTTTTGGGGTGGTTTTTAACCAGTGCCCAGTAGGTTTTTTTTATGTCTTTAGATAAGAATAACTTATTAAGGCGGGGGAGTACCTTGCTTGTTTTGGCAAAAATTACTAACCCCGTGGTTGGTCGGTCCAATCGGTGCACCGTGCCCAAAAAAACATTACCAGGTTTGTTATACTTATCTTTGATGTAATCTTTAACAACATCACTCAAAGGTTTATCACCTGTTTTGTCGCCTTGTACAATATCACCTGCACGTTTATTTACAATGATGATATGATTGTCTTCGTAAAGAACCTGTAAGTTGTTTTTGTTAGATATAACTTTTTCAGACACCGTATTTACCCCTTAATATTGTTCACTTTTGTTAGGGAAATCACGCGTTTTTACATCATCAACATATTGCGCAATGGCATTAGTCATATCGTCAAATAGGTTAAGGTATCTTCTTAGAAAACGCGGGTTAAATTCATGGGTCATGCCCAGCATATCATGTAAAACCAAAACCTGACCATCAACATCAGGGCCAGCGCCAATACCAATAATAGGTATACGCACACTTTCAGCCACTTGTTTGGCTAATTTAGCAGGGATTTTTTCTAAAACAATAGCAAAACAACCTAAGCGTTCCAGCATTTTGGCATCGCTAATTAAGCGATGAGCTTCTTCTTCTTCTTTAGCACGAACGGTATAGGTTCCAAATTTATATATAGATTGCGGTGTTAACCCTAAATGTCCCATAACAGGGATACCTGCATTCAAAATACGCTTTATAGACTCTTTGATTTCTTTACCGCCTTCTAATTTTACCGAATGCGCCCCACTTTCTTTCATAATTCTTATGGCAGAACGTAGGGCCTCTTTAGGGTCACTTTGATAACTTCCAAAAGGTAAATCAACTACTATTAAGGCTCTGTAAATGGCTCTAACCACAGATGATGCATGATAAATCATTTGGTCTAGTGTGATAGGAAGCGTTGTTTCATGTCCAGCCATAACATTACTGGCAGAGTCTCCTACCAGAATAACATCTATACCAGCACCATCTACAATTTTAGCCATGGTATAGTCATAAGCCGTTAACATAGATATTTTTTCACCATTAGCTTTCATATCAACTAATGTTTTTACGGTAACACGCTTATAATTTTTTTGGGCAACAGACATTTTTTTGATTATTAAATTAGGTTGGTAAATGTACTAAATTATAAAGTGCTATAAATCTTTCCTGTTAATTATGATATTTTGAAAGAGTTGCAACACAATGTTAGTTAACGCTTGATAAATAAAATTGTATCTATTTAAACAAATCTAACCCCGGAATGTTAGGGATGCCTTCTTTAGCAACAGCAGCTATTTCTGTTTCGTTTACGCTGGTTGCCTTTTCAATGGCTTTATTTAAGGTAAGAATTAAGTAATCTTCCAGTTGTTCTTTATCTTCTAACAAGGCATCATCAATAGCAATAGATTTAATAGTTCTATTAGCGGTTAGTGTAACTTTCAGTTTATTGTCGTGGCTAGCTTGATCTATTAAAACGGTGTCTAAACGTTTTTTTGTATCCTCTACTTTTTGTTGGGTTTCTTTTAATTTACCCATCATATTCATCATATCTCCAAACATAGTTTCTATAATTTTAATTACGACAAAATTATTAAATAAAGCGATTATTTTGACTGGTTAAAATTTAAAAATCAAAAAACAGTTTAAAAATAATCTTAAACCTTATTTTTGGCGCGTTGAAAATGAAATGAGACAATGACAAAAAATAAGTTTCCTAAAGCACCAATAGCCACCAAAAAACCAAAAGAGTTAAAGATTCATAATGATGTTAGAATAGATGATTACTATTGGTTAAATGATAGAGAAAGCCCAGAAGTTATTGATTATTTAAATGCAGAAAACGCATATACCAAAGCAGTAATGCAGCATACAGAGCCCTTTCAGAAGGTATTATTTGAAGAAATGAAAGCCCGAATAAAGGAAGATGATACTACAGTTCCTTATAAGCTCAATGGATATTGGTATATTACTAAATATGAGTCAGGGAAAGATTATCCTATTTATGTAAGAAAAAAGGAAACACTAGACGCTGAAGAAGAGGTGATGTTTGATTGTAATGAGCTAGCAAAACCGCATGCCTACTTTAATCTAGGTGGCATTTCCATAAGTCCAGATAATACGATGGCGGCGTTTTCAACAGATACTGTAAGCAGAAGACAATATACCATTCAAATTAAAAATTTGGTAACAGGAGAAATTTACAGTGACAAGATATTAAATACAACGGGTAGTGCTACTTGGGCGAATGATAATAAAACGCTTTTTTATGCCAGAAAAGATGACGTGACTTTGCGGTCTCATAAAATTTTCAAACATATATTACATACAGATAGTGTGGCCGATATTGAAGTGTATCATGAAACCGATGAAACCTTTAATACCTTTGTTTATAAAACAAAATCGAAGGAATATATCATGATTGGTGCGGCAAGTACGCTATCAACCGAATACCGTTTTTTAGATGCTAATAATCCAGAAGGAGTCTTTAAAGTGTTTCAAAAACGCACAAAAGATTTAGAGTATAATTTAGCCCATTACAAAGATGAATTTTATGTGATTTCAAATGCTGATGGAGCTACCAATTTTAAAGTTTCAAAAACGAGTGTAAATCAAACAGAAAAAGTTTTCTGGCAAGATGTTATTCCGCACAGAGCTTTGGTTTTAATAGAAGATATTGAAATTTTCAAAGATTATTTGGTGGTCAATGAACGGGAAAATGGATTGAATAATATTAGAATAATGAGTTGGAAAGGAGACGAAGATTATTATTTGAATTTTGATTCTGAAGCCTATACCGCATATATTGGAAATAATCCCGATTTTAATAGCAATGAATTGCGTTACGCCTACAATAGCCTAACCACCCCAAGTTCGGTCATTGACTATAATTTTAAAAGTAAAACTTTTGTCATTAAAAAAGAACAAGAAGTTTTAGGAGGAGCCTTTAAAAAAGAAAATTATGAGTCTAAACGCGTTTGGGCCCTAAGTAGGGATGGGGTGAAAATACCAATTTCAATGGTGTATAAAAAAGGGATGATATTAAATGGCTCCAATCCTGTGCTTCAATATGCTTATGGTTCTTATGGCTCAACTATTGATCCGTCTTTTTCAAGTATTCGGTTAAGTTTAATTGATAGAGGGTTTATTTATGCCATTTGCCATGTTAGAGGAGGGGAGTATTTAGGAAGAGCATGGTATGAAAATGGTAAATTATTAACAAAAAAAAACACGTTTACCGATTTTATTGATTGTTCTAAATTTTTAATTGAGGAAAAATACACCTCAAACAAACATTTGTATGCCTACGGTGGATCTGCTGGTGGGTTATTGATGGGGGCTGTTATTAATATGAATCCTGAATTATATCATGGTGTGATAGCGGCTGTGCCTTTTGTAGACGTGGTGACTACCATGCTTGATGACACCATACCGTTAACAACAGGGGAGTATGATGAATGGGGAAATCCTAATGAAGAAAGGTTTTATACGTATATGAAATCATATTCACCTTATGATAATGTTCAAAAAAAAAATTATCCAAATACTTTGGTTACTACTGGACTTCATGATTCTCAGGTACAGTATTGGGAACCTGCAAAGTGGGTAGCTAAACTACGTGAATTAAAAACGGACGCTAATTTATTACTGCTACATACAGATATGGATTCTGGTCATGGAGGGGCTTCAGGACGCTTTGAAAGTCTAAAAGAAGTGGCTTTAGAATATGCCTTTTTATTAGATTTAGAAGGAGTTCATGGTTAATAAAAAAAAATGTCTTACTTTTGTCAGGTTTTAAACTACCACCTCATTTTAGTGAAAATGTAACGGTTTTTAAAAATGTTATATGACACAAAAAAATCAAGTATTTGATAATATATTAGACCTAATAGGTGACACACCACTTGTTAAACTTAATAGAATAGTCTCAGAGTTTGATGGTGACTTTTACGCTAAAGTTGAATCGTTTAACCCAGGACACTCTTCCAAAGACAGGATAGCACTTTACATTATTGAACAGGCCGAAAAACAAGGCATTCTTACACCGGGTGATACCATCATAGAAACTACTTCTGGGAATACAGGGTTTAGTATTGCTATGGTAAGTATTATAAAAGGGTATGATTGTGTACTGGCAGTAAGTTCTAAATCGTCTCCTGATAAGATTGACATGCTAAAAACTATGGGGGCTAAGGTTTATGTTTGTCCAGCACACGTTAGTGCTGATGATCCTAGATCTTACTATGAAGTTGCTAAACGCTTGCATAATGAAATTAAGGGATCTGTATATATAAATCAGTATTTTAATCAATTAAATATTGATGCTCATTATAATTCAACAGGACCTGAAATTTGGAATCAAACAGAAGGTAAAATAACACATCTTATTGCTTGTAGTGGTACAGGAGGTACTATTTCTGGTACGGCAAAATTTTTAAAGGAGAAAAACCCTGATATTAAGGTTATAGGTGTAGATGCTTTTGGTTCGGTAATTAAAAAATATCACGAAACCAGAGAGTTTGATGAAAAAGAAATTTATCCTTACCGAATAGAAGGTTTAGGAAAAAATTTGATTCCTACAGCTACTGATTTTGATGTGATTGATGAATTTGTCAAAGTTACTGATGAAGATAGTGCACATACCGCAAGAGCTATCGCTAAGGCTGAGGGTATGTTTGTGGGGTATACTTCGGGCGCTGTTACTCAGGCTTTAAAGCAATTAGGAGAGGAAGGTCGATTTAAGAAGGGAGATTGTGTTGTTGCTATATATCCAGATCATGGTGCACGGTATATGAGTAAAATATACAGTGATAAATGGATGGATGATCAAGGCTTTTTTGATAGTATTAATGAGGTGTCAGAAAGCATTCAATACGTAAAATAAAATAGAAATAAGCATATTCAAAAGAGGTGGTGTTTTACAACAAAAGTAAGATATCACCTCTTTTCTTATTTTATTAATAATTGGGCATTAAAAATTATGTTCAAATCATATAAATATTTAATTTTGCATCAAATAGCTAAGGGCAATAAGTTTCCAAAAAAGTGTTACCACAACACTTTTTTAAATTCAACTACTTGAACTCATCGGTCTTAGTTTTAATAGCAACAAGATTTATAATAAATGAAAGATTTATTTGAGAAAATTTACAAGGATAAGGGGCCTTTAGGAAAATGGGCGTCTCAAGCCGAGGGGTATTTTGTGTTTCCTAAGTTAGAAGGGGAAATTTCTAATAGAATGAAATTTCAAGGAAAAGAGGTGATTACATGGAGTATTAATGATTATTTAGGTTTAGCAAATCACCCTGAAGTTAGAAAAGTAGATGCTGAAGCAGCTGCTAAATACGGCTCAGCTTATCCTATGGGGGCAAGAATGATGTCTGGTCATACAGATTTGCATGAAAAACTACAAAATGAGTTAGCTTCCTTTGTAAAAAAAGAAGCTGCTTATCTTTTAAATTTTGGTTATCAAGGTATGGTTTCTACTATTGATGCTTTAGTGGCCAAAGATGATATTATTGTGTATGATGTTGATGCCCATGCTTGTATTATTGATGGTGTGCGTTTGCATATGGGTAAACGATTTACCTACAAGCATAATGATGTTGAAAGTTTAGAGAAAAATCTGGAGCGAGCTACAAAAATGGCAGAGCAGACAGGTGGCGGTATCTTGGTGATTTCAGAGGGTGTATTCGGTATGCGTGGCGAACAAGGGCGTTTAAAAGAAATTGTTGCTTTAAAGAAGAAATTTAATTTTAGATTATTTGTTGATGATGCCCACGGCTTTGGAACGTTAGGAGCAACTGGAGCTGGAGCGGGAGAAGAGCAAGGAATTCAAGATGATATTGACGTTTACTTTGCTACGTTTGCAAAATCTTTAGCAAGTACAGGCGCTTTTATAGCAGCTGATCAAGAAATTATTGATTACTTAAAGTATAATTTACGTTCTCAAATGTTTGCAAAATCTTTGCAAATGCAATTGGTTGAAGGGGCGCTGAAACGTTTAGAGATGCTGAGAACCATGCCTGAGTTAAAAAATAAACTTTGGGAGAATGTAAATGCGTTACAATCTGGTTTAAAAGAGCGTGGCTTTGATATTGGAACAACACAAAGTTGTGTGACTCCTGTGTACTTAAAAGGTAGTATTCCTGAGGCTATGGCGTTAGTAAAAGATTTAAGAGAAAATTACGGAATATTCTGTTCTATAGTAGTTTATCCTGTAATACCTAAAGGATTAATTTTACTAAGATTAATTCCTACAGCAACGCATACTTTAGAGGATGTTAGAGAAACTTTAGATGCGTTTGACGCTATTAGAGATCGATTAAGAAATGGAACGTACAAACGATTATCGGCTGCAGTTATGGCTGCAATGGGAGAATAATTTGGTATATATTAGAGATAAAAAAATCCGATTCACAACTTGTGAATCGGATTTTTTTATACTAGATTTTTTCTAAAGGTTTTTCTTCTTTTGTAAACTTCAGGATTAAAATGTCGCCATATTTTTTGAATCGCTTCATTATCTTCCAATTCTGGTGTTCTATAGCAAGTTTCAATGCCTTTTTCGTTAAATACTTTGTAATATTCATTGAATATAAGGGCATTCAAACCTTTATTTTGATAATCTGGATGTACGCCAATAAGATAAAAAACAACATTTTTGCTATTTTTCTTGGCGTCTAATATATATTTAAAACCAAACGGAAATAATTTGCCTTTAGCGCGCTGTAAGGCTGTAGCAAAATAAGGCATCACAATAGTGAAGGCTACTAGGTTTTTATTTTTATCGATAATGAATTTGATGTACTCAGGATTAATAAAACTGATAAACTTCTTTTTAAAATAAGCCTTTTGAATATCATTAATAGCAACAAAGGATGCTAATGAGGCGTATGTTTCATTAAATAAGTCAAACATCTTATCTGTATAGGGCATTACCTGCTCTGTTTTAGTAAAGTTTAAAACCTCTAATTGATACCGTCTTTTTATTAAGTCGTTAGCTTTGGTAAATACGTCAGGGTTTACGCTACTAAAATAAAATCTACTTTCAATGTATGATTTTTCTACAGCATACCCAGCAGCTTCATAATGTTTAGCATAGTAGGGGTGGTTATACCAAGTGACCATAGGAGCAACAGAGTCAAACCCTTCAGTTAAAACACCTACCTTGTCTAAATTTGAAAATCCAACAGGGCCTTCAGTGTATTCAAGTTGGTATGATTTTCCTATGCCTTCCACTTTATTTAAAAGTGCTTTTGACACTTCAATATCATCAATAAAATCTAACCAACCAAAGCGCATTTTCTTTACATTTTGGTCTTTAATTTCAAGCCAATTTACAATGGCTGCAACCCGACCAACCACCTCGTTGTTTTTATATGCTAAAAACAATCGCGCATCAGCATCATTAAACACAGGATTTTCTTTCTTGTTAAATGTCTTTATTTCCTGGCTAATAATAGGTGGTGTCCAATACTTTGAGTCCTTGTAAAGTTTAAAAGGAAACTTTATAAAAGTTTTTAAATCCTTTTTAGATTGTACTTCTTTTAATGTTATCATAATGCTTTATTGATGCTTTGTAAAATTAGTCATCAAAATTAATATCTTTCTTTTGTCTTTTATCGTTTACGGGGTTTTCTGTGGCGCTACTTTTCTTTTTACGTCCTCTTCGATTTTTTCTTCTTTTGCCTTCATCTTTAGCTGAAGTTCCATTATCCAGCTCCTTATCTTTGTGAAAATCTAATCTATACGAAGCACCTAAATTAACGCTAAAAACAGACGGTGTATCTTTCGTGTTGAATGTAACCGCGGTGTCTAACTGAAAATTTTTACCCCATAAATAAGCTCCGCCAAATCTAAATAAATTATCGGCATAAAAATCACTTTTAATGCCCTGAGTTTCCCCAAAGATAACCCATTGCGGACTAAACGCATGTGTTAATGTTAAAATGTATTGAAAATCAGATTGATCGGTTCCTATACGGTCTTTAATAAAGTTCATGACAAACACCCATCCCCCAGAAAAATTATGCTGAGTAGCCAACATCACTTTAGGACTAAATCCTTCAATACCAGGTGCGGTATAGGGGTTTGTTTTGGTGTCATAATTTGCTCCTAAATAAACGGAAACAGCGGGTATTAATGATTTCCATTTAAATTGTCTGTTAGCTTTCCAGCTATATAAATTAGGTTTGTCTTCTTCTGTATTTTTATAAGGGTCATAAACCAAATATTTGGCGCCAAAAGCGAGGTGTTTAAAATTAGCTCGATCTTCTTCGTTGGGTATGCTAGTCTTAAATGATTTTGTGTCGTTTTGGTATGTGCCCTCAATATTTATTTCTAACGGTTCTAATAATAAACCATATCGAACAGCAAAATCTACACCATAACCAGAAACCTCATAAGCGGCAGCTGGTGTACGGTCTTCTTTTATTAAGAAAGGACCAGCTTCAAACTGAAGTACATTGGTGCCTACTGAAAAAGCACTTCTGGAAGCACCTGGTCGGTTTGAATTTATAACGTCTGTATATTGGCAAAAAGCATTGATGCTCATTAAACTAAGCAATAAAAAGAAAATTTGTTTGTTTGGGGATATAGTCATAAAACTTAGGTGTGTTTATAGGTAAATATTAGTGTATAGCTATCCAAATATAGATATTTTATATTTTTTTTATAACTGATCGGTCTTTTTTAAGGCTGTAGAATTGTATTTTTGCCTTAAAACTATAGTTATGCTACAATATGCATCTGTGACAGGTCTTGTTAGGATGATCCTTATAATTCTTTTAGTTTATTTTGGTATCAAAATCATTGCACGTCTCTTGTCTCCGTTTCTCTTTAAATATGTGTCAAAGAAGGCGCAAGAACGATTTGGTGGACAATTTGGTAATTTTCAAAATACAACTAACCAACAAGACAACATAAAAAAAGAAGGCGAAGTAACTATTGATAAAATGCCTAAAACCAAAACTTCAAATAAAGACGTTGGTGAATATGTAGATTACGAAGAAATTGATTAATTTCGACATCATTTTCTAAAACCAACTCATGTCATTTTCCATTAAAAAGTTCTTACCGCATTTACTTATTTTGCTGGGTTTTGTTATAGTATCTCTAGCGTATTTTAGTCCTGTTTTAGAAGGCAAAACTATATATCAAAGTGATATAGTGCAGTTTATAGGAATGAGTAAACAGCAGAAGGACTTTAAGGCAGAAACAGGAGATGAAACGTATTGGACAAATAGTGCTTTTGGTGGTATGCCTACCTATCAGTTAGGCGCGAGATACCCCCATAATTATATTAAAAAATTAGACTCAGCTCTACGGTTTTTGCCAAGACCTGCAGATTATTTGTTTTTGTATCTGTTTGGCTTTTATGTGTTTTTATTGGTGCTGAAAGTAGATATTAAGCTGGCTTTTATTGGAGCGTTAGCATTTGGTTTTTCAACATATTTAATTATAATATTAGGGGTTGGTCACAACAGTAAAGCTCATGCTATTGCATATATGCCATTAGTGTTGAGTGGCATTTTATTGGTCTTCAGAAAAAAATATGTTGCTGGTTTTTTGCTCACAACCATAGCTATGGGCTTAGAATTGGTTGCGAATCATTTTCAAATGACCTATTATCTCATGTTTTTGGTGGTGATTTTAGGTATTGTGTATTTGTATGATGCTTACAAAAAAAACAGTTTGTTCCAGTATTTTAAATCTGTTGGAGTTTTGTTGGTTGCAGTGGTGCTTTCTATCGCGATGAATGCAACTAATATTTTGGCTACAAAAGAATATGTAAAAGAAAGTAAACGTAGTAAAAGCGAATTAACCATTAACCCTGATGGTTCCACTAAGATAGCTACAACTGGACTTGACAGAGATTATATTACACAATTTAGCTATGGCATTGTTGAAACATTTAACTTGTTTATTCCTAGATTTATGGGAGGCGGAAATGGTGAGGATGTTGGAAAAAACTCTGCCACCTATAATGCTTATAGAAAGTTAGGCGCAACATCAGCGCAAGCCTCTGAAGCCGTTAAACGAGCGCCTATGTATTGGGGTAATCAACCTATTGTTGAGGCACCAGCCTATGTAGGTGCGGTTGTAATATTCTTATTTATTTTGGCGTTGTTTTTGGTTAAAGGACGATTAAAGTGGTGGTTGGTTGGAGGAACATTACTATCCCTTTTGTTGTCGTATGGAAAGAACTTTGGGTTTTTAACCAACTTTTTTATTGATTATGTACCACTTTACAATAAGTTTAGAGCTGTAAGTTCTATTCAGGTAGTTTTAGAGCTATGTGTTCCTGCCCTTGCTGTTGTAGGATTGTCTAAATGGGTAAATGGAACGGAGAATAAAGACGAAAAATTAAACGCTTTAAAGTATACTACGCTTATTACCGCTGGGCTTAGTGTTTTGTTTTTAGTGTTTAAATCGAGTTTATTTGATTTTGTAGGAGCGAATGATGGTATATATAGACAAAATTATGGACCAGATTTTACAAGTGCCTTAAAAGCAGATCGAAAAACACTATTTACTGAAGATACCCTACGTACTTTGGCGCTGGTGTTAGTACTTGCAAGTATATTGTTTGCGTTTCTAAAAGAAAAACTTCAGGAAAAAGTGGTATTAATACTTGTTGGAGCTCTTATTCTGTTTGATTTGATTGGTGTTGATAGACGGTATGTAAATACCGAAGATTTTGTGCCTAGTGTGCAAATGAATGAACCATTTCAAGCAAGTGAGGCAGACCAATTTATTTTAAGAGACACCACGTATTATCGAGTTTATGATTTGGTTTCAGGCCCCTCAAAACCATCTTATTTCCATAATTCTCTTAATGGGTACAATGCTGCAGAACTAAGACGATATAGAGAAGTGTTTGACTTTTATATTGTTAAAAACAATATCAACGTTTTAAATATGCTCAATACAAAATATATTGTTGGCCAGGATGAAGAAGGGAATGCTATACCCTATATGAATGAAACAGCTAATGGAAATGCATGGTTTGTAAAAGAGTTGGATAGGTTAAATTCTGCCAACGATGAAATTTTAGTCCTAGATAGTTTAGAAACCAAAACTAAAGCCGTTACAACATCAGCTTCAATTGCATCAAATAAAACATTTACTCTTGATTCCTTAGCTTCAATTGCTTTAAAAGAAGTAAAACCTAACTATTTGAAGTATACATCAAACAATAAAAATGATGGTTTTGCGGTGTTTTCTGAAATCTATTACCCTCACGGCTGGAAGACTTTTATTGATGGCAATGAAGTAGATCATATACGTGTTAATTATATTTTAAGAGGATTGCCTGTAACAGCAGGAAGCCACACTATCGAGTTTAAGTTTGAACCTGACGTGGTTAAAACAGGTAGCAGTATTGCATTGGCAAGTTCTATAGCAGTTGCTTTAGTGTTGTTGGGAGGGTTATTTTATGAGTTTAGGATAAGAAATAAGAAGATAGAAGGGGTGTAGTGATTATGTTTTAATCCATGTTGCATGAATAAAAAGAAAGTGTTAATCATTACCTACTACTGGCCGCCTGCTGGAGGTCCAGGTGTACAACGTTGGTTAAAGTTTGTTAAGTACCTTCCTGATTTTGGCATAGAACCTATTGTTTTTATTCCTGAAAACCCCAATTATCCTCTTCAAGATACAAGTCTTAATCAAGATGTGCCAACGGAAGTAAAAATTATTAAACAACCAATCAATGAGCCTTATAAATGGGCTAGTTTGTTTTTTAAAAAAACTTCAAAAACTATAAGTAAAGGCATTATATCTGATAAAAAAAAGCAATCACTGGTAGAAAAAATGATGCTGTTTATTCGAGGAAATTGTTTTATCCCTGATGCTAGAGTGGGCTGGGTAAAACCTTCTATTAAAACCTTGATGGGTATCATTAAAAAAGAAGGTATTGAAACAGTCATAACAACGGGGCCGCCACATAGTCTGCACCTCATAGGGTTAGGCTTAAAAAAAGAATTAAAAATAAAGTGGATTGCAGATTTTAGAGATCCGTGGACAACTATTGGTTACCATAAACAGTTGAAACTTACTGGCTATGCTCAGAAGAAACACAAACAACTAGAAAACCGAGTCTTAAATACAGCTGATGACATTATTGTAACTAGTTTTGTTACCAAAAATGAATTTCTCAATATTACAAATAAACCTGTTACTGTAATTACTAATGGGTATGATAATGAGAAAAGGGTTGATTTTGAAATGGATTCAAAATTTACACTAGCACATATTGGTTCGCTTTTATCAAAACGCAATCCTGAAGTTTTATGGCAAGTATTAGCAGATCTATTAAGAGAGCATACTGGTTTTGCAAAAGATTTTCAACTTAATCTCGTGGGGACTGTAAGTGAAGAAGTATTTAAATCTCTTGAATTAATAGGATTGAGTAATTATGTAAATAATGTAGGCTATGTATCTCATGAAGAGTCTATTGTGTTTCAGAAAAAATCACAATTACTTCTTTTGATTGAAATCAATTCTGAAGAAACGAAGTGTATTATCCCTGGTAAACTTTTTGAATATATGGTTTCAAATAGACCAATTATAGCGGTTGGCCCTAAGGGTTCAGATGTTGAGAAAATAATTAAAGAAACTAATACAGGTGTTTACTTTAATTATGAAGATTATGAAGCCATAAAACGCTATATTTTGAAGGGTTATGACTTATACAAAAACAATGCATTGATTAGTCATCCTATAGGTTTGCAAAAATACCACAGAAAGTCACTTGCAGGAACATTGTATAAATTACTTTAAATGGGTTTAGTTGCCACACAATCGTTTAAAAATATAATTTCAACCTATATAGGGTTTGGAATAGGAGCCATCAATACTTTGTTTCTGTATACTAAGTTTTTGAGTGATAGTTATTATGGCTTGGTTGGGTTTATGCTTTCTTTAGCATATGTTATTATGCCCCTAATGTCTTTTGGTATGCATAATACACTGGTGAAATTTTACTCCTCTTTCAAAACAAGAACCTCTATTAATGGTTTTTTAACGCTGGTGTTAATAATGCCTTTGTTTTTAATTGTGCCATTAAGTTTTTTTCTTTTACTAGGCTATGATACTATTGGAGGATTTTTAGCACATAAAAATGGAATTATAAAAGATTATTTGTGGCATACCATATTCATAGCAATAGCATTGGCATATTTTGAAATTTTTTTCGCTTGGGCAAAAGTGCAAATGCAAACAGTTTTTGGTAACTTTATGAAGGAGGTTTTTCATAGAGTTGGTACCATGCTCTTGCTTTTTATGCTTTTCTTTGAGGTTTTAAATGTACAGCAATTTATGATAGGGCTTGTTTGTGTTTATGTTGTGCGAACTCTTATCATGAAAATTTATGCATTTAACTTAAAGCCACCTATACTTACATGGAAACTTCCGCCTCAATTTAATCGAATTTTAAAATATTCATTACTTATTATTGTAGCAGGATCAATTGCAACCATTTTATTGGATGTTGACAAGGTAATGTTGGGTTATTATATTGAAATTGAGCAAATAGCCTATTATAATGTAGCTATTTTTATTGCAACTGTAATAGCTGTTCCACAACGTTCTATGCATCAAATTTTAATGCCGCTTTCTGCGAAATATTTAAACGATAAAGATTTTGAGGCATTGGGAGATTTGTACAAACGTAGTTCTATAAATTTAACCATAGTTGGTGGTTTGATATTTTTGCTAATTGTTTTGAATATAAACGAACTGTATAAAATAATTCCTTCTGAATTTAGTGTAGGGCTATGGGTGGTATTCATGATTAGCTTTGTAAAATTGTTTGATAATGCTTTAGGTAGTAATAATTCTATTTTATTTAATAGTGATTATTATAGAATGGTTTTAGTACTAGGAGTTGTTTTAGTGGTGCTCATGGTTGTTTTAAATATGTTCTTTATCCCATGGTTGGGTATTAATGGGGCAGGGGTGGCTACTTTTTTGGCTGTAATAATTTATAACAGTATTAAACTCGTTTTTGTGTATTCAAAATTTAAACTATTTCCTTTTTCTTTAAAAACCTTAAAAATTGGTGGGTTTCTAATTTTATTTGTTTTAGGATTTTATTTTTGGGATTTTAATTTTTCTCCAATCATTAATATTGTTTTAAAATCTGTTTTAGTGGTTGTACTGTATGTCTTTCTGATTTATAAATTTGATTTTTCAGAAGATTTAACGAGTATTGCAAACCACTATTTAAGAAGAAGTTAGTAATGATTAAAGACGAAAAACCCCGCAACGTTGCTTTGAGGCAAACAGTTTGCAGGGCTTTCCTAACTAACCAACCAAAATTTTAAGAGCGTCTTCTTGTTGACGACTTTGTATGATTACTAGAACTTCTGCTCGCAACATTTTTGCTTGGTTGTCTGCTTGTTGTAGTTCTAGGTTTAATTGTTTTTCTATTTGAACTAGATGTTCTAGTTGTTGAATTACTATATATACGCGTATTTTTTGGATTTGGTTTTTGATAACTTCTTTGGTTTCCGTTTTGCTTTGGTGAATAGGTTCTGCTTTTAGTGTTTACACCTTGTCTACTAGGTGTCCCTAAACGCGTTGTGGTGTTTTTATGAGAACTCATGCTAGGTTTTCTGCTAGGGGTGTCATAATGTTTTTTAGCGCTAGATTGTCTGTTAGGGCTAGTATGTGGTGACTTTCTGTTGTTTAAACTAGCGTATTCATTTCTATGATTTTTACTTGGTTTATGATATTGATCACGTCGTCCGTTATTTTTATATGTAACAGGTCTTGAACTAGATACTCTGTTAACTTGAGTGATATTCTTTCTGCTTCTATTTGCAGTGGCATAACTTCTGTTTCTTTGTATCACGTTGCTACGTCGTCCAACAGAAGTTACGGGCCTGTAATTGTTATAAAAAGGACGGCGATATGTATATCTTACAGGGTAATAGTTTACGCGGTACGGTCTGTTGTAAACTACACAGTGCTTGTAATATGGAATTCTATAAGCATTATGCCAGGGTCTATAAACATATCTTCTGTTGTATATATTGATGTATCCGGTACAATGAGAAAATCTGTTTGCTCCATTATAGTGTACGTATAAACCTCCAACTCGTGATACATATCCAAAATTATTATAATATATATTCACATTACCAGCTTGAGCAATTCTACCATAACCATCATAAAAAATCGGAATGTTTTCAACCTGAATTACGGCACCAAATTCATCATATTGTACATAGGCATCATAGTTGTGTCCTGAATTAAAACTCACGCTAACTTGTGGTGAATTGTATGAAATATTAAATCTTGAATTATTTCTTATGATATTGAAATCAAACTGACCATCTGGGAAAACAGAAAACTCTACACCATTTTCAACAAAAATGAAAGAGTTTCCATAGTTGTAATTATAGTTAAGCGACTGCTCGTTTGAGCTCGCATTATTATTGGCCCATACGTTTTGAGATATAAATACGAAAAACGCTACAAATAATAATGACACTAATAGTTTTTTTCGTGTTTCTAATACATTAAAAAAATGTTCATGGTAAATGTTGAGAGTATTCATAATGATAGATTTTATGGTTCTGTTGAAATAACTACAAACAGCGTGCCAAAAAAGGTATTGCTTAAATGTATCGGTTTTATAGCCCGCAAATAAACAATGCTATAATCAGTGAATGCTTTGAATTTTATTTGCTGTTAAGTTTATGTCAAGTTGAATTTTTACTAATGAATTGAAGCAATGTTTAAGTTTGTTTTTAACTATTAACTAAATATTTAAATATTATGAAAAAACATTACTTTTTATTTTTGGTACTAACTTCTTTTTTAAGTTTTTCGCAAACCGTGACATGGAATAATGAAGACTTAAACCTTTCGCCGGGAGAGACAATTTCGATGGATATAAGCTATGATGTAACTCCTGGAGATTTGAATTACTTAGGTGTTCAATTACGTGAATTAAATTCTTCATGGCAAGTAGTAAATCAGTATACTTTTAATACAGCTGTAGCAGGTACTGAGCCAAATGCTCAAAACAATGTTATATATAATTATACTGTTGACTCAGGAATTCCATTAACAAGCGAGTTGCCTAGTGGTAATTTTTATATATTAATGATTTTTGCCGAATATGATAATGGCGGACCTAATTATACTAATGACAACACTGTAATAACTATTGAAGAGACATTATCAACTGAAGGTTATAACAAAGCCAAACTAAATTCTTTTTATAGTTCAGTTAGAGATGCCATCGTAATGAAAGATAAATTTGATGGTGGTTTTTCAATTTATAACCTTACGGGGCAAAAAGTTTTAGAGGGGGAAATTTCAAATGAAATTAGTGTTTCCACATTAAATACAGGATTATATTTTTTAGTAACAGAATATGGGACTTTAAAATTTGCGAAATAAACCGCGAAATATTTGAATCAAAAAGGCGCCAATCGGCGCCTTTTCTGTTAATGTTTTCTTTTCTTT
Source organism: Allotamlana fucoidanivorans (assembly GCF_045788535.1). Classification (GTDB taxonomy): domain Bacteria; phylum Bacteroidota; class Bacteroidia; order Flavobacteriales; family Flavobacteriaceae; genus Allotamlana; species Allotamlana fucoidanivorans. Next base: position 3,266,732 of record NZ_CP074074.1, on the reverse strand, counting down.
TGTTTCTTTACTTTTCCATTGCTCTTGTAGTAGTAATAATTATCGTCATAATCGTCGCCTTCATACCAATCATTGTGGCAAATTTCTATATCGTTTCTAGTATTGGTAGATGGCCAACCGTTAACATTACAATACGTATCGTTAAATCTATTAACTTGCCCTCGGACATTGGTAATTTCACCCCAATCATTATAATGAACCCTTAAGCCACCAACTTGTCTTAAAGTTGCATGTCTTCCGCGTCCATAATCAATGTAAACTGATCCTACTCTAGATACTTGGCCTCTTCTATTATAATTGATAAATACATTACCAACGCGTCTTACTTGTCCAAAACGGTCTCTAGAAATATAAACACCATTTTGGCCGTTAGAATATCCAATGTTTACATTGGGTCCACGGTAATTGACATTTAAACTACTTCGTCTTGAACTTGATTTATAATACGTATTATCATTATAATACGGGTCATAATAATTTGTATTGAAATCAAAGCTTCCATCTGGGAAGATTAAAAATTCAACACCACGTTCAATGAACATAATTGGTTGAGCAAATCTGTTCTTGTGTTTAAGAATTTTCTTTTGTCCAACATCATAATTTGAGGTTGTGGCTGACACAGTTGTTAAGCCCATTAACAAACCTGTAAATAATAGTAATGTTTTTTTCATAGTACATAAATTTATTTTGAGCCTACTCTTTTAGCTTTTCGGCTTCCGCTTTGTCTTGAGATTTTCAATTTGCATGCCATTTACGGAGTAATACTTAGAGGTTAACGTAATATTAACAATTTGTTTGTTTTTAAAAATTTGAATTTCAATCGTTTATATGAATTCAGTTTTGGTTGATTTTTTATAATTTTAAAACTGAATTAGAGCCAACACAATGAATTCAAATAACGAAACTTGTAAAAATTGCAGTGAAAGATTTAGTAGAAGTTATAAGTTTTGTCCGTATTGCGGGCAACAAGCCAAAGATGAACTCACTGTTGGCGTGTTGTTTTATAACACCATAAGTAATTATTTTTCTTTTGATGCCCGTTTTTTTAAAAGTTTTGGACCTTTAGTATTTAAACCAGGTTTTATTGCCAGAAAGTTTGTTGAAGGCAAACGTCTGTTGTACTTGCATCCTGCACAAATGTATTTGTTTGTTGCTGTAATTTTTTTCTTTTTGTTTTCTTTTATTCAGCGTGAACAGGTTAGAAGTCTTGATTCTCAGTTAGAAAAAACATTCAATAGTAAAAATTTAGATACTCTACTAAGGAGTTCTAATGTAAAAGAAAATAAACAAGTATTGAATCTTGATGATAGAAGTATGGCTTTAGATTCTTTAATAATAAGCGGTGCATCAGATGCAACGCTTTGTGAATATCTAGGCATGAGCCAGGATGCTGGTTTTTTTGAGCGCAGGTTGTTTTTACAATATTTAAAATTTCATAAAACGAAAAAAGGAGGTAGCGTACTACAAACATTTTATGATACTATTCCTGTAGCTATGTTCTTTTTGCTACCAATTTTTGCCTTAATTCTAAAAGCGCTATACCTACGGCACGGGGTTTATGCGCATCATTTGGTTTTTAGTTTTTATTATTTTTCCTTTATTTTTATTGTGTTTAGTGTTATACTAGGTGTCAATTTTATTTGGAATATCCCAGACTGGATTGATTCTATGATAATGCTTTCTGTTTTTGTGTATCTCATTATTGCTTTAAAAAAATTCTATAACCAAACTTGGTTTAAAAGTGTTTTAAAAGCAAGCGTGTCTTCATTGCTCTTTTTGTTAGTTGTAGCACCTATAACAGCTTTTGTCTTAATACTTTTTGCATTTATGTTCTATTAACTTATTGGAATAATTAGTTTATATAATAAGATATTAAATTTTGATTTTCAGGTATTTTGCTATTTCAGATTTTTTGTTCTTTATAATGTCTTCAGGAGTTCCTGTGGCAACAAGCATTCCGCCATCATCACCACCCAATGGTCCTAAATCTATAATGTAGTCGGCACATTTTATGAGGTCAATATTGTGTTCTATGACAATAATTGAATGTCCTTTTTCTATTAAAGCATTAAAAGATTTTAGTAATTTTTTGATGTCGTGAAAATGAAGACCAGTAGTTGGTTCATCAAAAATAAAAAGTGTTTTTTCTTTGTTGCTACCTTTTCCTAGAAAGGAAGCTAGCTTAATACGTTGTGCTTCACCTCCAGAAAGTGTTGAGGAGCTTTGACCTAAGGTGACATAGCCCAAGCCAACATCCTGTAAAGGCTGTAATTTGTTCTTTATTTTAATTTGATCCTCGCTTTCAAAAAAAGTAATAGCCTCGTCGATGGTCATATTTAAAATATCATCAATATTTTTTTCGGCAAAGGTTACTTCTAGTACTTCTTTTTTAAAACGTTTTCCTTTGCAGGTATCACATTCAAGGTGCACATCGGCCATAAATTGCATTTCAATGGTTACTTCACCTTCGCCCTTGCAAGTCTCACAACGCCCGCCATCTACATTAAATGAAAAATGCTTAGATTGATAGTTTCGTATCTGGCTTATTTTTTGCTTTGAAAACAAATGCCGTATATCATCATATGCTTTGATGTAGGTTACAGGATTAGAGCGAGACGATCTTCCAATAGGGTTTTGATCTACAAATTCTATTTGCTGTACATTGCTAAAATTTCCTTCAAGAGCTGTAAATTGACCTGCTTTGTCACTAAAATCAGTTAGTTTTTTTTGCAAAGCAGGATACAATATTTTTTTTACTAAGGTACTTTTTCCACTGCCTGAAACCCCTGTCACTACCGTTAGCATGTTTAACGGAAAACGAACATCAATATTCTTTAAATTATTTTCTCGAGCTCCAACAATATCAACATGGTATTTTGAGGTTCTTCGGGTTTTAGGAACCTCAATATTCAATGTGTTATTTAAATATTGAGCCGTGAGAGAATCAGAGGTGATAATTTTAGAAAAATCGCCTTCAGCGACTACATGTCCACCAAATGTTCCTGCTTCTGGGCCAATATCAATAATGGTATCTGCCGCCTTCATAATATCTTCGTCGTGTTCAACAACAATCACCGTGTTGCCTAAATCACGTAACGATTTTAATACCGAAATGAGCTGTTCCGTGTCTTTAGGGTGCAACCCAATACTAGGCTCATCAAGGATATACATAGAGCCTACTAAACTACTTCCTAATGAGGTAGCTAAATTAATACGTTGACTTTCTCCTCCTGAAAGTGTGTTTGATTTTCTGTTAAGCGTTAAGTAATCTAGCCCCACGTTAGACAAAAATGACAGTCTACTATTTATTTCTTTTAATAGTCTTTCGGCTATTTTGGTGTCGTAATCATTTAGTTCTAATTGTTTAAAAAATGGAATTAATTTTTTTAGAGGCAGTTCTACCAAATCTGTAATGGTAGCGTTTCCTACTTTTACATAGGTTGCTTCAACACGAAGCCGTTTGCCTTTGCAAGTTTTGCACTTTGTTTTGCCACGATACCGCGAAAGCATCACTCTATTTTGAATTTTGTAGGCTTTTGATTCCAATTCGGAAAAAAAGGAATTCAAGCCTTCAAAATAAGAATTACCAGACCATATAAGCTGTTTTTGAGCGTCGGTGAGTTTAAAATAAGGTTTGTGTATGGGGAAATCAAATTTATGCGAATTATTCACTAGCTGATCTTTATACCAACTCATGCTTTCACCACGCCATGGAAAAATAGCGCCTTCATAAACCGAAAGACCTGTGTTGGGAATCACTAAATCTTCATCAATACCAATAATATCGCCGTATCCTTCACATGTTGGACAAGCGCCATAAGGATTGTTAAAACTAAATAAATGTACATTCGGTTTTAAAAAAGTCATGTTATCAATTTCGAATGTATTGCTAAAATGGCGCTGTTTAGTGTCTTTTATAGATTCAATAATACAGGTTCCTCTGCCTTCAAAAAATGCTGTTTGAATAGCATCTGCTAATCTATTATAAAAATCTTCTTCATTTTTGGTGATAATCCGGTCTACCACTAAAAAAACATCATGAGTGTCTTCTAAAACATCAAGTTCATCAATTCTTAAAACCTCGTCGTTTATTTTTATTCTAGCGTATCCTTGCTGAGCGAGTGTTTTTAGCTTATCGGCCATAGAACGGCCTTCCTCAAGTATAACAGGGGCGAGCAAGAGTAGTTTCTCGCGTTCTGGGAATGCTTTTATGTAATTAACTACATCGGTAACCGTGTCTTTTTTTACTTCATGTCCTGAAATGGGCGAGTAGGTTTTACCTATGCGAGCGTATAATAACTTTAAATAATCATAAATTTCAGTTGTAGTGCCTACTGTAGATCGGGGATTGGTAGAATTTACCTTTTGCTCTATGGCAATGGCTGGGGCTATACCCTTTATATAATCTACCTTAGGTTTGTTAAGTCTTCCTAAAAATTGTCGAGCATAACTTGATAAGCTCTCTACATAACGCCGTTGCCCCTCAGCATACAGTGTGTCAAAGGCTAAACTTGATTTTCCAGAACCCGAAAGCCCTGTAATCACCACCAGTTTATTTCTGGGGATGACAACATCAATATTTTTTAAATTATGGAGTCTCGCTCCTTTTATAATGATATTTTCTTTAGGATTTACTTCAGAAAGAACAGTATTCATACGCTTTTTAAGGAATAATTGAGCAAAGATAGCACAACAAACCGAGCTTAAAAAATGAAGAGGTTTAACTTCAATCTTAGAAAAAAATTAATAATAATTTTCTTTTTAGGAATGATTGTTGTTATCTTTGGATTAACTAACATTGAAAATCTTACGTTTATAGCATAAAATTACTTTTAAATATTTAACCCCAAAAAAAAGCAAAGAATCCCTCTAATTCTTCGCGTAAAAGTAATTATTATGAAAAACAATGTTGTTACAGACGCCACACTTGTAAGTAGTTACATTAAAGGAGATGAAGGCGCTTTAGAAATCCTTATTCACAGACACAAACAAAAAGTTTATAGCTTTATTTATTCAAAAGTTTTTGATAAAGACATTGCAGAAGATATTTTTCAAGACACGTTTATAAAAGTCATACGAACCTTGAAACGTGGTTCTTATAATGAAGAAGGAAAGTTCTTGCCTTGGGTTATGCGTATTGCTCATAATTTAATTATTGATTTTTTTAGAAAAAGTAATAGAATGCCAAAGTTTGATAATGCTGGCGAATTTAGCATCTTCTCTGTATTGAGTGACACGAGTTTAAATGCCGAAAAAAATATTATTAAAGAACAGGTTGAAAGTGATGTAAGACGCTTGGTTGAAGAGCTACCAGATGACCAAAAAGAAGTGTTATTAATGCGTATTTATAACGATATGAGTTTTAAAGAAATATCAGAACGCACTGGTGTAAGTATTAATACGGCGTTAGGACGTATGCGTTATGCTCTAATAAATTTAAGAAAGGTTATTGATAAACATAATATTGTTTTAACCAACTAATACAATAAAACAACTATTGCCTCGTTATTTGTTTTAGTAACCCTTAAAACAATACAATGGCAAAACATTACTCTGAACATTCTATTGAAATAATAGAAAAATTTGAACCGAATGAAGAAACGGTAAATTTTCTTCTTAATTACTCTAAGGCTTTAAGTGTTATAAGTTGTAATAAATTGAAGTTTGAAGCGCTTCTGAATTAGATTAAAAAAGTCCTAATTGATTTATTTAATTAGGACTTTTTTGTTTTATAATAGTCATTGATAACAGATTGTCTTCCTATTTTCTTGGTAATGATGTCTTTATCAAGATTCCAGCCTCTTGCCGGTGAGTACTCTCGTCCGTACCATATAATTTGCAAGTGAAGGTCATTCCATAAATCTTTTGGAAAGAGTCTTTTGGCATCTTTTTCAGTTTGAACCACATTTTTTCCAGAACTTAAATTCCAGCGAAACATTAACCTATGAATATGGGTGTCTACAGGAAAAGCAGGTACGCCAAAAGCTTGAGACATCACCACACTAGCCGTTTTATGTCCTACAGCAGGTAAAGCTTCCAGGGCTTCAAAATCAGCCGGAACTTCTCCGTTATGTTTGTCTATTAGTATTTTTGACAAACCGTGAATACCCTTGCTCTTCATGGGTGATAAACCCACAGGTTTAATAATGTCTCGTATGTCCTCAACTGTGAGTTTAACCATATCATATGGGTTGTCTGCCTGTTCAAAAAGCAAGGGAGTAATTTGGTTTACTCTTACATCGGTACTTTGAGCTGATAACAAAACAGCAATTAATAAGGTATATGGGTCTTTATGGTCTAGGGGAATGGGTATTTCAGGATATAATTTGTTTAAGGTATTAATAACAAAATGAACCTTATCTTTTTTGGTCATAAATTGTATTTTTGTAAAAATCAAAAATAAGACTATGAATACTTTAAAACAAGGCGATGTGGTGCCTAATTTTTCATCAAAAGATGAACAAGGAAATACGGTTACTTTAAGTGATTACAAAGGAAAGAAACTTGTTGTGTTTTTCTATCCTAAAGCGAGTACACCTGGTTGTACAGCAGAAGCCTGTGATTTAAGAGATCATTATAAAGAACTTCAAGACAAAGGGTTTAGTTTGTTAGGTGTTAGCGCAGATTCTGAAAAGAAACAGTTGAATTTTAAAAATAAATATAAATTTCCGTTTCCGTTATTAGCAGATGAAGACAAAACGGTAATTAACACTTTTGGTGTTTGGGGACCTAAGAAATTTATGGGTAAGGAATATGATGGTATTCATAGAATGACATTTATCATTGATGAAGATGGAGTGGTAGAGCGTGTTATTGACAAAGTAAAAACAAAAGATCATGCTGCTCAAATACTAGCGTAAAATAAAAATGGGGTTGTTAATTAACAACCCCATTTTTATTTTTATTCTCTGAAAAATTACCTTCTTTTTCGTTTTAGAGTAAGCGGTTTTCTTGTGTAACCAAAAAGTCTGTAATCTTTAATAAGCTCAGCGGTACCTTCAGGAACCATATCTTCCCAACCAGTTTCACCACTTGTAATCATTCTTAGAATTTCTCTTGAAAAAATATTCATAATACTTTCATCATAATCATCTATATCAACTACTTTTCCGTTGTATTTAAAGAATTTGTATAACTCTTTCATACGCGGATAAACCTTTAAGTTTTCACTGGTGATTAACTCTCCTGTGTCTGGATCAAGCATAGGGTATAGGTATACTTTTAAATCTTTAAAGAATAGTTTTCCAAAGGCTTCAAGAATACCACCACTTATATGTCTGTAATATTTTTCGTCAAAAATATCTACTAGGTTACTAACCCCCATGGCTAAGCCCATTCTGGCTTTGGTGTAGTTAGAAAAATATTCAACGACTTTAAAGTATTCTTGAAAATTAGAAATCATCACAGATTGCCCCAAAGAACATAATAAATCAGCTCTATCAATAAAATCTTGCTCGTCAATTTCGCCTTCAGCTCGTAAATTTGACAAGGTAATTTCAAAAACCACTACGGTCTTTTTTTCATCCACCTTATTTTCCTTAATAAACATATTATATGATTTCTCATACATTTCCATGTTTACTCGGGTTACTGGTCTAAAACTACCGCGTAACGCTAAAATATTTTTCTTATAAAATACTTTTGCAGGAAGCACGTTGGTACCATCTGGACCAAACATTACGGCATCGGTCATGCCATTTTTAACAAGTTGTAAACTCATTAAACGATTGTCTATATGCTTAAATACAGGACCTGAAAAATTAATGGTATCAATTTCAACTTGATCTTTATCTAAATGGTCATAGAGATATCTCAACAACTTTTTAGGTTCGTTGTATTTGTAAAAGGCGCCGTAAATCAAGTTGGTGCCTAAAACACCTAAAGTTTCCTGCTGAAGTCTGGCATCTGTTTCTTTAAAACGAAGATGTAAAATAATTTCATTATAATCACCTCTGGCTTCTACCTGATATTTTATACCAACCCAGCCATGACCTTTAAATTGCTTAGCAAAATCAATAGTAGCCACGGTATTGGCGTAAGTGAAAAATATTTTATCTGGATTCTTTTCACGTGTTAACCTGTTTTCCATCAGGTTCATTTCGTGGGCAAGCATTTTTCGTAGTCTCGCTTCGGTTACATATCGACCATCATCTTCAGCACCATAAATAGCATCACTAAAATCTTTATCATAAGCCGACATCGCTTTAGCGATAGTTCCTGAGGCACCACCCGCCCTAAAAAAATGTCTACACGTTTCTTGACCTGCACCAATTTCTGCAAATGAGCCGTAAATGTTTTCGTTTAAATTAATACGAAGTGCCTTAGATTTTAACGAGGGGATGTCGTCAAACTCTTTATCGCCAGTGATGGTTATTTCCATATAAAATACGTTAAGTCTTGTAGTCACAAAGGTATCAAATAACTATAGTAAACAAAAAAATAAAGCTACTTTTGTGCTAAAACAAGGACATTTGAAAGTAACGTTTTTAGGTACCGGAACCTCACAAGGCATTCCTGTAATAGGAAGCAACCACCCCGTTTGCTTAAGTAAAGACCCGAGAGACAAACGTTTGCGTGTATCTGTTTTAATAGAATGGAACGGTTTTTCATGCGTAATAGATTGCGGCCCAGATTTCCGATATCAAATGTTGCGCGCAAAATGCAAAAGAGTAGATGTGATTCTTTTTACGCATGAGCATTCCGATCATGTTTTAGGGCTTGATGATATCAGACCTTTTTATTTTAAGCAAGGAGATATACCACTTTATGCGCACAAAAGGGTTTTAAAATCACTAAAAAAAAGGTTTGATTACATAACCAAAACAAAGCATAAATACCCAGGAGCACCTTCGGTTATTTTAAACAGAATAAAAAATAAGCCTTTTAAATTACATACTATACATGTGATGCCTATTGAAGGCCTTCATGGTGATCTTCAGGTTTTTGGTTATCGATTTAACGACTTTGCTTATTTAACCGATATGAAGTCTGTATCAGATGAAGAAATTGATAAATTAAAAGGAGTTAAAGTGCTTGTAGTGAATGCTTTGAGAAAAGAGGCGCATCATTCTCATTTCACCTTAGAAGAGGCGCTAAGTTTTATAGACATTGTAAAACCCAAGACAGCCTATTTAACACATATTAGCCATGTATTAGGATTTCATAATGAGGTGGAGAAAATCTTGCCAGAGCATGTGTTTTTGGCGTATGATGAATTAGAAATAACTATTTAAAGAAAATAAAATGAAGCAAAGAATTTTCATGTACCTTTTTGTGTTTTCAATCCTACTTGTATTGTTCCAATATGTTAATGCTAAGCGTGTTTTTGAAGATATGGATAGTAAACTTGTAGGCTGTAAAACCCAGTTGCAGAAGTATAAAGACTCTGTAAGTGTCTTGCAAAATCAGTTTATGGAAGCATCACATTTTAATTTAGAGCGTAATGAGGATGCTATGAGTTATTTTGAAGACGAAGGTTATATCATAGATGAGCTCATTCCTTTCATTAAAGATGAATTATATAAACTGAATGAAGTAAAAGGAGAACACCCGTTAGTACCATATGCGTCAAGCGAAGGAAGAAAAATGATGATTAATACAGTAAAATTATTAAATCACAAATGGATTATTGCCGATTTTTCGGATGGGGAATACTGGGGAGAAGTCTTTTTAACCTATGAGATAACAAAAGCAAGTGAGTTGAAGTTTAATTTAGTAGCATATTTTCTTTATCCGTTTGACTAAACTATTTTACTTTATAGGCTATACCTTTCTGTTTTTTTGTTTCCCCAACATAAGAGTATTCGTAGGTGTATGAAGAATCAGTAGTGGTTAAAATTTTTAAATGAATATCTTTTTGCTCAGCCATGCTTTTAGGGTTTATAGTTTTAAAAATGACTTCGCAATCATTAATCCATCTTAACTGTGCAGAATCCACTTTATTATTATAAGTTTCAACCTGTAAAGTTTTGCTTCTATTGAAGGTAGAGATATAAACCGCTCCATCAATAATAACTTCGCTATAGAATTCACCTTCTTTATAATCCTTGCAATTTCTGGTTGTTTCATAACAACTAAATAAACTGCATGCAAATACTAAGACTAATAGATATTTCATAAAATGATATTAAACATCAAAATTACTAAAGTTTAAGTTTAGTTATTAAAGTTTTTAAAGGTTCCGTCTGAATAAAAAATAACAATACGCTCAATCTCCTTGTTGTTGGGGGTGTCATGTGAGTTTAATTTGTCTTCATGACTATTGTCTTTTTCCTTTTTATAAAAATCTAATGCTTTTTGAGGCGCCTCTTTTTTTGGTTCAGAAGGAAATGTTCCTTTTCCATTTAGCAACCAATATAAATCTACCTGCGGATATGCTGAAAGTACTTTTAAAACAAAATCTAAACTTGGTTTGTTTCTTTCAGAAAGGATATGTGAAATACTAGAACGTTGTACACCAATTTTTTCAGCAAAAGAAGAAGCGGTTTCTCCATAATAATGGATAATGTTTTGAAGCCGTTCTACGAATTTTTCGTTGTTTATCATTGTAAACGTATTTACACAGTTTAAGGATTTACAAATGTAATCAATTTAAATCACATCACAAATAACGGCCTTTTATAGTGCAATATTGCTTAGTTTTATCATTTAATTTATAACATGTAAATAACTGATAAACAAAACTATGAGTTTGGTATAAACAATTTATATACTAATGTGAATTAATCTCAACCAAAAGGCCCTACTATTGTTTACAAAACTATATTAAATTCTGAATGTATAAGTTTACATTTGTAAATATCTAATTGTTTACATTTGTAATCTAATTTATTCCCTATGACAACAGCTGTTATTAAATCACTTTATAAAGAATACAAAGCCGCTCAATTAACTCACCGTTATATAACCCTTACCCACATTGAACCCTTGTTGCACACGTTTAAAAACAAAGTGACTATAAGCACGCTTGGTACCTCCGTTTTAGGCCAAGCTATTTATGGTTTAGAGGTTGGAACCGGACCTAAAAGAATATTAATGTGGTCTCAAATGCACGGCAACGAGTCTACTACTACCAAGGCCTTATTTGATCTATTAAACACTTTATTGAGTGAAACCAATGCCTTAGATTCTATTTTAAAGAACTGCACCTTGTTTATTATTCCCATGCTTAATCCAGATGGGGCATCTGCATATACGCGTGTCAATGCTAATCAGGTAGATTTAAATAGGGATGCACAACATTTATCTCAGCCAGAAAGTAAGGTTTTGCGCCAGGTTTTCAATCAATTTAAACCTCATTACTGCTATAATTTACATGGGCAGCGCACTATTTTTAGCGCAGGAAGAGCTAATAAATCAGCCATTGTATCGTTTTTATCACCCGCTCAAGATGAAAACTGTACCGTCACGCCAACACGTCAAATAGCCATGGAAATTATAGCTGAAATGAATAAGACCCTTCAAGAGCTCATTCCTAATCATGTTGGTGTATATGATGACGCTTTCAATATTAATTGTGTAGGCGACACCTTTCAAACTGAAAATATACCAACCATCTTGTTTGAGGCGGGGCATTATCCAAATGATTATGCCAGAGAACAGACCAGAGAACTCATTTATATTGCGTATATAAGCTCTTTGAATTATATAGCGCATAATGAGGTGTATGGCACCAATTATCAAGCTTATTTTGATATTCCAGAAAACGAAAAGTGTTTTTATGATATTGTTATTCGAGGAGCGAAAGTAGGGCAGGAGATAAAGGATATAGGGATTCAGTATAAAGAAACCATAGAACAGGGCAAAATTAGATTTATTCCTGTAATTGAAAAAATTGATGATTTAAACGGGATTTATGGGCATAAAGAGATTGATGCTCAAGGATTTGAGGTTTATAATGAACAAGGTTATCCATTAACGGTGTCTAGCGAAAACGTTTTCGTAATATTGAATCATGAAAAAATCTTGTTAGAATCGAAATAAAGCACATCATAAATAGCTAAATTTTAATGAAAATGTATTAAATTCGCTTTTTATTTAAGAATAGTTAATTATGGGAAAAATTAAATTAGACGAAATTGATCATCAAATTCTTGACATGTTAATTGATAACACAAGAATTCCTTTTACAGATATAGCAAAAAAATTATTAATCTCGGCAGGTACGGTGCATGTTCGTGTAAAAAAAATGGAAGAATCGGGGATTATTAAAGGATCTTCATTGATGTTAGATTATAAGAAATTAGGGTATTCTTTTATAGCTTATGTAGGTGTGTATTTAAATAACACGTCTCAAACCAAGTTTGTGCTAGAGCGTATCAATGAAATTGCTTATGTTACCGTGGCCCATATAACTACAGGAAAATTTAATATCTTTTGTAAAATAAGAGCCAGAAGTACAGAGCATGCTAAGGAAGTTATCTTTTTACTAGATGATATTGAAGGTGTTTATAGAACCGAAACTATGATTTCATTAGAAGAAAGTATCAACGATAAAAAACGTTTGATGCATTCTATTTTTAATGATATGTAAAATCATGTCTCAATATGTAAAAAAGCCCCTTTCAGGGCTTTTTTTTTATAATGCATTCTGTTTAAAGTTAATTTCAAACAATTCAAAGAAAAGTTTTGAGCTGTTTAATTAAATAGGTGATATTTGGTAGGCAATATAATAAGGTTTTATGGTATTTAATTCCCTAGACTACTTCATATTTCTCCCAACAGTGTTTTTTGTTTATTGGGTGATTTTAAAAAAACACTGGAAAGCTCAAAACATATTTATTCTAATTTGTAGTTATATTTTCTACGGTTTATGGGATTGGCGATTTTTGTCTCTTATATTGCTCAGTACGCTTGTAGACTACTTTGTTGGTATTCAAATTCATTCAACTCAAGAGAAGAGTAAAAGAAAAGGTTGGCTTTGGGTTAGTGTATTGTTTAATGTAGGACTCTTAGGCTTTTTTAAATATTTCAATTTTTTTGTAGATTCTTGGATTGATTTTGCTTCATTTTTTGGTTATACCATAAAAAGCACATGGACACTCAAAGTAATATTACCAGTTGGGATTTCGTTTTATACGTTTCAAACCATGTCATATTCTTTTGATATTTATTACAAGCGTTTAAAACCTACCAAAGATTTTTTATCTTTTGCCACCTTTGTTAGTTTCTTCCCTCAATTAGTTGCAGGCCCTATAGAGCGGGCTTCTAATTTATTGTCGCAAATACTCAATAAACGTAATTTTGATTATGCACAAGTAGTGTCTGGTTTAAAGTTAATTTTGTGGGGTTTGTTTAAGAAAGTGGCTATAGCAGACGCTGTAGCACCTATTGTTGATGATATTTTTGCCAATTATACCACCTATCCAGCTTCAACACTTATTTTAGGTGTTACTTTATTTAGCTTTCAGGTTTATGGGGATTTCTCTGGGTATTCAGATATCGCTATTGGTACGGCAAAACTTTTTGGTGTTGAGCTGATGTCTAATTTTAAGTTTCCTAATTTTTCTAGGAATGTAGCAGAATATTGGCAACGATGGCATGTGTCCTTGTCTACCTGGTTTAGGCATTACGTTTATATTCCTTTGGGTGGCTCAAGGGTAAGTAAATTAAAATCTATTAGAAACATTTGTATTGTGTTTTTAGTTAGTGGTTTTTGGCACGGTGCGAATTGGACCTTTATTTTTTGGGGCGCATTCCATGCATTAGCTTTTATTCCTGTGTTTTTAATGGGGAGAAATACCATTTATAAAAATAGTGTTGTTGGTGAGAATTCCATCTTTCCTTCATTTGTTGAAATCGGGCAATTAATACTCACTTTTGGCATAGTAACCTTTTCACGGATATTTTTTAGATCAGAATCTATTACAGCAGCTTTTGGCTTTATTAATCAAATAGTTTCTAATTTTTCTTATGAAATCTATTATCACCCTATGGGTTACCGCATGATAGATTATTATATTCTTTTGGCGCTGTTTGTTTTATACGAATATAAAATACGAAAGGACGAACGGGCACCATTTAAGTTTAAATCTGGAGTGGTTAGATTTGTTGCCTATACAGTTGTTATTTTACTCATGATGCTATTCTATGATGATGGTGTAGATCGCTCTTTTATTTATTTTCAATTTTAAGACCCATGAAAAATGAAAAAACTTGTTTTAAAAGGCTGTCTTTACTTTGTTTTTATCCTTGTTTCGTTAGAAGTTTTAGTACGTGTGCTGCATTTATATGATGATGTGCCATTGTTGTATATAGATGATTTTGGTGTGCAAAAAACGGTTCCGGGGCAAACAGGATTTGCGGTTACCGGAAATCGTCGTCAAAATTTTGCTGAGTACAGAATTAATAAATTTGGTTACAACTCTTACCGAGAATTTAAACCTTCTAAAGAAAAAATTGAAATAGCTCTGATAGGTGATTCATTTATAGAAGGTTTTAATCAGCATTATTATAATTCTACAGGGAAAAAGGTTGAGGATCGGTTAAAAGATGTAGAAGTTTATGAATACGGTCGTGGAGGATACGATATGGCTGATCAACTCCATTTAATGCAAGCCTATAAAAAAGATTTTGATTTGATTGACTACGTTGTCATTTATATAAAATTTGAAAACGACTTACAGCGTAGTGAATATCTACCGGAATACGATTATATTGCGCTAAAGCATACATTAAAATTCAAAGTAAAGCGCCATATTAAATTACTTAAATATGCAAATTCTATTGGCCTTTTTGATGGTTTTAGAGATATAAGAGCGCGATTAAGCACTCACAAATGGTCTAGAAAAGGGAAGGAGATTAATGAAGATACACGTAATAAAACATATTTAGAAAATTTCAGAACCTTAGTTAAAACCTTTGGGTTTAATAAAGACAAGATAGTTTTTTTATTAGACAAAAGGAGAACAAGCAACTTGTTTTTAAACTATTGTGATGAAATGGGGTACACGTATTTGGATTTTGGAATGCCGTTTGAAAAGGCTAAACGACCACCTATTTTAATTTATGACAAACATTGGAATAATCTTGGGAGAACCATTGTAGCAGATGTAATAGCTGATTATTTTAAAGCACGATTAAATCAAGACTAGTCTATGATTGTAGCCTTACCTAAAAATAGGACAGGGTAAAATTTGAATTTACTAATTTCAAGATTTTTATGTCCATTAGACCTCATTCTAATTACAGCAAAAACAGTTTTTAGCTTTATAAAAGCCTCTTCTATGCAAGTAGTCAATCGCTTTAATTCCAAACATTTCTGCTTTTGAATATCCAAAATTACTTATGCTAATAGAGGTGTCTAATGACTCTACATAATGCCACCATTTAGAAGGCACATGAAGTACATCTCCAGGCTCTAATATAACGCTTTCAAAATGAATACTTTCAAATAATGGGTGTCTCTCCTTATTAAAATTATTAATATCTACTTCACTGGCCATGCCTCCATTAATATATTTTTTACTAGGGTATATGTGCTTATCGTATTTAGGAGAACAGATAATGAACATTTTTTTACCTTTAATTTGGGCATACATGTTTTTTCCGGTATCTCTATGAAAACCAGATATAGTACCTGCAGGGCCAATCCAAGCTGTAATATCGTTAATGTCTGTGTGATTTTCAAACAAAGAAAAATCCACAGCTTTTTTTAAATGTGGATAAAAATTAAAAATGTTCAATGTAGTTAGGTAATCATCAAAGGGTTCTTGGTTTATTTCTGCATACGATAGCTTTTGTAAAAAGCCTTTAAATGAGTCTCGTCTATAACTATTATCACCTTGAATAAAATTACCTGAAAGTAATTCAATAGTGTTATCACCGTCTTGTTTTAAAAGAAAATCTAAGGTCCAGTTTTGAGTGGCTTCCCAATTCTTAGCCATTCCTTTTATTAAAAGAGTTTGCTTGTTAAAATAATTATTTTTAAACGTATTAGAGTCTAATTCTTTAACTTCTTTTACCGGAGTACTATGCAATAGAATTTGTTCTTTAATGTTCATTGTAATAGATTTTGAGATTGAATATATTTGATAACTGCATCCGATATAATTTTTCTACCATGATTATTCCAGTGCATATCATAAATTAAGGTGGTTGGTTGTTTAGATGCTTTCATAGCTTTGCCAAAATCAATATACTTATAATCAAGAGAATCGCAATAATTTAAAAACCCAGAATATGTTTTTGATTGGTCTAAAAGAAATACGGTTTTCTTTTTATCAAAATTGTATGTTTTTGTTAGTATTTTAAAATTAGTTAAATAGTTTTTATTCATGGTATCACTCACTTTCATTTTCTTGCTTTGAGGAGTGTGTGCTTGAAACCTTGTTCTTAAATCTCTAAGATGATCTAAGCATCCAATAGATTCTAGATAAGCGAATAACTTAATCTGTTTTTTAATTTTAGAAAAGGTAAAATATTGAGAATTAATCCAATAATAGTCTGGTGTATAATGATCTCTTTGAATATCGTTCTCAAATTTTAAATAAATTACGATGAGGTCAATGGTTTCAAAATCATCTTTATAGGCCTCAATCAGGTTAAACTGATCTGCTAAATCATATCCAGAGTGCCCTAATTGAAAAACATCAACACGATCTTTAAAATAGTTCTCTATTTTTTTTCCTATGGAATTATAGTAGTTTTGATGTAAACCCTCAATGAAAGAATCCCCAATTATAGCCACATTGAATTTGTTTTTAGTTGGTTGGAAAGCTTTATAAGAATTAAATCCTTGATTATTTATATTATACTCAGCAAAATTCATTCTTCGATTCCCGGTAACATAATACCCTTTTTGGTTAGGCGCATATGTTTTAACATTTAAATCATTAATTATAAAAACAGGATGTTCTTCTTGTAAGTTAAAGACGCGCACTACTAACTCAAAACAGATGAGCATTAAAATGGCGTAAATTCC
The DNA here is from genome assembly GCF_045788535.1 of Allotamlana fucoidanivorans. Classification (GTDB taxonomy): domain Bacteria; phylum Bacteroidota; class Bacteroidia; order Flavobacteriales; family Flavobacteriaceae; genus Allotamlana; species Allotamlana fucoidanivorans. The sequence goes on along the minus strand of NZ_CP074074.1, from coordinate 3,249,811 downwards.
AATTTTTATAATTAGTTTTTTCATAGCACGATCATGTAAATATTTTTCGCACAGTAACCTACAGTTAGGTTCTTTAAATTTCTACTTATTTTAATATAAAAAACATTAAATTCGACAAATTGTTATTAATTCAGGTTTAAATATTCCTCAAAACAAATCTTACAGTTTGAAGACTTTGAGGTGATTATTACAGCATTGGCACTTTTATGTTTGTACAACTTTATGCTGCTTATATGATCCTTGGTTTGGTATAAAAAATCGCATACTAAAACTTCTAATACAGGGTTATCACTTAAGTTTATGCTGTCATATAAATTCATATTTAAATCAAACGACTTCTCTATGGTATAATTAGGCAAAGTTGTTAAGTTGCTTCTTTTTATTTTAAGCCGTTTTATTTTTTTTAGTATATCGTCAAAGCCTATTGCCTTTAATTTGTTTTTTGTTTGTAGAATAAGAGCTTCAAACTTTGCTATTAAAGCTTGTTTCAAATTATTTTTTTGCCAAAGAATATGATGCTCAAATGTATAGAAATAATTAGCCCAACGCCTTTTATATTCAAGATCGCCATAGGCCATATCTAGCATAAAATAATTGTGTGCTATAGCCCATTCCAATAATTTATATATTGAAATATTTCCTAAGGCAAACTTGTGATAGTTAATGTTATAGGATGGAATTGAAATAAACAAAATATCCTTTAAATGGTGATTTACACAAACATGAATTAGTTTATTATTTGCATAAATAACAAAAATAGAGGCTTTTTTTTCCAAGATTAAATCATAAATACTGCTGTAATAACTCTCCCAATGAGTTAACACCTGGTTTGTGTCACCTCGTTGATTAAATCGAGCGATAAGCATTTGTTTCAATGCCATCATTATAACCTGATAATTGGTTTTAGTAATGGTGCCATAATACATCTCATAGGTGACATCAAAGCACGTTTCCAGTCTTTTTATGAGTCTATTAATATTAGCTCTAAAATTCTTTTTGTAATGTGCTTTCATACAAGTTTCAAGCGTATCATGCTTATTGGTTACTATGGCATATCCTGTTATTTTGTGTTGTGGCACATGTTTTATATGAATTTGATCTTCATGGTGTAGTTTGAAATTAAAAAAAGAAGGAAACAACCAAACAGAGGCTGCTTTTTCTAGCTTCTCATATGGCTCTGTTGTTTGATGAAAGATTGTTTCATTAAGTGCACTACCTAAATAGGCGTAAAAGGGGAGAACACGGTTATTTTGTGTTAAGGTATCGTAAAACTTATACTTACTAGCGCGCATTTAATTATGGGTTTATGGCTTTTTTTATGTTCTCCTCTAGTCTAATTTTTTGAATGTGCTCACCACTTTTTATATAAAATAAGTGTCTATGTAATTTAAAAATCTGAATGTTTGAAATATGATTTTGTTGTAAATACATGAAATCTATACAGGCTTTTTTAAGTTCAGGCGTATTTATTTCATAGAAGTTTAGGAGTTGTGCATCCTCTAAGTTAATAGGTTTTGTCATAGGTTCTACAATGATATTCAGGTTGTTAAAAGGTTTTACTCGTTTCCTTATTTCTATAAAGTTTTTACAATTGGTTAAAAGAACATCTATGTTAAAGTGCTTTAGTGTATTTTTAAATTTAATTTTTAAGAGTTCAAAACTTATTAAAAGTTTATTTGTAAGCGCTCCATTACTTAATATAAGATGATACTGGTAATAATATTTGTAGTTACACCACATAAATTTATAATCTAGATCGCCGTTCCCCATATCTAAAAGGGTATACTTGTTTTCTATACACCATTCTACTAATTTGAGAACAATAGTGTTTCCAATACCGAACTTAGCATAATCTATATCATAGGCTATAAGATGCCCTATACAGACCTCATTACTATGATAGTTAAGAGATATACCTATCATAGATTCGTTGTTGTAAATCACAAAAAGCGAGGCTTCCTTGTTTATAATAAGTTCGTATGTTCTATTAAGGTACTGGTTCCATTTCGCAAAAAATTCATTGGCAGTTTTTTTTTGTGTAAACCGTTTAAGGAGCATTGTCTTTAAACTCCTCATAATAGTTTCATAGGTTTTATAAGAGATACTACCAAAATACATTTTGTACTTAATAGGAAAACAAATTTCTAATCTTTTTTTTCGCTTAAGTATTGATGTTCTAGCATTTGATTTGAAATGATGTTTTAAAAAATCCTCTAAATTACTGCTTGGCAATACAACGGCATAACCGTTTAGGTTAGCTTGGGAAATGCTTATTTTTTTTAAGTTTTTTTCCTCAAGGTAGCTAGGAAACAAATTAATAATATAGGTGCCATCTGTCTTAGCTGACTTTTGTATTGGCCTTTGGTAAAACAAACCTGCTTTATAGGTATAGCCAATAGTATTATAGACGTCTGGAATTTGTCCTTTGATATAAAACGTGTTGTAAAAATCTTTTCTCAAACTATTAGAATATCTATTGATCTGTATTAACTATTCATTTTTAAGAAGACTATACTTGATTTTCCCTTAATAACATAGCTGTTTGCTTTATTTGGATTGGGGTAAACGGCAACATGGTCTTTGTGCTCTTGATGTTTATATAAAAAATCAAAAAGCGGTCTTTTTAAGAAATTGAAACTAGGCGTATTTAAATTCAAAGATTTATGCACCTCAACATTTATATCTTGTGTGTTCTCAAACACATAATCTATGGAGGAAGCTGTACTGTTTTTGTCTTTAAAATAATCTAAAATGTTATAAAACTTATTATTTAAATTGTTACTAATGAGATAATTTATGAGCTTAAATTTATATTTAAAATATTGAGCTAAACCTTCTAATATAAGGCTATTTGATTTTGATATAATATGGGCGTGAAACGCATAGGTATAATTACTCCACCTCAATTTATAATCGAAACTACCATATCCCATATCAAATAATTTTATCCCATTTGCCATGCACCATTCTAGCTGTTTATAAATTTCAATGTTACCCAAACTAAACTTACTATATTCTAGCTTATATGATGAAATGGCGCTATATATGATGTTTTCACAATGAAAATTTAATGAAATCTCAATAGGCTCATCATCACTATAAATAACAAAAAGAGACGCTTTTTTATCTAAAATATTTTGGTATGCCAATTCAAGGTAAGCATTCCATTGTTTCAACACCTTATTTCTGCCATCTCGTTCCTGAAATCGGCATTCAATCATATTAAACAAGGCACCCATTAACTGTGTATATACACCTTTATTGATATGACCATAATACATGGTATACGAAATATTAAAACAAGCTTCCAATCTATTTACAGATCTAACAATAACCTTTCTAAAGCTTGATTTTAGTGTTTTTAAATAATCCTGAAACGAACTAAAAGCATGTAAATCAATAGCAAAACCCGCTTTTTGGTATATTGTTTTAGCACAGTATCCCTCTAAAAATTGAGAAGTAAGATAATCGGGGTATAATGTTATTATATCCTGCTTTTGGATTGAAGTGACTGTGTTATAATTAGTGAGTAAGGTGTCTTTGTAATAAATTCTATGATATCTATCTATGAGCTGATGCTTTTCGAATAAATCTGAATAAAAATCTTTAGTTTTAAAAAAATCAAAAGTCATGTTGTATGTGTGATTTTAGGCTTTTTTTTAATAAAACTTAATTGATTTACTTTATTTAAATCTGTTAAGTAAAATTACATATTAAAAATGTACTCTAAATTAATTCTAGATAAAAGACCTTTATATTTGACAAAAACAGCGGCATTTAAAATGAGTTAAAAAAGATATACTACAAATTAAGATGTTTATGAGTTGAAAAGAGACAAATAGAGTATTAGTTTTGAACGTAATGTAATAAAAACACAGGTTGCATGGTCTTATTTTACGAGCATATTACTGGAAAATCAGTTTCGCTTTAATTTAAATTTGATTTTATTTAAGTATGCACGGATGGGAGCATCACGTAGGCGTTGTTTTATTTTGAAGTAGGCACCCATAAGTCTGGAGGTCACTGAAGCCCATGGGCTGCTTGAATCATAATAAATATGTTGTTCAAAATAATATTTGGTATCCCCCCAGCGTGCTTTATAATCATAATGACCTTTTGAAAAATCGAAAATTTTAATGTGGTTCGCAAAACACCATTTAAAAAGAGCCATTAAATGCACGGTTCCTAAGTTATGGGCTTTATAATGAATATCAAATCCTGTCATAGCAAAAAATAAAATATGATCAGAAAAATAATTCAAAGATATGGCTATGGGTTTGGTTTTATCTAAAACCGCGAATAAACTAGCTTGCTTGTTTTTCATCATCAAATAGACCAGTTCCTGATAAAACGCCCATTCTTCGGGGTTTAGATTGTTATTAGATTCTGATTTGTCTTCAAAACGCTTTTTTAGTAAGTCGTAAAACCTGTTAAAAATAGCATCAAAAGTAGTTTTAGAGGTGGTGTAATCATAATTAACATAGCTGATATCGTATAATGCTTCTAACTTCTTTGTGTAACTTTTAAACTTATATTTGCTTTTTTTGCTAAAGTTTGTCGCAATATAATCCTCAAAATTTTTGTAATTATTTAATTGAGTGCTATAGCCAGGATACTGCTTTATTTTAATAAATCCAAGCTTTTCAGGTAAGTCCTTGGTGGCAATATCAAAGTATTGGGGTACATCATAAATTAAAACTAGTTTTTTTTTATAGTCCGCTCTAGCAAATGGTTTTATGAAATATGAAACCCCTTTAGTTAAATGTTTACCAATATTTATATAAATGGGAAGATACTTATAAGGCTTGTAAAATTTTAGGTTTTGCACCGTCTCAAAACCATCATTTGCTACACTAACCTTAAAGTGTTTTGTCCAAGTTTTAACAAAGGTATTTGAGGTAAAAGGATTATTGCCTATCACAATTGTACATTTATATCTTCAATGGATCTATACAAAGGAAAATAATTCTTTTTGGTATTGTCTGTTTTAGCGAGTACCAATTCATTATATACTTGTTTATTGGTAATCCATTTCCATAAATTAAATTGTTTTGATTGTTTTGAAAACGAAGATTTAAAATGAAATAATGAGTCATCATCACTGCCACCTAATCCGCCGCCTAAATTAAATAAACTTAAGCCTTGTTGATGAGCCATAATTCGCATTTCATCTATCAATAATTTGGTAGGGTTAAGTTTAGAATAGCCCGCTTTCGTTCCAGATAAATGATATTGTATTATAGCTTTTGTTGAAATAAACATACTCCCCCCAATGATTTCATTTGTTTTATTGTGAACAGCAAGTAAAACGGTTGTTTTAAAATCGTTACTCTTTAAAAGCAGCCTAAAATAGTCTTTGCTGAAATAATAAAACTTTTTGGCGTTTACCCGATCCATGTTTTCATAATATAAATCAATAAAGGTATTTAAATCTGAGTTTGTTTTGGCAACTACAACAGAGCATTCTCGCCTAGCTTTATTAATATATGTTTTAAGTCTATTTCGATATTCCCCACGTTGTTTTTCAAGGCTAGGCTTTAAATCCATACAAATAACTTTTCCTTGAGGTGTTAATTCCCCAACCTGAAACAAAATTTTATTTTGCTTAGGGAGATAAGGGTTTAGCCTTGAAAAAACAGATATGATATTATTAGCATTAAAATATTTAATTAAATGCGTTATAAAATTGTTATTATTAAAATTATCATCTACACCTTTTGAAATGGGGCCAACATAACCATATACCGACGTAGCATCCTTATATATTGTGCTGTAAATGTCTCTAATTAACAAAGGAAGCCCAATAATAACATTATTTTCAATATATTTAATTAGGATTGGGTTTTCACCATTTGAAGATGCTAAATGATGATAATCATAGGTGTGATAGAAATCATAATGCCCTATATCTTTTAAAAACAAATCCCAATCTCTCTTTAAAGTGATAACTTCAAAATTACTTTCTATAGTCTCTGCACTTTTCAAAGCATTCTCTGTTTTAATATCATATACCTTGTTAAAGCTGTCATACATGATTTTAGAAAGTATACCAGACAACCAAATAATTCTACCACAATGTTCTACATGCCATATCGCATTATTGTTAATCACGTTACCAGCTAGTAGGGGCCCCATGATATGTAAATTCTTTTTAGTTTCTAAGGCATTGTTTACCGCAAAACCAATCTTAGATTCGTTCATTTTGCAATAGCCTTTTTGCATCAAACGGGTTAACAATTTAGGAATACGATTATCTGTTAAATTCATGCTACCAACACAATTGATAATCAGGTGAAATTTTTTGTCATGCCATTTTTCACTACCCGTTTCAGTATCTAAATACTTTAAAACATACTCGTTATTTGTTTCGTCTAAATCTAAATCAATAAAGCGTCCAGCCAAATGCTCAAAACGTTCTTGTTTTTTTAAATTTTCTATCGTATTGGTATAGTGTTCACCGGCACAGCGCTGTTTTTTACCAATTTCATTACCATAGTGACAAGCAAATTTAGATAGCTCATTATACTCTAATCTAGTTAGTAAGGCCCCAAAAGCAGCAGAAATGGTGTCTACGGTTGAAGCTGCCCCTAATTGTATTTTATCAGACTCCTTAATGTCTTCAAAGGCTGCTTTTGCTATAGATTTAGCAGATAATGCGTTTTTTCTTTGTAATTTGTTTAAATGAACAGCCTCAAAGGTTTCTTTACGCTGTTGGTCAATAACAGCATCTGGTGTACGCCCTTGTGTAGATAAAAATACAAAATCATTCAAGTTATATTGGTTTGAACCTAAATGATCGTTTAGTTTATATAAAATTTCTAATGCACTGGCATTGGCGCCAATAATTAACACATTAGTTTTTTTATGAGCTTGACTTCTTTGGCGCAAAAAGCGATCCATTTTGTCAATGGTACTGATTAAATTAGGTTCATATGGTGTATTAACAAACAGTAAGTTTTCTGTTTCAATAACCTCTTTATTTTTCCAGAGTTTTTGTACAGGTAACGAACCTACAGAAAGAATCACTTTTTTTGAGCATAAATTAGCATCGTTGCTTAATACCATATTATAGGTATTATCATTTTCGGCAATATCAACCACCTCTTCTTTTATAAAAGTAACTTCTATTTTATTTTTATTTTCGAGGAGCTTGATTTTTTGTTTGACACGTTCATCAATATAAATACCAAAAAACCGACGTGGTAAAAACAAATCGATCCAATCATTATTTTGTATTTCTTCAGCATGTTTATGTAACCATTGCTCCGTTAACACACCTCCTTCATTCTTGTAAGCCTCTAAAAGCCAAGTTTTATTTTCATTGAGCCAAACAATAAACCGGGTGCGTTCTGGTTCGGGTAAGAAATTTTTCAATGAGGTAATTAAAAGGGTAGAAAAACCAGAGCGTTCCCCGTAAGGGATTCCCGTGTTAAATTCAGCATACCTATCTATAATGGTTATTGATAATTTTTTAGACAAGAGCGTTTTATCTAAAAGACTCAAAAAATTTATTAGTGTAAATGACGCAGATATACCTGAACCAACAAATGTAATGTCAGTTTTTTTATAGTTTTTCACGTTTTTTAGGATTTAATATTTTTATAATTTTACCTGGGTTTCCTACAACAGTGGCATAATTTGGCACATCGTTTAAAACAATAGTACCAGCCCCTATAGTACACCACTTACCAATCTTAACCAAAGGAATCACAACGGCACCAACACCAATATGTGAGCCTTCTCCAACTTCAACATGACCACATAGTGCCGCTTTAGGCGAAATATGGGCATAATCGCCTATCACATTATCATGATCAATGCTGGCGCCCGTATTTACAATAACATGTTTCCCTACAACAGTATTGGGTTGAACAATGGCACCAGCAAAAACTACGGTACCCTCCCCAATACTGGAGCTTTCTGAAATGATGGCCGACTGGTGAATTGCAGTTTCATAACTACACTTTAAAATACGCGCTATTTCGGCTCTATCTGAATTTATACCTACTGCAATAATAACCGGATCACCTTGATGCGGAAAATCGTTCAGATGTGCTCTGGCACCCATATTCACATGTTTTGAGGCATGATGTACACCTTCAGGCTTATCATCAAACGTATCAGTAATAACATAGCCATTTTGCCTTAAAACGTCTTTAATAACATGTGAATGACCGCCAGCGCCATAAATCCTTACACGTTTTTCATGTTTTGTCATCATACTATCAATAATAGATTTGGTTTACATTCCATTTTTTCTTAATTCATCTAAATAAGGCTGCGATTTGGTTGCATCAACCGCAATATCTTTAGAAGCTAATACCTTATATATCGTTTTTAAAAAAATACTTAAATCAACTTTAAACGACACTGTTTTGACATATTCTACATCAAGCTTCAATCGGGGTTCCCAATCTAAAAAATTTCTTCCATTTACCTGCGCTAACCCTGTTATACCTGGTTTTACCCAATGTCTTTTACGTTCTTCTTCTGTATAATAAGGTAGGTACTGCGGTAATAATGGTCTAGGGCCTATAATAGACATGTCGCCTTTTAGAACATTGAACAACTGTGGAATTTCATCAATAGATGTTTTTCTCACTATTTTGCCAATAGCAGTCAATCGGTCTGCATCAGGTAATAAGTTACCGTTTGCATCGGTTGTGTCGGTCATGGTTTTAAACTTGATAATCTTAAAAATACGTTCATTTTTACCGGGCCTATTTTGTATAAAAAAGGGTTTACCATGATTTGCCAAGGTTAAACCTATGGTTGCTATTATGATAATTGGAGACAACAACAGTATGGCAATGAAAGACACTAAAAAGTCTAATACGGGTTTAATAAAGGTTTTGTAATACATATTGTAGGTTACAGCTGTTTTAATATTTTAAAAGGGAGAGTGCTATAATATCAAACCATAATTATCTATCAAATATAAAACTATCTTTTATACGAAGCAGCTATCCTGTATAATTTCCGTTGATGGTTATAATTTTATCGGTAACAGACTATCCTGATATAGGTCAAAGATTATTTTTGTAGACTTAAACGCAGGGCTGCTATTCTGGGTTTATAGGTATATAAAGTCCTTGATATTCTTTTAAAATAGCTTTCCAAACAAGGTGCTGTTCATATCTGGTAACAATAAGGTCTCTGCAGGTATCTGCATTAAATTTATTACCCTCCATATAAAATTCACGCATTTTATTGTACAAAGCTTCAACATCTTTTGTTGGTATTATAAGGCCATTTTGTCCTTCTATAATAATTTCATTGCACCCATTAATATTGGTTACAATACTAGGAATTCCCATGGCGCCAGCTTGTAAAACCACATTAGGGAAGCCTTCTCTATAACTTGGAAATACTAAGCCATTTGAAATAGCAAAATAGGGCCTAACATCCTTTACCCAAGGCACAAAGACAATACTAGTATGATGCTTTATGGCATCTAGGGTATTTGGTTTGAGCGGATCGAGGTCATTTTCATAGCCACCAACCAATACCAATTTTATGTTAGGGGTATTATCAGCTAGTTTTACAAAGGCTTCAATTAATTCATTTGTGCCTTTGTCTTTAACAAGACGCCCTACATAAACAAATATAAAATCATTTTCAGACAGTTGAAGTTGTGCCTTTAGGTTTTGTTTAAAATCCCTAGAATAGTGGGCAGGATTAAAGTGAGAGGTATCTATACCATTTGAACTTCCATTAGCGATCACCTTTAGTTTCTTTGGAGTTGTAAACTTGTGATCTAAAATGATATCAACTAGGCCATATGAATTAGGATAAATTTTAGTTGCACAGGCATAGGTCACTTTTTCTACCGTGTTTAAAAGGGAACGTTTAAGCCCCCGAGCTTCCACTAAAGGAAGGCCTGCAATGGTATGTAATCTGTGTGGTACTCCAGCAAATTTTGCCGCTATCATAGACAAGGTGCCTGCTTTTGGGGTATGTGAATGTACCATAAAAGGCTGTTCTTTTTTAAAAATAACATAGAGTTTCCAAAGCGCTATTAAGTCTTTAAAAGGGGTTATTTTTCTGGTCATTTCAACAGAGGGTATTGTTTTTATACCTTCTGTTTCACCAATACTTTCCAGGATCCCATCCTCTGACGAAGAAACCCCTATCACATCAAAATAGGCTGAAATAAATTTAAGTTGTCCTTTTAATAAGGTGCCCAGAGAAACAGGTACGGTGGTCACTCGTATTATTTTTTTTTTCATGTAGCAAGTCTTTTTTAAGACGTCAAGCAAATATATAAAGTTATACAGAAAGATGACAGGATTAATGGTTCATCTCATGTAAAATTCGACCAACAACGGTGGCGCCATGTTTCAAAAAGCTAAGAATGCTCCTGTTTTTTTCAATAAAAAAGACATTAAAAAAAACAAAAATCTGTTTTGTTAGGGTTTATTTGAGTAATTTAGTACCCTTAAATACGTATTGAGTGGGTGAGAATACTCAAGACCTTATTAAACTTAGCTCAAAAAACGGGGTTCTAGCTGTGTTTTTGGGCTTTTTTTATGGTTTAAAATGACTTTAAGATCAAAGAACTAAAACGTTCTGAGCGTTCTTGGCACTCATCCTGATGCTGTAACCTTGGCATCCGCATGGTTTAGTGAAGGTATAGGCATAAAAAAAGGCCCTGAGTGGTGAGAAGCACTCAAGACCTTATTACACTTGGCTTACGGGGTTCTAGCTCGCTTTTCTAAATGATAAGTCATTTAATAAACGGCGTAAGCGTTTACCAGGTCTGAATAAAATTCGGGATTTTGTAATCGCACTGGCATCCAATTCTAATTCAGAATCACGGCCTTCTGAGCTTATACCCACTTGAAAATTACCCAAGCGTCCTAGTTTAACAATACGCCCCTGCTTTAGTGCGTCAATAATGTTGCGCTCTAAAGAGAGCAATACCGCATAACAGTCGGATTCTGTTACGGTACATTGATAGGAAATTTGCTCCGCGAGCGAATCCATATCTACACTACCATCTGCTATTGCAGCAGCATAGTACTTCTCAGGTAAATTTAAATCCTGAGGGTTTTTTCTGGCTTGCGCCTTAAATTTAATAGCCATAAGCATAAAAATTTAAACATGAGTAAAAAAATTATAGTCTTAGTACACTTCCTTGAAATGTCTAACTGACCTTACAAAGTTTGTAAAAAAATCCAACTCTTGAAAACATAGTTTTAAACAAAGAGGCGTCCTAATTGTTTAAAATGTTTTATCATTCTTTAATGATCTAAAATAAAGCATAACTTATTGATTGTTAAATACATAAGTTTACTATAGTATTGTATTAAGGCTTGTGATTAAGACTGTAAGCTAAACTAACCTGATGCTTTTAAAGGAGTAAATGTTGATAAATGGTACTTTCAAAACCTTGGGGCAGCGCCCTTTAAACCTATTAGGGGTTATACTCAGCTCATTTCTCATACAAATGATGGGCATGTATTAAACATTAGCGTAAGCTGGGTTATCTAAATAGGTATCATGCCATTTTTTTTTAGGCCTGTTAAAAGCAGTTAAAAAAGTTATAACGACTTATTAACAAGTAGTTAGCGGTTTAAAAAGAATAATTATTTTTGCGATTCCAAAAAAAAATATGATCCATTTGCATAGAATGGACGTACATAGGTTTTAAATGAGCAACTAAATTACATTTTATCGATACAAAACTACATTTAAACGATTAAAACTCAAGATGATAATGTTTTTAATCGAAAAAACAGAACATCTTATCGATGTTTTTTTTGAAATATTTAATATTGTGATTAGAATAATTAGTAGCACCCCAAATTTTTAGGACTTATGAAAATGATGTTTAAACCTATGCTTTTATTGATGGTATTGTTAACAACGCTATGGTCGTGTAACAATGAGGACTTATTTATTGAACCAAAACAGGACGATAATACTGAGATTGAAAAACCTGAAGATATTGAAGAAGAAGATGGCAGTGATGAAGAACGAAGTACTACCCCTTGTAGTTTTACTTTAGAAAATTTAGAACCGAATAGCACGGTTATTATAGACTGTGTGTTAGACTTAAAAGGACAAACGGTTAACTTGCCCACCAATGTGACGTTGCTTTACGAAGGTGGTGATATTATTAATGGTACCCTTAATTTTTCTGATAATTCTACTGTTTCTGGTGAGTTATTAGATGCCAGTTTAACACTAGGAGGGTCTGCACCAGCCATGAAAGACCCGGTGTTTCATTTTGATCCTAAACGCTGGGGGATCGTAGAAGGAGAAACGACTTCAGATATTGCATTGAAAAATCGAGATATTTTAGAATCTATGATGTTTCAAGTTAAAGAATTAGGGGTAACTACTTTTAAGATTGATAAAATGGATGCTTATTTTGAGGTAAGTAAGGTTACTAGTACAACATCCAATCAAAACTTTTATAGGTCTATTGAGGCAATCAATATACCTTCTGATTTTAATCTAATAATGACAGACAATACCATACTTAGGGTATTTCCATCGACGAATGATTCAAGTCAAGCCGCTGCTTTACTTGCAATAAGGGAAGAAACAAATGTTAACGTTACCGGAGGAGTTTTATATGGAGATAGAGATTTACGCAAGTATTCAAAACTTAATGCTGAAGAAGGATCTCATTTACTAACTATTCATGCAAGTAATAATGTGGTAATCGATGGTGTTAAAATGACCATGGGGTCAGTTGGTGGGTTATTTATTGAGTCAATAGGTTTTTCTTTTAACCCAGACTACAATCCTTCAAATTCAATCATAATAAAGAATTGTCATTTCGAAAAAAACAGAATGATAGCTTTTGCACTTACTGATGGGCATAATATACTTGTTGAGAATAACACTTTTATAGACAATGCACAACCCTCACAAAATTCTGATGGAGGGGTTGTAGGCTATGCTATGGACATAGAACCAGTAAGAGAAAGAGATCCTAATACTGGAGAATTGATTTATTATCAAAGAGTTTTTGATGTAACCATAAGGGGAAATATAGAACGAGGAAGCCGAAATGGTGCCTTCACCATTTATGTTGGTGATAACATTATCATTGAAAATAATGATTTAGAAAGCTTAGTTGGATGGAGTTATGCTTCCAACTCAAAAATTCGTAATAACACATTTAAAGCTATGGCAGGGTCTAATAGTGCTGCTATTTTAGCAACTGGAGAAGGAGAAACCGTTTTTAATAATGAAATATATGGAAACACAATTACTGGATATGATAGTGGTATAACAATATATACTGGTAAGGTTAAAGTATATGATAATATTATCAATGATTGTGCTAAAGGTCTTTTTTTACAGTCTATTACTAATATGGAGATAAGTAATAATCGAATTACCTCGCAGAAAAATAACAGCGCTGGTATAACAATACAACTTACAAAAGCAGATAAACTTAATATTACTAATAATGAAATTGATGTCAAAACCATTCATTTGAATTTTGTAGGTCTTAATCAAGGTGTTGGTGATGGAAATTACAAAGTAAATGTTGAAAATAATTCTTTCAAATCTTCAACTTCCTTTAGTGATTTTGCAAGTGCAAGTGGTGTAATATTTAAAAATAATGTTTCTGGAGGTAGGGCACAAATAGAAAACGCTTCTAATATTGAAATCATATCTAATATAGTTAATAGTGATAATAGTGAGGGTATTATTTTGAGAGGAGTAAACCATAATATTTTAATTTCTTCAAACACTATAAATAAACCACTTAATTTTAGTTGCATAAAAATTCCAAGCACAACAAATTCTAATGAAGTTGTTATGCTAAATAATACTTGTAATTAATTTAAAAGTACATTAATACATTATAAATAATTTAAAAAAATAGTGTTTAACTTTTATATTCTTTACAATACCACTTTTGAAAACAGTAAAATGTCCAAACTTTAAAGGTATGGTCTTTCCCGTTTAGGTGTTCAAAAACTAGTTGTTTAATAGCTTCTTTTTTAAAAATATTTTGTGAATCTAAAAATGCATCATTAACAAAATATTCCAAATCCTTTTTAAGAGAGGACCTTAACCAGTCTCCTACGGGAACTCCAAAACCAGATTTCGATTTGATTAAAAAGTTTTTCGGGAAATCTCCTTTAAAAGCCTCTTTTAATATAAATTTTTTATCCCACCCCTTCATCAAATACGCATGTGGTAGTGACTTTGTATATTCCCATAGTTTTTTGTTTAAAAAAGGGGCTCTACATTCTAGGGAACTCAACATGCTGGTTCTGTCAACCTTAACTAACATATCGCCTTCTAAACTCATAACCTTATCTATTAATCGGTACTCAGTTAGGTTTTTGGGTGATTTGATGTTAGTTGACTCTTTATAATATTCAAATGGTTCCGTTTGGAAAAATTCAGGTAATAAAAAGGACGATAAACTGTTTGATGGAAAACCCAAAGATATAATGTCCCAATAATGATCTCCAGAATAATTAATGGAGTTTAATAAACGTCTTATCAAAAATCTCACACCTCTATTATCATCCTTAGTTTTAAATAAATGCTCAGCTGGTTTGGATATGGCCTTATGAATTGTATTTGGAACTATTCTTGTGTACTTTTGATTAATATTTCCCATATAGTATTTATTATAGCCTCCAAACACTTCATCGCCACCATCACCTGTTAGGGCTACTTTTACATGTTGACTTGTTTTATTAGCTACTAAATATGTTGGCAGGCAAGACGAGTCCGCAAAGGGCTCATCAAAATTATCTAGAATATCATGCACATGGTTTTCTAAATCTTTTTCATTAATAATAAATTCATGGTGGTTACTATTGATAAGTTTTGCTACTGTGCGTGCTTTATCCGATTCGTCAAATGATTTTTTTTCAAAACCAATTGAAAAAGTGTTAATTTTTGAATTATTTATTCTAGATAAGCAAAGCGAAACTATCGAAGAATCCACACCACCGGATAGGAACGTTCCCAAAGGCACATCGGCGACAGAACGACTTTCTACACTTTGCTGGACCAAGTCTTTCACTTTTGCTTTGGCCTCACTAAATGTTGGTTTTTTTATGTTTTTTGGATGCTCATTTTCAATAATTATTGAAGAGAAGTTATTGGATTTTAAATCGTACTCAATATAATTATTTGATTCAAGCTTTTTTATACCTTCGTAAATTGTATAAGGAGCAGGAATGTAGGTGAGTTTAAAGTACAGATTGAGTCCAAGATTATCTATACGTGGTAATAAGGGCAACTGATTAACGATAGATTTTAATTCTGATGCCCAATAAAATCCATTGTCGTTTTTAGTATAATACAAAGGTTTTTCACCAAAAAAATCTCTAGCAATAAAAACTTTATTTTTTATTTTATCATGAATACTAAAAGCAAACATGCCATCTAATTTTTTAAATGATTCTATGCCATACATTTCATACATTCTCAATATAACTTCAGTATCGCTCTTTGTTTTAAAGGTTACATTTTTTTCTTCTAATTCTTTTTTAAGCACTAGATAATTATAAATTTCACCATTAAAAACAATAACAATTTGTTTGTTATCGGAAAAAATGGGTTGTTTTCCTGAGCTAAGATCAATAATTGAAAGTCTTCTCATGCCCATAGCTATTCTTGTATCATTG
Source organism: Allotamlana fucoidanivorans (assembly GCF_045788535.1). GTDB lineage: Bacteria > Bacteroidota > Bacteroidia > Flavobacteriales > Flavobacteriaceae > Allotamlana > Allotamlana fucoidanivorans. The sequence continues at coordinate 3,234,191 of NZ_CP074074.1, read as the reverse complement.
TTAATGTCAGTATAGACTCCATCATCATCTGGCCCCCGATGAAAGATCAGGTTGTTCATTGCATTGATATTATCAAGAAATATCTTTTTACTTGTATTTTGATTAGTTGAAATAAATCCGTTAATTCCACACATTTGACTATTTTTTTAAAGCATTTTGATACAAATCATGTAACATTTTGGCATTATTAATTATATCATAATTTCCTTTTACAATTTTATCTTTAGTATTTTCTCTATTATAGTTTGAATGTTTTATAATGAATTCTGCCCAATATTTTGGAGGTTGGTCTAGAGACATAAATTTCACCAAATCTGTAATGTTTAATTCATTGGATATTTCATCCGATGCTAGAATTTTTAACCCAGAACTTTGCGCCTCTATGAGAGTTACCGGTAAGCCTTCATTTGTTGAGGGAAACACAAACACGTCCATGGCCTGTAAAATATTATTTACATCATTTCTAACACCAAGAAATTTCACTTGATTAACAATGTCCATTTCAGACACCAATTCCTTATACATTTTATTGTCACCACCACCAACAAGCAATAAAACACAATCTTTGTTTAACTTGAGCAACTCGCCAAAAACCCTTATTAAAAAAGAATGGTTTTTCTCAACAACAAAATTACCTACATGACCAACAACAAATTTATTGTTTAAATTAAGTTGTTCTTTTATGGTTCTCGCCTTTTTTTCTTGATAAACAAAGTTGTCGGAATCAATGGCATTGTTAATCATATTAACCGCATTGATATTACGCTTTCCAAATAGCCATAAACCAGCTTTTTTGCCACAAGAATAGTAATGATTGGCGTATTTAGGAACCTTTAATTTGAAATAATTTTGAACAAAGAACTTAAATATAAAATTAAGACTGTGTCTGTTTCTTGAAAAAGGATTCATATTGACCTTATATAAACTAGTATGGCTATGAGCAATCCTTACAGGAACATTATTTTTTTTAGCAGCTTTTAGCACAAATGTACTTAAACCGTTAAGGTGACTATGAATTATTTTATATTCCGGGTGTGTCTTAAAAAAAGTATCTAAGCTTTTTTTATATTGACGCAAATTCTTAAAATTTATATTTTGTAATCTATATATTCTACCACCTAATAATAAAATTTCATCGTCAAATGCACCCTCAGATTCACGATGCAAAAGGAAATCGAATTGAATCTTAGTTCTATCTATATTCCTGTAGTAGTTCATTACCATAGTTTCAGCACCACCTCGATTCATTATAGTTAGTACGTGTAATACTCTCAATGGGTTCATTTTTTTTAATTTTTGGAAGTATTAGTAATGATATATAGATATAGCATGAACCCAAAAGGGATGGCTAATATTGTGTGCATTTTTCTTGTTGATTCAGAAATGAAACTCCAATTTTTTGCCAATAAACTTGAAGATACGTAATGAATGGCTTTTTTCATTCTTTCTTTAAATGATATGGCATATTTCATTTCAATCAAACGAGAATAGGCAAACCCCTTTGGATTTCTCCTATATTGTTTTAGCATATTTAAGCTCGAACCATCAGGCATGTATTCAACAATGCATAGCACTTCATTTAATGTCAATACTTTATAATCTTGATCAATTAATTGATATAAACAGCCTAAAGGGACAAACTTTTCTCCATCAAAGATTGGGTAGGGTGGGTATTGTTTTATAATTTTAGTTCGATAAACTAATTTTTTATCTCCAACAACATGGTGCTTCTGGTACAAATCAATTACGGTTGATATATATAAATTTTCAGGTAATTTTGAACCAATAATTCGTCCTTGCTTATCTGCGTCTAAGCCAATGATCCCTGCTATATGATCATTTTTATTATCATGCCAACAACAAAGAATTTTTTCAACGGCGTTATTTGGCATAAAATCATCAGAATCGATGCACACATTGAGGTCTGTTTTAATGAGGCTATATGCTGTATTATGTGCCCCGTGCATCCCTTGATTGTCTTGATAGTGGTACTGTATTTCAATTTTATGCTCTTTAATCCAACTATTAACCAATTCTTTAGTATTGTCTGACGAACCATCATCTATAATTAACCAAATAAAATCTTGGTTGGTTTGTTTAATTAGACTATCATAACATTGATCTAAACAATAGGCACGGTTAAAGGTAGGTGTAAAAACGGTTAAAGTTTTCATTATTCTTTGAGGTTATTAATAATAAACATAATACATAAAATATGTAAAAGAAAAATAGGCAGTAAGTACTTTGCCAATGACAATATGTTGATTGTTAAAAAAAGATCCTTTCAAGAAAGGATAAATAATTATTAATCCCATCAAAAACCATGATAAGTATGCAAATCTATTTGAAAAATTTGCTCTAATTACCAATATCCAAAACCCATTACATATAAGATATGTATTGTACAAATGAAAATATACTTTATCATAAAAATCTTTTTTAAAAATAAAATACCATCCAACAAAAACAGCTACGGCACTATAAAACAAAAAGTCATACCTAAAACCGCTGGTAACGATTCCGGCATCATCTAACTGAGTTCCTGAAATGTAACCAGAAAGCCTATCGTTTCCAAAACCTAAACTTGCAAAAAGGTTTTCCCATATGCCACCAAAAGCTAGGGAAAGTGGAATTGAAAAAAGCCAAAATATAAAATATGATTTAGAATTACTATATGTATGTGATATTAAAAATGCCATTATAGGAAGCATTAATGAGTTATGTATTTGTGTAGAAATAATAAACACAACTATCATCCAAAACTTTTTGTTATAAAGTGACACGCCCCACAAAAAAAAAGATGTAGCCATGCCGTTTCTGATACCATTAGTGCCATATGTCCAAAACGAGAAAGAAACAGCGAACATCAAAAATGCATATAGCCAATATTTTCCAAAAAAGAAAATAGAAACTTTATAGAAAGGAAGAATATAAGCAATGGCACAGAGTAAAAAAAAATACTTTACCGTTAAAAACTGAGAACAAATCTTCATATATATTTCAAAAAAAACATCTTGTTTGGTGTTTAACGGCTCCCCATTAACATATCTTAAATATTTAACGTTGTAAGTGGACATATCCCCAAAAAAACGTCCGCTTACGGGTCTAAAACCAATATACAATATGGCATAAAACAAAAACAAATACCCTATAATATTAATATAGTTTATATTTTTACGGTCATTGATGGATAATGCATAGGTATGCAATAAAGTAAATACTACAACAAAAAAGGCTATATGGATATACACCCTAAAATAGTATTCCAATGGGATAAAATCAAACATTATTCTTTTATTAAAAAATCAAATACTTTCAAATCCTTACTGCTATTCATTGTATGTAAACCAACATAATTATCATGGGGAAATATTTCTTCAACCGTATTTTCTTTATAATCAAATTTTGAAAGTTCAAGGATTTCATTTATCACTAAGTTTTCTCCATAACTCGACACACATTTTTGAGACACCCGGTAAATTTTGTTATTTTCAAAAATAAAATTGCCAGCATTTCTAGATTTAGAAGAGTCAGCAATAATTGGATTTCTTATGTGAGATTGCCATTTATTACTGAATAGGTCATCAGAATAATAAAGATATAACCTTTCATTGTTATCATGTTCAAAATCCTCAATTTTGTTAGCAAAAATCCAATACAACTCATCATAATACAACCATATAGCATCAACAAGTTTAATGCCTTCCATCAAATTCTTTTCAAAATTCCACTTAAAAGGGAATACCTCACATTTATATAGTTGTAAATTATTTTTTTGACTGGTTTCTGGTATCATGTAAAAAGTATTATCCCTAAAAAATACATTTGGAAAAGACAAATGGTAATCCTTATCCAAAACAGATTTGTATTCAATAACTTCATGAAACTCATTAAGCCTTAAACATGATATTCGACCTATATTATTCTCTTTTAACTCTTCAAAAAACACAACGCTTCCTGTTTTATTTTTTATGATAAATGGATCAGCCCAAAATGAATTCTTTGGTTGTTTTAAAAAAATATAGCGATCATTTTCTTTAATAGCAATTTTCCAATTTAGTTTATTATATGAAAACTTTCTTGAGAATATTTTAAACGTCAGTACAATATAATAAATAACAAATTTAAAATGAGTCTTCAATTTTGACCTTTTATTTTCCCTTTTTTGAAAAGCACCTGCATATAAATATTCATTATCGCTTTTTAAAAATTTTATCAAAAAAATAGAGAAATTAAAAAGAATCTTGTGAATATTGTTTATTACTCCTTTTTCTTTTTTTAATTCAACTCCAAAAATAATTTTCCATTGTGTAGACTTTAAATCATTAAACAATATTCTAAGAGGTATTTTTTTGTCATATAAAATTGAACTTAAAATAAAATTATAGTTTGAGTCAAAAGTCAAAAATCCTTTTTTTGATAGTTTTTTATATTTACTATCAAGTATAGGTTCTGACTCAAAAATAATGTAATCACAAAAGCTTAAACTTGAAAAATCACCTATAACTTTTATATTGGGTTTAATTGTTAAAAGACTTATGTTTGTAAAATCCAAAGGATTACTTGACAAATTATTGAATTTTTCATCTATGAATTTCGTAATAGGTGGAAATGAAAATTCTATGTTTGCGATATCTTTATCAATAAATATCTCTATATAAATATCGGAAATTTCATTACTAACCCTTTCAATACATTTGAATAAGTATGAATTTATATTATGAGAGTTTATAACGAATAGTAACTTTCTCATTTATAATATCAAATTTTTATAACCAAATAAGTGTAGCCACTTCTTCATTATTGTTTGCTTGTTATACCTTTTGACATTCAAAGTCCCATTTTTACTAAAGTTTTTTCGCATTTCTTCGTTTTCAATCATATTTAATATAGCAAGCGCAAGCTTCTCAACATTACCATCCTCTATCAACAATCCATCATTATTATGTGAGACAATATTTTTGGGACCGTTAGGACAATTAAAAGATATAATTGGTAATCCATTAGACATTGATTCTAATAAAACCATTGGAAAACATTCGGTTAAAGAACTCATAACATAAAATGACGCCTCTTGCATTTTCTGTTCTATCTGATGTGTAGCTTCTTTTATAAAAAAGTTATTATCTAAGCCTAAAGAAATAATAAGATTATTTAGTTTTTCAACATATTTCTTTTCTCCATTACCATAGACTTCTATGATCCATTCTTTGTTTTTTTCAAATACAATTTTCCACGCTATTATTAAGTTCTCAAACCCCTTTACTGGTGCTATTCTCCCTGCGCTTATTGCTTTCTTATTTGTTAATGATGAAAATGATTTAGGAATATCTATAAGGAAATTGGGTATTACAATAGTATTGTTTGATTTAAAATATTTCTTTTCATCATCAGTAAGTAATACATTATAAGTGTATTTTCTCTCAACAAAATCATTTAATTTGTAAACAAACCCTTTTAGTTTACTGCAATTGGCCCTATCTTGTTGATAGTAATGCCTTGAAGAATGAAATTCTTTTATTATGAGAGTTTTATTTACTATAAATGGTAAAAAATAATAATCATATTGAGAACTTAAAGTTATTATTACATCTGGTTTAATTTTATTCAATAAAGATTTTAATTTATAAAAATGAATAGGAGCTTTAACTATGTTTAATATGGAAAAATAGCTTCTGTCTCTTTTATAAATCAAATTTATATCTAAATGTTTAACTTTTGAATCAATATCATAACAAAATTTATTTTTTTTTTGTTCATTAGTTATAATAAAAATGGTCATATCTTCTAAGTTGGCTAGATAGTTGACCTTATTGGTTAAAACCCTCTCCGCACCACCATGTAAGTATAATTGATCTGTTATGTAAGCTATTTTCATTATTTATTTAAATATAAAACACGCAACTTTATTTACCTCCTCTTAATATTTTCCTTAATCTAAGAAATACAATTATTTTATTAATTGTATTTACTCCAAAAAGTTTCATCAGTTTTCTTTTAATGTTAGGTAGAAAAGCAATTCGTTTTGGCACCCATGACATTGCAAAATGATGGATACAAAAGGTGTTCTTTGTTTTTTCAATAATTCCAGTTCCATGGTTTTTAGCACAAAAGAAATCTTTTGGAAACATAAACAATTCATTTGCTAAATATGAAAAATTTGGATTTTGTGCTTCAGAGTATCCTAGTTCTTTTATTCTATAATTTTCTTGCATTTTTTTCATCATTATTCTCGGTAGTGTTAGCGTATCATAGCTGCCATCTTCCCTGATAAAGGATTTGTTTTCATAATAGGATAAACATTTAGAAACCCAATTTGAATCTTTCTTCGCACCAAATACACCTGCTTCAATTATTCCATCTCCTTCGGAACCGAAAAAATAGGGAAGGTGTAATAACGAATTAAAGCTTTTTACTACTTCAACATCAGTATCTAAATATATACCTCCATATTTAAGAACAGCATATAACCGGATATAATCCGATGCAAAAGCATATTTTTTAGCTTGAAATGCTTGCTTTACCCAAATATTGTCCTCAACGGGAAACCTATTGGTGTCCCAAAGCATAAATTCATACTCAGGTAACTTCTCTTTCCAAGATTCAATACAAAATCTTATTAAATTGGGAAACTCGTCATCACTAAGCCAACAATAATGTATTATTTTTGGAATCATTACAATAGATTTACTTTGATACAAATGTTCTGCACTTTTTCTTTAGAGGTTCAGCTAACTTATGATGCAAACCAAGATTTTTTACCTTTGTGTCTTTGTGTATTTTTCCTTGTAATGGAAAGTTTGAGGTGAATTCTCCTGTTTTTGTGTTAATATCAATGCGATTAAATAATTCTAAAATACCATCAAATCGGCAAGAATCCACAAAACTATCAAAGCCATTTATAAATATAACTGGTGTTTCCATTGCTAAACAAGGTAATGCACAATGTATTCTAGAAGTAATAACTAATTTAGCCCTTGCATACTTTTTAAGAAGTTCTTCAGCAATATCAAATTTTTCCTCATCAGAAATGTTATTCAAAGGTTCTTGATTGACATAATGGGCCTCATTAAGTAATTCTTGACTAATGAAGTTTTTTACATGTTTACTTTTTTTCCTTAACTGTAAAGCTTTACCATTCAGAATATTTTTTATAGTTGCTCTTGAGTTGTAAAAATTTTTTTGAGGACTTGGGTAGCTATATAACGGATCAACTATATAAACGTCATCACCCCTTTCTGAATCATCCACCTTATACGAATCTAATGTTAATGTTAAACAACCAGTAAAGTAAGCTTCAATGCCTTTAGCGTTTAAAGTGTCTGCTGTAAATTGATCGCGACAACCAATAGGTTCATGTTTTTTTAAATAAGCAATACCTCTATCACTTAACATGTAAGGAGCGGCCGTATTGTTCATATGGAAAGAAACGAATAAAGGATTGATTTTATCGGAAGGAATCCAATTTTCAGTGTTGTGAATAAACCAACCATTCATAATCAGTTTAACTTCTTCGTCGCTGTAAAAAGCCATTGACTCTCTATCTATATACTTATCAACTTTAGGTAGAAATTGCTTAGCAGCCAAGCTCTGTATATTATCTCCGATATTAAAATATTTTTGATTTTCTATATAAGTAAGTAAACCGTATTTCATACTTTGATTTTTTTTATTAATTTGATTAACCAAGGATACTTATTCCTTAAAATAAATTTTAGCTTTTCTTTTGAATTTTTAGTTTTTTTTATTTTGGCTTCTAACATACTTTGTAATTCTCCATCTCTTATTCTCTCTAATTGTTTATTTTCTATTTCTATATTTTCAAAAACAAACATGTTTTGTGATACCTTAGATTTCTCCATGAGTTCCCACCAAAAGTAGTTCATTCCTATGTTTGAACCATATTGCTTTAATACCTTAAAAATTTCATTATAAACACCCTTATCAACATTAAATCCATATTCATTTGGATTTTTCCCATTTAAAATGATACCAAGAATGGTTCGATAGCATTTTTCACAACAACTGCAGTTAAATTCAGTTCTAAGCTCGGAATAACATACACGAAGTTTAAATTTGTTATTGGTTTCGTTAGAAAACTTAGTAATTAAATCAACTTTATCTTGCCTTTGAAGTTCATAACCATCATGAAAAACCTTAATACCAGACCACGTAATATTTTCATCTATTTGTGGTGTAGACCCCCAAGCAATGTCTATAGCTTTGGTATATGAAGAGGCTATATAAATCTTACTATAAGATCTTAAATATGAAATTGGTGCTAAAGAACCAATTAGAGACAGACCATGCTGAACCTTGCCCCACCAACCAATGTCTTTTAACAATAGTTCAACTTGGTAAGTATAAAAATTACGCACATTGGTCTCAATATAAACTTTTTTGTTGTTTTTTAATAACTCTTCGCTTTCAATGAAATTTGTAAATTCTCCCCATTGCTTTTTATCATCAATATCAATATCGGCTCCAAGAATAGTTACTAAATCGGGAATCTGGTCATAAGTTCTTATATAAGTGGCGTAAGCATCAACACCACCACTAAACAGCATGGCCGTCTTCTTTCCTTCTATTTTATTTGATATAAGTTTTCTATAATTTAAATCTCCCAGAATGCTATAATCGTGAAATTGTTTTTGAAATTCATCCTTAACTTTCTTAATCGCAAAATTAAAACCTTCATCAATTTCTTCAACTTCTATATCAAAATTGGCAAACCAAGAGATGGGTAAAAAGTTTGAAAGAAAGGGTATCACCAAAATACTAGTTGGTACGTTCCTTACATCTTCACCATACTTAATATAGAACTTATGCTCAGCGTTAAAGTATTTTTTAATAGTATCTGTAACTGAATAGTCATAATTAACCTTTCTTCCTCCATCTGTAAAACTTATGCTTTTTAACTTTAACATTATTCATTGATTTTTTTAAAAACTGGTGATAGAGAATCTTTAAATAATTTTTTTTCAAATTCGATAAGGCCCAAATGATACATACCCAGTATGTAAAATATGGAATAGCAGCTTGCTTTAAAAATAAAATTTAGCCAGCCATTACCCGGTATATAATTTATAAAATAGCTGATAACAATAATTGCAAAAACAGTTAAAAGAGATTTATAGGATAGTTCTCTAAAAAATCTAAAGATATTTAAACCAATCACTTTGTGATAATAGAAGTTCATAACATTTTGCACAATAAACCAACCTGTTACCGTACCACATATCATACCTAAAGCACCATAAGTTTTAGCCAAAAAAGCTCCAAATCCAGCTCCAGTAATCAAGAAGGTTAGATACAAAACGGCTTTGAACGATAACTTGTTTTTTGCTTCTAAAATAGAATTTCCAAACCCTTGAATCAAAGGAAGGGTATAAGCCATCATAATCAATAATGCTATTAACCAAACTTCAAAGGAGCCATCGCTTCCAAGTTCTTTTCCAACCCATAAATACACAAATTGATAACCAAATAATAGAAAAGCCCCAAAAATGTACATAAGAATAATAAAGGAAATTCGGCCAATTTTTATCATCATACTGGTTAACTCTTCACCAGAAGCATTATCTACGGTCATTTTTGTTGCTCGAGGTAAAAATACGCTCGAAATTGCTGTTGAAAAAGCCCCGTAATAAGTACCCAGTACAATACCAATTCCATAAATGGTTAAAACTTCTGGCGTAGCAATTCTGCCAAGTATCCAATGGCCAGCCTTCCATTGCAGTATACTAACCAAGGCAAAAACAAAAATCCAAAGCGAATACCCAAAAATTTCTTTAATGTATTTCAATTTTAATTCATGCAATTTGAACTTAACTTTTAACTTGTAAAAAACATAATAAAATTCAACGCTTAAAAAAATAATATTAAAAACAGTGTCAATAATAACTAAGGCAATAGCCTTTCCGCCCCACAATAAAACTCCTATAACTACAATGGTTCTTAAAATATAACGTATAATATTGACGGTTTTTGGGAAAACGAACATCTCATAACCATAACATATACCGGTAAAACTACCTCCTGGTAACCCAATAGCTAAGTTAAAAATAAGTAATATGAAAATGGTTTTAGCTATACGTATTTCTTCGGTATTCATCTTAGTGAAATATGTATCAATATAGCCGTAAAAGGAAATTCCTATAATGACTATAACTACTGAAATCACAGCATAAATCAGCATGGTTGTTGCCAAAAAATTTTCTTCACTTTTTCGGTCATTTTCAGCTCTGTATTTAGCTACAAAGCGCACAATGGTGTTGTTAAGTCCTAAATCTAATACAGATATAGTTCCTACCAAAGCACCTATAGCGGTATACACACCGTATTCGGCTTTCCCCAAATGGTTTAGTATAAAAGGAGTTATAAAGAGCCCAACCACATTTGTTAAAAATATAGTCATGTAATTCAATGCAGCTCCTTTTTTTAATTGACTCACTTTAGTTTAATTTTCGTTTACAACCTTCCACTTACAGATAATTTTAAAACGCCTTTTACATCATATAAAACACCATTATCTTTCAATAAAGCGTCTAAATTTTCATCTAAAAATTCTTTATGAGCCACGGTTAAAACTACGGCGTCAAATTGTTCAGAAGGGAGGTTTTGGGTAGTTGATAAGCCATATTCATGTTTCACTTCTTCTGGGTTGGCCCAAGGATCATAAATAGTAATGTTGGTATTATAGCTTTTAAGCTCATGTACTACATCAACCACTTTGGTGTTCCGTACATCAGGACAATTTTCTTTAAATGTAATACCCAAAACCAAAATATTAGCCTCATTAATACGAATGTCTTTTTGCAGCATCAACTTTATCACTTGAGCCGCTACATAGTGTCCCATACTATCATTGACCCTGCGGCCTGCTAAAATAATTTCAGGATGATAGCCCACCTCTTGGGCTTTTTGGGCTAAATAGTAAGGGTCAACCCCTATACAATGCCCGCCTACCAAGCCGGGTTTAAAGGGTAAAAAATTCCATTTGGTGCCTGCAGCTTCTAATACCGCATGGGTATCAATATCTAATAGATTGAAAATTTTAGCCAGCTCATTAACAAAGGCAATATTAATATCGCGTTGCGAGTTTTCAATCACCTTAGCCGCCTCTGCTACTTTGATAGTAGGCGCTAGGTGCGTACCTGCGGTAATCACACTCGCATAAAGGGCATCTACTTTTTTACCGATTTCTGGGGTAGAGCCTGCCGTTACTTTTAATATCTTATCTACGGTATGTAATTTATCGCCCGGATTGATCCGCTCTGGAGAATAGCCAGCATAAAAATCTTGGTTAAAGGTAAGTCCGCTTACACGTTCCAGTACAGGGATACATTCTTCTTCAGTCACTCCAGGATACACCGTAGATTCATAAATAACAATATCTCCTTTTTTAAGCACTTTGCCCACGGTTTCACTCGATTTGTAAAGCGGTGTTAAATCGGGCCTATTATTTTTATCAATAGGTGTGGGTACCGTTACTATATAATAGTTGCAGTCTTTTATAGCCTGAAGATGAGACGCACAAAAAAGCCCTATGGTATTATTGTTGGTGTTTTTTAACACTGCTGTTAAAACATCTGAGGCCACCTCTAGTGTGGTGTCCTTGCCTTGCCTTAGCTCATCAATGCGCTTTTCATTGATATCAAAGCCAATCACAGGATATTTTGTAGCAAATAACCTAGCCAATGGTAAACCTACATAGCCTAAACCAATTACTGCTATTTTTATATTGTTCATTTTAGGTGTTTATTCTTTGATTAGTTGATTTGTTTATGAGTCTTCGACTGCGCTCAGACTGACATTTGTAATTATTTTAAATGGTTCCAATACCATGTTACTGCAGCCTCAATACCTTTATCGATATTGTACTTTGGCTTGTACTGGAGGCGTTGTTTTGCTTTGTCTATAGAGGCTAAAGAATGCGGAATATCACCAACCCGGTTATCTCTATGTTTAATCGCAACATTAAGAATGTCCCTATCAAACTGAGCTAAGTGATTCTTCAATAAACTTGCTAGTTCTAAAAGCGTAGTGCGTTCACCATAAGCCACATTATACACCGTATTTAAAGCCGCTTTGTTTGTAGTGGTTAGAGCCAATATATTCATTTGAACCACATTGTCTATATAGGTAAAGTCACGCGAGTAACTGCCGTCTCCATTAATTACAGGCGACTCATGTTTTATAAGTTGTTTTACAAACAGGGGAATCACCGCAGCATAGGCTCCATCAGGATCTTGGCGCTTTCCAAACACATTAAAATACCTTAAGCCTATTGTATCTAGGCCATAGGTTTTTTGAAAGATATCAGCATATAATTCATTCACATATTTGGTAATGGCGTAGGGCGAAAGAGGCTTGCCAATAACGTCCTCAACTTTTGGTAAAGCTTCATGATCACCATAGGTTGATGAACTTGCCGCATATACAAAGCGGGTTACCTTAGCATCTCTTGCTGCTACCAGCATATTTAAAAATCCTGAAATATTAACATCATTCGTTGTGATGGGATCTTTAATAGATCTTGGTACAGATCCTAGAGCCGCTTGATGCAACACGTAGTTTACGTTCTTGCATGCTTGGTTACAATCCTCAAGATGCCTAATATCGCCTTCAATTAAAGTGAAATTTGAATCTGATAAAAAGGGTGTGATATTCTCTCGCTTTCCTGTTGAAAAATTATCTAAGCAAACAACAGCTATACCATGTGCTAGTAATACTTCAATCAGGTTTGACCCTATAAAGCCAGCACCTCCTGTTACTAAAACACGTTTTCCTTTTAATTCATCCAGTTGTGGGTAAGTCATTTTTGTTTGGGTGTTTAATAGCTGAAGCAAATATTATAAAAATTTATGAAAGGAAAGATGATTCCTGTATTAAGGTTTCATTTTTTCCGATGAAATTCATGCTGGTGTTAATTTTTCCGATGTATGCGCCTCATGTTAAAAAACAGAAAGGTCATATGGGTTGTATAGAGCAAGTAAGCGGTACATTAACATCGTTTAAATACGAGGCGTTCGATGAGTTGCAAACTTTTGCTATATCCTGAATTTTGGTTGCTGATAAACCGAAATAAATAGGCTTTTAGCGAAATATATTCTAAGTGCCTCCAATGAATTAAAACAATTACTAAATTTACACCGTTGAATACAAAAATTGAATTGATTAATAGCTTAAAAATTTAATTTGTGTTTATATGCTATATCTAGAAAATAGGTTGTTATAACATTATAAAACACATGTTAAAAATATTAATTAAAACGAATTTGTATTAATGTCTCAAGGGAAATTCCATATATTTTTAAAACGAAAAGCAACATAGTTGATTACTATGGAGGCTCGCCTTATGCCATTAAACAATATGATAACAAACCATGCTAACTAAAACGAAAATATATTTATCCTCTCCCCATATGGGAGGTGCAGAGCAAAAATATGTTGCCCAGGCCTTTGATTCTAATTGGATTGCTCCATTAGGGCCCAATGTTGATGGTTTTGAAGATGCTATTAAACATTACTTGGGCAATGATTGTGATGTAGCTGCGTTAAGTTCAGGTACTGCAGCCATACATATAGCCTTACGCTTATTAGGTATAGGAGTGGGTGACGAGGTAATATGTCAAAGTTTTACCTTTGCGGCCTCAGCCAACCCGATTCTCTATGAAGGTGCTACGCCTATTTTTGTGGATAGCGAATTAGAGACCTGGAATATGGATCCGTATCTGCTCGAGAAGGCGATAATTGACAGAATACATAAAAACAAAACACCTAAAGCCATTATAGCGGTGCATTTATATGGGGTACCCTATAAAGCGCATGCTATACAAACTATTGCAAAAAAGTATGGTATTCCAGTGATAGAGGATAGTGCTGAAGCTTTTGGAAGTACCTATTATGGTAAACCTTGTGGCACCTTAGCGGATTTTGGAATTTTATCATTCAATGGTAATAAAATTATAACAACCTCGGGTGGCGGTGCCTTGATTTGTAAAGATCCATCCCTAAAAAAACGGGCTGTTTTCTTGGCCACACAGGCTCGTGATGATGCGGCGCATTATGAACATTCTTCCATTGGTTTTAATTATAGAATGAGTAATGTTTTAGCGGGTATAGGTAGAGGACAAATGGAAGTACTTGACTTAAGAGTTGAAGCTAGACGAAGAAATTACGAGTATTATAAAAGACATTTATCAGAATGTAATTCCATTACTTTTTTAGAAGAACCAACAGGTTGTTTTTCAAACCGATGGATAACCTGTATTTCAACAGACGCATTTGAGACCAGAGAGCGTATAAGAAAAGCGTTGTTACAGGACGATATTGAATCCAGACCCTTATGGAAACCAATGCATTTACAACCTGTGTTTATGCATTGTTTGAGCTATACCAATGGCGTATCAGAAGACCTTTTCAATAGGGGCTTGTGTTTGCCTAGTGGCTCTAATTTAGACACTGATGACTTAAACAGAATTATTGCTATTATAAAGAAATCCCTCAATTCATGATAAAAAATTACTTAGCTTCCCTCACTCATAAACATGCTTCAAAATGGCTGGTTTTTGGTATTGATTTGCTCTCAATACTAGTAACATTTTGTATGGCTTATCTCATCCGTTTTAATTTTACTTTACAGTTCGATTTAAAACAGTTTGCTATTCAATTGCCTTTTTTGGTTATTGTGGCTTCGGTTAGTTTTTTAATTATAGGCTCCTATAAAAGTTTGATCCGCCATACCGGATTTTCAGACATTGTTACTGTTTTTAAATCTATAGCACTAATATCAGCATTGTGTATTGGTGTTGTGTTTATAAATAGAACAACAGGATTAGCCCCTAATTTTACCATTCCTTTATCTATTATTGTTATACATGCCTTATTGAGTTTTGTACTACTTGCCGCAAGCAGATTAGCATTTAAAATGTTGTTTAAGTACCTAAAATGTAAGTTCAGAGTATCAAAGCGTGTTTTAATTTATGGTGCGGCTGATTCTGGTATTGTTACCTACAATGCTTTAGTGAGTAATAACAATTCCTCCTACCAAGTTGTAGCGTTCATTGATGATGATGTGAAGAAAATAGGAAAAAAGATTAATGGGATTTCTATCATAAATCATCAACAAGTATCAGCGGACTATATTCATAGTAATCGTATTGATGAAATTATTGTAGCCTCTCAAACGTTAAAATTAGAACGCTTAAGAAGGTTAGTTGATAGTTTAGTAGATTCTGATGTTAAAATTAATAAAGTACCACCTATCGAGCAATGGATTAATGGTGAATTAAGTACAAAACAAATCAAACAAGTGCAAATAGAAGATTTGTTGGGTCGTCCACCTATTGAAATAGACAATCCTAATTTGTTAAGCGAGTTTAGGGGTGAAACCGTGCTTATTTCTGGAGCTGCCGGGTCTATTGGAAGTGAATTGGTAAAACAACTGGCTCATTTTAGTGTTAAGGAACTTATATTGGTAGACCAAGCAGAATCAGCGCTTTATGATGTGCAACAAGATTTAATACGTAGTGGTTTTCATAATCAAACTGCTATAGTGGCAGATATTAGAGATGGTTTAAGAATTGATACCATATTTCAACAATACAAACCGACTTTGGTGTTTCATGCTGCGGCATACAAGCATGTTCCATTGATGGAACAAACCCCTTATGAAGCTATAAAAATAAATGTAAATGGTACTAAGCTTCTTGCCGATACCGCATCCAGGTATAATGTGAAAAAATTTGTTTTTGTCTCTACTGACAAAGCAGTTAACCCTACTAGCGTAATGGGAGCCACGAAGCGCCTTGCTGAAATGTATATTAGTTGCTTACAAAAGGAAAGCAAAACAAAATTTATTACAACGCGCTTCGGTAATGTTTTAGGATCCAATGGTTCCGTGATTCCCTTGTTTAAAAAACAAATAGAAAATGGAGGGCCTTTAACCTTAACGCATAAAGATATCACCCGTTATTTTATGACCATACCTGAGGCGTCTCGTTTGGTATTGGAAGCTGGCACGATGGGTAAAGGTGGTGAAATATTTATTTTCGATATGGGCGAATCGGTTAAAATATTTGATTTAGCTAAAAATATGATTAAACTTTCAGGTTTGCGATATCCAGAAGATATTGATATTAGGATAACCGGCTTAAGACCTGGAGAAAAATTGTATGAAGAGTTGCTGGCTAATGGGGAAAACACCTTATCAACCTATCACAAGAAGATTATGATAAGTAAAACGAGAGCACTAGAATATAGCAAGATAAAATCAGAGATTGAAGAACTATGTATGACTAACCGTTTTCAAAACAATAATATTGTTTTGAAAATGAAGCAACTCATTCCTGAATATCAATCTAATAATTCTGATTACGAGAAATTTGATAAACGGGTTCAGATATATAAAAAAGCAAAGAGTATGTCTGCTTTAAATGAAACAAGCTCTAGAAATTATAGTAATCTATTATAAATCAATTAAAATTCTTTAACTTTCCCTCCAAATCTTAAAACTACATGAGCCGATTGACTTCAACATTTAAGTTAATTATCGTTTTATATGTGCTTGCTTTGGTGAGTTCTTGCTCCACAAAGAAGGATATTGTGTATTTTCAGAATGCAAAAAATGCTGAAACGATTGTAGATACCAATACATTTAATGCAACATTAAAAACAGGTGATTTATTAAGTATTTATATTTCCACTCCAGATTTAACAGTTACGCAGCCGTACAATTTAATTGAATCAACTGGTGGTAATGGTCAAGGCACCTTGGTTCAATACTTGATAGACTCAGAAGGCAATGTGGATTACCCTGTTTTAGGAAAAGTAAAATTAGAAGGTTTAACCATTGAGGAAGCAAAGCAATTATTTAAAAAGAAGTTTGAGGACGGAAAACTGCTCAAAGATCCGGTGGTTATTATGCGAATTAATAATTATAGAGTGTCGGTTTTTGGCCAAGTAAATAACCCTGGTGTTTACCCAGTAACTGGAGAACGCATTTCTATCTTAGAGGCTTTATCGGCTGCAGGCGATTTAGCGATAACAGGTAAAAGAGATAATGTTTTAGTAATTCGTGATTTTAATGGAGCAAAAACCTATACCCGTATTGATTTAACAAGTAAAGAAGTTTTTAATTCACCGGTGTACTACTTAACACAAAATGATGTGGTTTATGTAGAACCCAATAGCTTTGGTGTGAGTAGAGCCTCTGGGGATGCCAGAATTGGTGTTTTTGCATCTTTATTAGGGCTTGCTATAACTATTGGTATTTTATTTACGCGCTAGAATTATGTACATGGAAAATAATAATATCCCAACAAACACAGGAAAATTTAACCTAAAGAAGGCCGTCATGGCATATGTAAAACGCTGGAAATGGTTTGCATTAAGTGTTTTGGTATGTGCTCTGTTGGCATTTCTTAAGAATCGATATACCGTTCCAGTATATTCTGCAACGGCTAAAATTATGTTGTTGGATAATAATAGTAATCCGGGGAATGCTGTTTTAAAAGATTTATCATTTGTCACAGGTCAAGAGGACAATAAAGTTGAGGATGAAATTCAAGTGATAAAATCAAGAAATTTGATAAAAAATGTGGTTGAAAAGTTAAATCTGAATATTCAGTTTTTTTCCTTAGGAAAAGTAAATGAGTATGAAATGTATTCAGGGAGACCATTTGATGTTCAGTTTTTAGTGTCAGACTCAGTACTTGCTAGAACAAGTACCATGTTCTATATAAAACCTATTTCAGAATCACATTTTGAGTATAAATCTCATGTGGATGAAGATCCTAAAACCTATACTTTTGATGAGACTATATCAACTGCTATGGGCGGTGTTGTTATTTCTAAAAAGGGTGACCATGAGGTTAATACCTATCAAGGTAGAGCATTTAAGATTAAAGTAACACCAGTTAAAACGGTAGCCAAATTACTCAAGGAAAAGTTAAGCATTTTTCCTGCTGCGAAAGGCTCAAAAGTAATTGATTTGTTTTTAGAGAGCGAAGTTGAAAATAAATCTATAGATATTATAAATACCTTGGTTAATGAGTATAATCTGGTTACGGTTGAAAAAAACAAATTGAGGGCTAAAGCTACGGCTAATTTTATCAATGATAGAGTAGAAGCCATAGCATCAGATTTATTAGATGTAGAGGACAGTATAGTACGTTATAAATCGGCTAATAAAATTACTGATATTTCTTCAAAAAGTGGAATGCTATCAAGTTCTAGCCTTAATAGTGAACAGCAACTTCAAGATATTAGAATTCAGCTAAATATGTTGAATTATATGAAGAAAACGCTTGAGACAGGAGCTTTTGATAATTTACCTGCTAACCTTGGAGGAAGTGACCCCGCATTAGTAAGTCTGGCGTCGCGTTATAATGAATTGATTGAACAACGTCGTTTGGTTTTAAAAAGTGCTGGGGAAAATAATTCGGTGGTCATCCAACTTGAACAAACACTAAAGGCTATAAAAAGTAATTTGAGTGTAAGTATTGATAACAATATAAACACGTTAAACATTCAACTGAGAGGATTACAAAATCAACTTAGTACTATTAATTCAAAGATTTCTTCAGTTCCTGTTCAAGAAAGCAAATTAATTTCTATTAGTAGAAAACAAAGTATTAAAGAGTCTCTGTATTTGTATTTACTTGAAAAAAGAGAGGAAGCGGAAATTTCACAAACAACAACCATGCCTAGCGCAAAAATTGTAGAACCAGCATATGGCTTGGGAACTGTTCAAAAAAGGCCAATGGTTATTTATGCAGGTGCTCTTTTTATTGGCTTGCTCATTCCTTTTTTAATTATCTATGTGGTTGATTTATTAGATACCAAAATTCATAATAAAGAAGATTTACAAGACGTAATTAAGAATATACCCGTACTCGGTGAAATACCTAATATCAAAGAAAATCAAGTTTTAATAAAGCAAAATGACCGTTCTTTATTATCGGAGTCTTTCAGGATTATACGCACTAATTTTGATTTTATAAAGAAAAGCAAAACCCTTGAACGCTATGGCAATGTTGTTTTTGTTACTTCTACCATTAAAGGAGAGGGCAAATCTTTTGTTAGTTTAAATGCTGCGCTAACCTTAAGTCATTCGGGTCATAGGGTTTTAGTTATTGGTGCCGATTTAAGAAATCCGCAATTGGCTCAGCAGATTAAGAAATCAGTGGATAAAAAAGTGGATGCAAAAACTATTGGGTTGTCTGAGTATTTAGCAGATTCATCGGTTCTACTTGGAGAGACTATTAATTCTTATAACATCAATGGGATTAAACTAGATGTTTTATTATCTGGTAGAATACCTCCAAACCCGGCTGAGTTACTTATGAGTGATCGCGTAAAAACATTATTTGATACGGTTTCAGAGCAATATGATTACGTTATAGTTGATACAGCGCCTTCTATGTTGGTTACAGATACTTTAATTATTAGTGAATATGCGGGGTATACCATGTACTTAGTAAGAGCTGGCTACACCGATAAGGCGGTACTTAATTTTACCAAAGAGATTTATGAGCAGAATAAATTACAAAGAATGATGCTTATTGTTAATGATGTGAAGCAATCTAATTTTGGTTATGGCGCTAAGTATGGGTATTATGCCTCCGATGAAAATAAAGGTCTGTTTAGTAGATTAAAAGGAACTACCTAACAGAAAACGTATGATTTGTGGCTTTAATGATGGGGGTAAGACTATCCTGAACGGATTTATTTAGTGTTATGGATTCTAATTTTGATACCTGTCTGGTATTATGAATATCGGTACCCACAAAATCAATCCACTTGTTTTTAATTAATTTAAATGCTGCTTTATTGACCGATGTACCATAATAAGTACTTAACGATAAAAAATTAAGCTGAAGCATACAGCCCATCTGTTTTAGTTTTTTGTAATAATCAAAGTTTTGGTGAAAATAAATATAGCGCTCAGGATGTGCCAACACTGGAATATACCCCTTGGTTTTAATTTTAAATATAATAGCTTCTAAATTAAGGGGCGGCTGATAATAAGAGAGTTCAACCAAAACATAATTTGATTTTAAGGTAAACAGGTTATGGGTTTCTAAAAAGGTTTCAAAATGAACATCCAACATATATTCTGCGGCTGGATTAACCGAAATACCAGTATAGTCCTTATAAGTATGTATGGCCGATAGCACATTTTGGTAGGCTTCTCCTATCGTTTCGTCAGTATTGGGATAAAAGTCCTGCATGACATGCGGGGTAGGAATAAATTCTTTTATCCCTAGTTGTTTCATATTATCAATGAGCAGAAGCGCTTCCTCAATGGTTTTTGCTCCGTCATCTATACCTGGTAAAATATGATTGTGGATATCAACAAAATCTACTAATAAGTCTCTTAAAAACCTTTTTCTGCTGAATATAGAAAACATCTATGTTGACTTATTATTTTTTTAGATTTTATAACATGTAATAATCAAACGCCTCTTCAATGATAGCATCATCTACCTGGCAATCTATCTTAGTTTTTCCAATAGCTTCTAACAACACAAAATTGATATTACCATGATTATTTTTCTTGTCATATTTTAGCAAATCCATGATAGGGGCATATTCCGTTTTATCAATGCTTACTTTACCGTAGTAGTTTATAAACAACTGTTTAATGTAATTGGTGTCCTCCTTTGAGAATCCTGTTAATCTTGAAGAAATATAACAAGCTAAAATCATACCAACCACAATAGCTTCCCCATGAAGTAGCGTTTCTTTTTTGGGGTTACTTAGAAAATACGATTCAATGGCGTGCCCAAGAGTATGCCCAAAATTCAAGGTTTTTCTTAAACCATTTTCATAGGGGTCTTCTTGTACTACATTTCGCTTTATAAGTACAGACTCATAAATCAATGTATCTAAATCTTCCATAGATAATTTAGAAAGATCTAAAAACTTATTCCAATAATCTGTGCCTGTGATTAATCCGTGTTTGAGCATTTCAGCTAAACCAGAACGCATTTGGTTTTGAGGCAAGGAATCTAAAAACTGGGTATCAATAAGTACTAAATCAGGATCACTTATAACACCAATTTGATTTTTTAAAGCCCCTAAATCAACCCCGGTTTTACCACCAACCGAGGCATCAACCATAGAAAGTAGGGTAGTAGGTACATTCACGTAGGCGATACCGCGTTTAAAAGTGCAGGCTACAAACCCACCTAAATCGGTTATAACACCACCGCCAATATTAATCATTAAGCTTTTTCTGTCGGCATCTAAATCAGAAAGGGCATTCCATACACCAACACAGGTTTCTATGGTTTTATTTATTTCACCAGATTCTATTTCAATGATTTCAAAAGCCAGGTCCGTTTTTAATTTTTCTAAAAAAACAGGCAGACAATGTTGGTGTGTATTTTCATCTACAAGGATAAAAATCTTAGAGAAATTATGCTTTTCAAGATGCTCATTTAGAGCCTTATAACAGATAGCGTTAAAATGAATTAAACTGTTATTGGCAGAAATAGAATCCATAAATGTTAATTATTTTTTAAAGCCGTGAAATTAAGGAGATTTTATATAATATGATAGTTTAGCTATAATTATCTTTGCCAAAATTTTTCAAAATGAATACCGATTTAATCTTTGATAATACCGAAGTGGCCTTCGCCTTAAAGTCAGATTCAGAACTTGAACGCGCTTATTTTCTGTTTAAAATGATATCCATTGAACCACTTGTAAGAATAGGTACAGCCGCCACTAATTTTGCTATAAAAGCGCATCTACCCATTGAGGGTTTAATTCGGTCAACGGTGTTTGACCACTTTTGTGGTGGAGTGAATGAAGAAGACTGCTTAACCGTTATTGATAAGATGTATGACAAAGGTGTGAGTTCAGTTTTAGATTATTCTGTAGAAGGTAAGGAAGATGAAAAAGAATTTGATACCGCCTGTGAAAAAGTTTTACAAATAATAGACTTTAGTAAAGACAAGGCTGCTATGCCTATAGCGGTGTTTAAACCAACAGGATTTGGTAGATTGGGGCTTTATGAAAAGCTAGGTAAAGGGGAAGATTTAAACGAAAAGGAGCAAATTGAATGGGGTCGTGTGGTTAGCAGATATGATCGGGTTTGTGCTAAAGCTAAACAAAAAGATATTGTGGTTTTGATTGATGCTGAAGAGAGTTGGATGCAGGATGCCGCTGATGCCCTAGTTACACAAATGATGCAAAAATATAATACAGAAAAGCCTATTGTATTTAACACCTTGCAAATGTATAGACACGACCGGCTTGATTTTTTAAAAAGCGAACATAAAAAAGCAATAACAGGTAAGTATTTTTTAGGATATAAATTGGTGCGTGGTGCTTACATGGAAAAAGAAAATGAACGGGCAAAAGATAAAGGCTACCAATCACCCATTTGTGTGAGTAAAGCGGCTACCGACGAAAATTTTAATGATGCCCTACGCTATATGATAAAACACCTATCTGCCATGTCTATTTTTGCTGGAACACATAATGAAGATAGTTCATACCTGCTGATGCGGTTGATGAAAGATAATCATATATTAAACAATGATCCAAGAATATGGTTTGGGCAGTTGTATGGCATGAGTGACCATATAAGTTTTAACCTGTCAGCAAGAGGGTATAATGTGGCTAAATATATTCCGTTTGGCCCCGTTAAAGATGTGATGCCTTATCTTATAAGACGCGCAGAAGAAAATACTTCAGTTGCCGGGCAAACGGGACGAGAATTAGCATTACTTGGCAGAGAAAAAAAACGAAGAAAAGTAGTTTAGGTGAATCGCTTTAAGATACTTTTAATTTTGGTTGTTGACGTTTCTAAATTTATTTCTAATACTTCTGGCCAAGCTGTTTTTCGATTAGATTTTTCTTCTTTAGGTAGTATTTGAAAAATATCTGGATGATGCGTATTCTGAAGAATTTCATTGTCACTAATAATCGATTCTTCTGTTTTTTCGCCAGGGCGTAGCGTTTTAATTTCGAGACTGATATTTGGAAATGTATTAGAACTAATGTCTATTAAACGGTTTGCTACATCTAATATTCTAATGGCGTCTCCCATCTGAAATGTATAAATATTAGATGCTTTTCTTTTGAAACTTGCTAAATGCAATATAAGCTGACACGCCTTTGTTTTAGTCATGAAATAGCGAGACGCTTTTGCATTGGTAATTGTAATACTGTTATGTTGTTCCATTTGCCTTTTGAATAAAGGCAGCACAGAGCCATTTGACCCAATAATATTTCCAAATCGAGCACTTATGAATAACGTTTTATTAAGACAGTTATAATGCTCCAAACGCTTTTCACACACTGATTTTGTCATTCCCATAATATTTTTGGGTTTTACTGCCTTGTCAGTTGAAATGAAAATAAATGTTTTAACGCTGAATTCTAAAGCCAATTCAGCAAGGATTTCTGTGCCAAAAATATTATTTTGAATGGCAGCATAGGGGTTAGTTTCTAATAGGGGGACATGCTTATATGCAGCGGCATGGATAACCATAGTTGGTTTGTGTTTTTTAAACACAGCTTTTACAGCATGACGCTTGGAGATATCAAGTAATTCAAAAAAAATAGTTTCGTTGCTTTCTAACTTTAAATCTTGCAGAAGTATATAAGATGCGGTCTCTGAAAAATCGACTAGAATCAATTTATGAAACTTGCATAATGTTAATTGCTTAGTGAGTTCACTACCTAAAGACCCTGCAGCTCCAGTGATTAAAATGATTTCGTTTGAAAAATCGAAAGGCTCTATTTGTTCTTTTGTTTCTCTTAGCCACGGGAATAGTTTTGTGCTGGCTATTAAGGTATCAATGCGTTTGTTTAGTGAGTCTTTCATTAGGGCGTATGGTCATTCTTTTCCTCAACAAAATAATTATTTTTTACCATGTAACAACTTATATATCACGTTACAGCTTATTTTGAAATGACTTTAATTATGGTTAGGGCTATAATTTTTAAGTCTAAAAGGAAATTTCTATTATTTAAATACATTTTATTATACCTCAGTTTATCAGGAATGATAACATTGATAAAGTAGTTTTCTGGGTCATCAGCTTTTTTTAATAGTTCTACCTCATTACGGTATTTAATGGACGCTAAGCCTGTTAACCCAGGTCTTAATTTAAAAATTACCATATCATCTTGATGATAGTAATTAACATAATGCCTGAGTTCTGGTCGTGGTCCTACAAAGCTCATATCGCCTTTCAGAATATTAAATAACTGAGGGAATTCATCAATCTTATAACGTCTTAAAAAATACCCCATTTTGGTAATTCTAGAATCATGATTACCAAGAGTAAGCAGCCCTTTTTGTTCAGATTGTACGCGCATGGTTCTAAACTTCATAATAGAAAAATCGTGGTTATTTCTACCAACTCTACCTTGAATGAATAGAATAGGCCCCTTAGAATCTATCTTAATTAAAATAGAAATGAGCAGTAAAAAGGGGAGGAGTAAAATGGAAAGGAGTAAGGACAGTAATATATCAAAAGAACGCTTTAGCATATTAATCTATGGCTTTAACGGCTATGATTGTTGCTATACTGTCACAATTTTTTACAGTAATGGCTATTTCTTTTTTATTTTCCGTTTTGTCAAATATAATATATTCCCCGCAGGGTTTCTTTCTTGGGGCACTATTTAAAAAATCAATACTTCCTTTTTTTAAAATGGTATGCACCGTTACAGAGTCTGTATTTAATTGCAAGATATCGTCTTCAGCCTTCTTACTAAATACCATGTGCTTTGAATTTATGTTTTTTAAAACTCTTGATTCTGGTCCGTAACTACAGGAGGTTTTTTTTCCATTTAAAAAAAAGGCTAGAATTATTAATCCCATGGAAAAACCGCCTAAATAGTAGCCAATACGTTGAATAAGTTTCATTAAAAATAGTTTGTAGAAATCGTAATAAGACTTGAATTAAAAGATGAGTAAGTTAACATCATTATATTTTAAATCAAACCATTCACCAACAGATTTACTAGTTAAAATTCCGTGGTAAAAGTACAATCCATTTTTTAAACCTCTATCAAATCTTAAAGAATTTTCAATACCACCATCTTCGGCTATTTTTAGCAAATAAGGTGTAAAGATGTTACTTATTGAAACCGTAGCTGTTTTGGGATAGCGCGCAGGAATATTAGGCACACAATAGTGTACTACATCATGCTTTACAAAAGTAGGAGCTTTGTGTGTGGTTACCTCACTGGTATCAAAACAGCCTCCCATATCAATACTAACATCTATTATTATTGCTCCTTTTTTCATGTTTTGTACCATGGCTTCAGAGACTACAATAGGAGATCTGTTTAGTCCTCGTACAGCACCAATAACAACATCGCACCTTTTTAAGGCTTTTAGCAAGTTTTTGGGTTGAATAGTTGACGTGAATAAAGAACGTCCTAAATTGGTTTGAATTTGCCTAAGTTTTGTAATTGAGTTGTCAAAAACCTTCACACCGGCACCAAGACCAATAGCACATTTTGCGGCATATTCTCCCACAGTACCTGCTCCCAAAATAACCACCTCAATAGGAGGCACACCACTTATATTACCAAACATTAAACCGTTACCATCTTTTGTGTCTGATAGTAGCTCAGAAGCTATTAAAACCGATGCTGTTCCTGCAATTTCACTTAAAGACTTCACGGCAGGATAGCCTCCATCACTATCTCTAATAAATTCAAATGCTAAGGCGGTAATTCTTTTAGCGGCTAGAGCTTCAAAATAAGCTTTTGATTGTGTTTTTATTTGAAGCGCAGATATGAGTATGGTTTGAGGGTTAATTAATTTAATTTGGTCTAAGGTAGGAGGTTCTACTTTTAAAATCATAGGACAAGAAAACACTTTGGCAGTATCTTTAGTGACTTCAGCCCCAGCTTCACTATAATCTCTATCACTAAAATTAGCCCCCTTCCCAGCACCAGATTCAATGAGAACCCGATGTCCGTTGCTTACCAAGGCATAAACAGCATCTGGCGTTAAGCAAATTCGCTTTTCCTGAAAGGCCGTTTCTTTGGGTAAACCTATAAATAACTCTCCTTTTTTTTTGTAAATTTCAAGGGTCTCTTCCTGAGGTAATAATTGCTGTTTAGTAAAGGGAGATATTTGTTTTGACATGTCTTTAGCATTAGTGAAAAATGAAATTACAAATAAATTTTCTATTGATGTAGGTATCTTTTAAATAAATATTTTGGACGATATGTGCGTTTCATCGAAAAATACAATATGTAGGAAAAAAAACATAGGGTTTTAAGGGAAACCCTCCGTTTAAAATGAATTAAATGTACTATGTTTGCATAACAACTAGACACATGTTTATAAAATTTTCTACTTGTTTTATTTTATTTATTACGAGCTTGTCTTTTTCACAAGGCTATGAAATTACTGGTGTTTTAAACGATGAAAATAACGTTCCAATTGCCTTTGCTAATGTCGTTTTAGTTGAAAAACAATCTGATAAACCTCTGCAGGGATCAACAACAGATGAAAACGGGGTATTTGTTATTGATAACATAAAAACAGGATCTTATCAAATCAAAATTTCGTTTTTAGGATATAAATCCTTTACTGAAGATCTTTTAATAAAAAATAATACAGACTTAGGCACTATCATTTTAGAGACAAGTAGTGAAATTCTTGATGATGTTACGGTTGTAGCAAAACGCCCAACAGTAAAAAGACAGGTAGATAGACTCATATTTAATGTAGAAAATTCTACCCTGTCTAATGATAATCTTTTAGGTGTTTTAAAACACACGCCAGGGGTTTTAGTCCATGACGGGGCTATTTCTATAAAACAAGCCACACCTATTATATATATCAATGATAAAAGAGTTTATTTATCTCAAAGCGAAGTGCTACAGTTATTGGAAGCTACTTCGGCCAATGATGTGAAATCCATTGAAGTAATAACCAATCCTCCTGCAAAATACGATGCAGAAGGCGGTGCTGTGATTAACATTGTAACAACTAAAAATGTCATTTCAGGATACCGTGGTAGTGTTTTTGGAGATTATAAACAAGGTTTTGAATACCCTAAGTTTTCGGCAGGTACAAGCCACTTTTTTAAGACAAAAAAGCTGAACACCTATATTAATTATAGTATTAGCCCAAGAAAAGATTATAGAAACTTAAGGGATGACGTTAATTTTATAGAAAACGATAAGATTGTCTCTATTTGGAATACCGATTATAATAGAACCCGAGAAAGTGCTAATCAGAATATAAATGCCCATATAGACTATGCGTTAAGTAATAAAAGTGAAATAGGGTTTTCTACCAGTATGTTGTTAGCGCCCCGTAATGGTGTACGAACAGATGTCAATTCTCTTACAGCTATATATGATGCTAATAAAACGTTAGATTCCACATTTAATACCATAAATAAATCTGTAGATGAAATTTATAATTTGGCTTTTACTTTAGATTATGCGTATAAAATAGGGGACAAAGGTGAGCGAATTTCAAGCAATGTGCATCATACAAATTATGATTTTTCAATATTTCAAGATGTAAATACCAACTATAATTTCCCTGATGGGTCATTAATAAGAAACAATCATTTTCAAACCTTTTCAAGACAACGTATAAAATTATATACCGGACAAATAGATTATGAATTACCTAATAAATTTGGTGATCAATTTGAGGCGGGATTGAAATATGCACGCATAGATTCTCAAAGTAGACTGAAACAACATTTAGTAAACGAAACCCAACCATTAGTAGCATTGGATAATTATGATACCTTTAATTATTCAGAAGATAATTATGCTGGTTATGTTAGTGTTTCAGAAGATTGGGAAAACTGGAGTTTAAAACTTGGTATTCGAGGAGAGTATACCAATTTAAAAGGAAACTCCTTGTCTACAGGATTAATTAATGAACAGGCGTATTTTAAGTTATTCCCTTCATTATATATACTACACAAGTTAAACGACATAAATCAGTTATATGTTAATTATAAACGAAGTATTTACAGACCCAAATACAATGAGTTAAACCCATTTGAGTTTTTTCTTAATGATAACACTATTTCTAGTGGCAACCCTAATTTATTACCGCAAATTGATGATCAGGTTATATTAGGTTATACCTTTGATGAAAGTTATACTTTTGAGATTTATTACAGGTATGAGGACAATGTGAATATTGAGTTTATTTATCAAGACAATGAGAATAGGTTAATAAGGCAAAATTATACCAACATTGATTATGGGGTATCTTATGGACTTGATTTTACAACTTATAAAACTATTACAAAGCATTGGAATCTGTATATCTTGTCATCCTATTTTTATAATGAAAATAATTATTTCACAAAAGAGAACGAATTACTACAGAATGACAAATGGACGTTTTATGGTCAGATTATTAATTATTTTAGTTTTTTAAAAGACAAAAGTTTAACTACAGATTTGTCATTTATTTATATTTCATCTTATATTGATGGTCCTAGAGAAATTAGCGCAAGAGCGGGTTTAGATTTTAGTGTAAGAAAGAGTTTTTGGGAAAACAGAGCATCCTTAAGTTTAGGGGTTTCGGATGTATTTAACACGCAAAACTTTACCACAGATACCCGGTATCTAGATCAGGATATTGCATCGAAGTCCACTATGGAAAACAGGTTGTTTACAGTGGGCTTTAATTATAAGTTTGGAAATTTTAGATTAAAAACCAACGAAAAATCAATAGATACTCAAGAAAGGGAACGATTAAGCCACCGCGATTAAAAATAATCTTTTAATTTGCCCCAGAAATTTTTAGGGGATAGTTTGAGCTCCTCTTCAAGCTCTTCTAACGATTTGTTGGCTTCATTAATCCGATTAAACATTCTTGCCCTAATTAAATAGATTGAAGGAATAATGATTGCCATAACAGGTAGCATATAAATCAATTGGAATTCATCATAATTTTGATCATCACTAAATAACCTAAAAATTTGATAGACATACATTATTATAGGAACTAACAAAGCATGAAACCACCAGTGTCGATTAGTGAAAAACCAAATCAATAAAAGAAGAAGCGGTATTGCTTTACTTGAAAATATCCACATAACCAAATTTGCATCCTCCCAATTCTTACTATCATAAGTAAACAAAAAAGTGTTCCATACCTTAGTGGCAGGAACACTTTCGTAAATTGTAAACAAATATGGCGTAACAGCTAAAATTGTAGCTATTATTGTACCACTAACTAATCCTTTTTTAATTCCCTGATGGGATTTTAAAAGGCTTTCTTTCGATTTTTGCTGTTTGGTCTCCATTTTGGTTTATTGCGTTAGCTGCGTAAGCTGTAAACAACATTCCTCCGAAAATTGCTATTGCAATTACATACTTTTTAGTTTTCATTTTTTAAGGGATTTAATTAATTAATTACCCAAATGTAACTAAAGTGTATGTGGCTGTTTTTTGTTAAATGTTAAAAAAATGTTAAAATCAAATGTTTTTAATTTTACACCGTGTGGGTTTCCCGTAAACTAATGTAAAAATGGCTATCATTTTATCTAAACCCTTTGTTTAACTACTAATTTTCTTGTTTTGTTATCTAATAATTTTATTTCAATATGTTCTATATTTTTGTCTAAAATAGGTTCAATTAACTCTGGCCATTCTATCAATATCCATGCATCAGAATTAAGATAATCTTCTATGCCAAAATTGTAGGCCTCATCTAAATCTTTTACACGATACAAATCAAAATGATATAAAACACCATCATCAATTTGATATTCATTAACAATGGAAAACGTTGGACTACTCACATCGTCATTAGATCCTAAAGCTTTTACAATCTCACGTATCAGCGTTGTTTTACCAACTCCCATCTCACCATAAAAAAGTAACACGTTATGTTTAGCATTTTTTATGATTTGATTCGCAACATTCTGAATGTCATTTAAATTATAACGAATTTCCAATATTACTCCTATTTATTATGCAATGTTAAGTATTTAATTTTTAATTTCCTAACAAAAGATGTATTTCATCGATAAAAATAGCTTTTTATAGAATTATTTAGGCTGAAGCACTGCAAATGGAATAATCATTTCTTCTAAAGAAACACCCCCATGTTGATAGGTGTTTCTGTAATAACTCACATAATGATTGTAGTTATTGGGGTAGGCAAAAAATAAATCACTCTTTGCAAATATATACGAACTACTCATATTAATAGAGGGCAAATGCAAGTCTTTAGGGTTCTTTGCCACCAAAACATCTTTTGAGTCATACGTTAAGCTGCGCCCCGTTTTATACCTCAGGTTTAAGCTGGTATCTTTATCTCCAATTACTTTTGAAGGGCTCTTTACATTAATAGTACCGTGATCTGTGGTTAAAATTAACTTAAAGCCAAGTTGTTGTGCTTGTTGAATCATTTCTAAAAGCGGGGAGTTCTTAAACCAGCTTAATGTTAACGATCGGTACGCTTTATCATTTGATGCCAGTTCTTTTACCACCTCCATCTCTGTTTTAGAATGCGACAACATGTCTACAAAATTATAGACAACAACAGTTAGATCGTTGTTTTTTAACGACTTAAAATTATCTGTTAATTTTCTACCTGTTTTGAAATTGGTGATTTTATGATACTCGAATTTAAAATTGGTAAGTCCTAAACGCTTCATTTGTGTGTCTAAAAATTCAGCTTCAAATAGGTTTTTACCACCATCATCGGTATCATTTTTCCAATATTCAGGAAACAAATGCTCCATATCGCTTGGCATCAACCCTGAAAAAATAGCATTTCTGGCATATTGTGTTGCACTAGGTAAAATGCTGTAATAGGAATCTTCTTTGTCTTTTTTGTAGTAATTATTTATAACAGGCTCTAAAACCTTCCATTGATCATAGCGTAAATTGTCAATTACAACGAGTAATGTAGGTTGTTCTTTGCTTATTTCAGGAACTATTTTTTCTTTAAAAAGCGTATGAGACATAACAGGAGCTTCTGTATGCGGTTTAAACCATTCTGCATAATTTTTATCAATGAATTTTCCAAACTGAATATTGGCTTCATTTTTTTGCGATTCTAAAATTTCAAACATACCAGCATCTTCAATATCTTCTAGTTGAATTTCCCAATAAATTAATTTTAAATACAAATTCACCCATTCTTCATAGGTGTTAACCATGGACAAATCCATAGCTATTTTTCTAAATTCTTGCTGGTAATTTGAGGTAGTCTTTTCTGAAATGAGTCTTGAATGGTCTAAATTCTTTTTTAAACTTAAAAGAATTTGATTAGGATTTACAGGCTTAATTAAATAATCGGCAATTTTATTGCCAATAGCCTCCTCCATAATATATTCCTCTTCGCTTTTGGTAATCATAACCACAGGAAGATTATCTTGCTTTTCCTTAATCTCATTTAGTGTTTCTAAGCCCGCTAGTCCAGGCATATTCTCGTCTAAAAATACAATGTCGAAATTCTCATTTTCAAGACGGTCAATGGCTTCCGATCCACTTTTGCAAGTGGCTACACTATAATTTTTCTTCTCTAAAAATAAAATATGCGGTTTTAATAAATCAATTTCATCATCAACCCAAAGTATTCTCATTTTATTCATTGTAATTATCTTCAAAGGTATTTAGCATTAAGAAAGGTATTGTTTATGAGGCCTTTTCTTAAAACGCTAACTACATATCATTATATTTGTAAAAATTTATTGTAAAACATTAAAAGTTTGAACAAACTTAAAATATTAAACGATCCAATTTACGGATTTATTACCATTCCAAATTCGTTAATTTTTGATTTAATTCAGCACAAATATTTTCAAAGACTTCGTCGTATTACGCAAATGGGTATGTCCTATTTGGTGTATCCTGGTGCCCACCATACCAGATTTCATCATGCCATAGGTTGTGTGTACTTAATGCAACAAGCTGTGAATGTACTTCGTTTTAAAGGTGTTAGCATTTCAGAAGAAGAAGAGATTGGACTTTACGCAGCTATTTTACTTCACGATATTGGGCATGGGCCATTTTCGCATGCTATGGAGCATAGCATTGTAAATAATGTGTCTCATGAAGAAATTTCGTTACTTTTTATGGAGCATTTAAACGAAGAATTTAACGGAAGTTTAACGCTTGCCATTGACATTTTTAAGGGGCAGTACCCCAGAAAATTCATGTGTCAGTTGATAAGTGGTCAATTAGATATGGATAGGGCCGATTATTTGAAGCGCGATAGTTTTTATACAGGCGTTGCAGAAGGCAATATAAATAGTGAGCGCTTAATTACCATGCTTAATGTAGTTGATGATAATCTGGTAGTAGAAGAAAAAGGCATATACAGTGTTGAAAAGTTTATCATTGCTAGACGTCTCATGTATTGGCAGGTTTATTTGCATAAAACAGGATTGGCTGCAGAACAACTTCTTATTAGAGTGCTTAAACGTGCCAAAGAACTACATGATTCTGGGACTAAAATTACCGCAAGTGCTGCCTTAGAGTATTTCTTGAATAATAAAATATCCATAGACAATTTTAACACCAAAACACTTCATGTATTTTCTCAATTAGATGATTTCGATATTATTTCAGCTATGAAAGCGTGGCAAAATCATGATGATTTTGTATTAAGTAAGTTAAGTGATATGATTATTAACAGAAACTTACTTCGTATAAAGCTAAAAAATAAACCTATAAAAACGAAGAGCATTGATAAGTTTAGAAAAGAGCTGGTTGCACTTTATAATATCTCTGAAAATGAGGCCGAATATTTTGTGTTTTCAGGTAGTATTGAAAATCAGGCCTATCAATTGAGTAATAAACGTATCAATATCTTACATAAATCAGGAAAAATACAAGATATTGTAAAAGCTTCTGATCAATTAAATTTGAAAGCGTTATCAAAACCAGTTACTAAATATTATATATGTTATCCCAAGGATAAACTTTAGTACATTTTTCATATTTTTGCCTCAATCAAACAAAAAACATTTAAAATTTTCGGTGAAATTTACAGCACAACAAATAGCAGGAATATTAGATGGTGATGTTGTTGGAAATCCTGATATTGAAGTATCTAAGCTTTCTAAAATTGAAGAAGGACAAGAAGGCTCTTTAACTTTTTTAGCAAATCCTAAGTATACACCACATATTTATTCTACTCAGGCATCTATTACCATAGTAAATAAAACTTTTAAGCCTGAAGTGAATCTTACTACAACGTTGATTAAAGTAGATGATGCTTATTTAGCATTTTCTAAAATCCTTGAGTATTATAATTCTGTAAAACTGAACAAAGTTGGGGTTGAAGCGCCTTCATTTATAAGTGACTCGGCCCAATATGGAGATGATGTTTATATAGGTGCCTTCAGTTATATTTCAAGTCATGTGGTAATAGGTTCAAATGTGAAAATATTTCCTAATGTATACATTGGTGATAATGTTACCATAGGAGATAATACTATTGTGTTTTCTGGGGCAAAAGTTTACTCTGAAACCTCAATAGGTAAAAACTGTGTTATTAATTCAGGAGCTATTATTGGAGCTGATGGCTTTGGTTTTGCTCCCAATGATGACGGTGGGTATAGTAAAATACCCCAAACAGGAAATGTAGTTATTGAAGATTTTGTTGATATAGGAGCAGCTACTACTATTGATAGAGCAACTTTAGGATCAACTGTTATAAAGCAAGGAGTTAAACTTGATAATCAAATTCAAATAGCTCATAATGTTGAAATAGGTGAAAATACAGTGATTGCGGCACAAACGGGTATTGCCGGTTCTACAAAAATAGGTAAGCATTGCCAAATAGGGGGACAAGTTGGTATTGCGGGCCACATTACAATAGGTGATAATGTAAAAATTCAAGCGCAGTCAGGAATAGCGAGAAATGTAAGAGATAATGAAATACTTCAAGGATCTCCCGCTATAAAACTACATGATTATAATAAGGCATACGTTCATTTTAAAAACTTGCCTTCCATTGTTAAAAATTTAAATGATTTAGAAAAAAATAAATGGGAATAGTAAATACTAATATCAAACAAAAGACTATAAAGAACGAAGTTTCTTTACAAGGTGTGGGGCTACACACAGGAAAAGATGTCACCTTAACGTTTAAGCCTGCTGAGGCTAATTCAGGTTTATCTTTTAAACGTGTTGATTTAGAAGGTATGCCTGTAATTGAAGCAGATGCTAATTATGTTACCAATACACAACGTGGTACCTGCCTTGAAAAAAACGGCGTTGCCATTCAAACTTCTGAGCATGTATTAGCAGCGCTGGTAGGACTAGATGTTGACAATGTGATTGTAGAGCTTAATGCGTCTGAACCCCCAATTATGGATGGGTCTTCAAAGTTTTTTGTTGAAGCTATTGAAAAAGCGGGTGTAGTTGAGTTAGACGCTTGCAGAGAAGAGTATGAAGTGACCGATGTGATTTCATATGTAGATGAAGAGTCTGGAAGTGAAATTTTAGTGATGCCTGCAAAGGAATATCAGGTTACTACGATGGTAGATTTTGGCACCAAAGTTTTGGGAACCCAGAATGCCACCCTTAATCAAATTTCAGATTTCAAATCAGATATTTCGGCATCTCGTACATTTAGTTTTTTACATGAATTAGAAATGCTTTTAGAACATGGGTTAATCAAAGGAGGTGATCTCAATAATGCTATTGTTTATGTTGATAAAGCCATTTCCCCCGAAACCATAGAAAAGCTTAAAGTAGCCTTTAAAAAAGATACTATTGCCGTAAAGCCTAATGGTATTTTAGATAACCTTACTTTACATTATCCTAATGAAGCAGCAAGACACAAGTTATTAGATGTTTTAGGCGATTTAGCTTTAATTGGAACCAGAATACGCGGTAAAGTAATTGCCAATAAACCAGGACATTTTGTAAATACACAATTTGCAAAAAAGCTTTCAAAAATTATTAAAAACGAAAGAAGAAATAATGTTCCAAACATAGATTTGAATCAACCGCCACTTATGGATGTGAATCAAATCATGGCTATGTTACCGCACAGACAACCTTTTTTACTGTTGGATAAAGTTTTTGAACTTACTGACACCTACGTAGTAGGAATGAAAAATGTCACCATGAATGAGGAATTTTTCAAAGGGCATTTCCCTGGAGCTCCAGTAATGCCTGGTGTTTTAATCTGTGAGGCTATGGCTCAAACAGGAGGTATTTTGGTTTTAAATACGGTTCCTGATCCAGAAAATTACTTAACCTTTTTTATGAAAATGGATAATGTTAAGTTTAAGCAAAAAGTAGTTCCTGGGGATACACTAATTTTTAAATGTTCTTTAATCACTCCAATCAGACGCGGAATTTGTCATATGCAAGGTTACGCTTATGCTAACGGAAAATTATGTGCCGAAGCAGAATTAATGGCACAAATATCTAAAGTAAAATAATTATGAATCAACCTTTAGCGTATGTGCACCCTGGTGCAAAAATTGCAAAAAATGTGGTGATAGAGCCCTTTGCTACTATTCACAATAATGTAAAAATAGGAGAAGGAAGTTGGATAGGTAGTAATGTAACTATTATGGAAGGGGCTAGAATAGGAAAAAACTGTAATATTTTTCCTGGTTCCGTGATTTCAGCCGTGCCTCAAGATCTAAAATATAATGATGAGGAAACTACAGTTGAAATAGGTAATAATGTTACCATACGAGAATGTGTTACTATCAATAGAGGAACGGCCGACAGAATGAAAACGGTGGTTGGAGACAATTGCTTAATTATGGCCTATTGTCATATTGCTCATGATTGTGTGGTTGGTAATAATTGTATTTTCTCGAATAATAGTACACTCGCAGGACATATTACCATTGGTGATTATGTGGTTTTAGCGGGTATGACTGCGGTACATCAATTTGTTTCGGTAGGAAATCATGCTTTTGTAACTGGAGGATCTTTAGTGAGAAAAGATGTACCGCCATACGTAAAAGCAGCACGGGAACCACTTTCTTATGTAGGAATTAATTCGGTAGGCCTAAGACGACGCGGTTTTACCACCGAAAAAATAAGAGAAATACAAGATATTTTTAGAATTTTATACCAAAAGAATTATAACAATACTCAAGCTGCTGAAATTATAGAAGCAGAAATGGAGGCTACTCCAGAGCGCGATGAAATTCTTCAATTTATAAGAAACTCACATCGTGGTATTATGAAAGGATATTTTAAATCAAATTAGATAAATGGCAACAACATCAGATATTAGAAACGGATTATGTATTCGGTATAATCACGATATTTATAAAATTATAGAGTTTTTACACGTAAAACCAGGTAAAGGTCCTGCTTTTGTAAGAACAAAATTAAAAAGTGTAACAAACGGGAAGGTTATTGATAATACCTTTTCTGCGGGTCATAAATTAGAGGACGTACGTGTTGAAACACACAAATTTCAATTTTTATATAATGATGGTGAGTACTATCATTTTATGAATACTGAAGATTATACACAGATTCAATTAACCGAAGCAGCACTAGATAATCCAGGATTAATGAAAGAAGGCGAGGTGGTTACTGTGCTTATTAACGCAGAAGATAATATGCCACTTTCTGTAGATTTACCAGCTAGTGTTATTTTAGAAGTGACTCATACAGAACCTGGCGTAAAAGGAAATACTGCTACTAATGCTACGAAACCTGCCACGGTTGAAACAGGCGCAGAGGTAAACGTACCATTATTTATCAACGAAGGTGATAAAATTAAGGTAGAAACTGCTAAAGGCACTTATAAAGAGCGCATTAAAGAATAGTTTTTTGAAGTTCCCTAAACCATATACATTAGCGCAAATTGCCGAGCTTATTGGTTGCCAATTTGTGGGTTCCGAAGATTTTCCTGTTTTAGGCATGAACGAAATTCATGTGGTAGAACCAGGTGATATTGTTTTTGTTGATCATCCCAAATATTATAATAAAGCACTTGAATCTGCGGCAACGATAGTGTTAATAAATAAAGAAGTGTCTTGTCCAGAAGGAAAAGCTCTTTTAGTTAGTGATGATCCGTTTAGAGATTTTAATAAACTAACAAGTCATTTTAAACCATTTCAAGCCAGTGAAAGGGCTATATCAGCATCAGCAAAGATTGGATTGAATACAGTCATTCAACCTAATTGCTTTATTGGAAACAATGTGGTTATAGGGAATCATTGTGTTATTCACTCTAATGTTAGTATTTATGATGATGCTGTTATAGGTGACCACGTCACGATTCATGCAGGTACTGTATTAGGTGGAAGTGCTTTTTATTACAAAAACAGACCAGAAGGATTTGATCAACTTAAATCTGGTGGGCGCGTTGTTATTGAAGATCATGTTGATATTGGTGCGGCTTGTACTATTGATAGAGGTGTAACTGGTGATACAACCATTGGAAAAGGATCAAAATTAGACAATCAAATCCAAATAGGTCATGATACCGTTGTTGGAAAAAAATGCTTAATTGCTTCGCAAGTTGGTATTGCTGGTTGTGTTGTCATTGAGGATGAAGTAATCATTTGGGGGCAGGTAGGTTGTACAAGTGGTGTTACCATTGGAAAGAAAGCGGTGGTTCAAGCACAATCTGGTATTAGCAAATCTTTAGAAGGAGGGAAAACATATTTTGGTTGCCCTGCCGAAGAAGTTAGAGTAAAACTAAAGGAGTTAGCCAGTATTAGGCAAATTCCAAAAGTTTTAGAACTTCTAAAATCAAAAAAAGAATAAATTCTATACAAAAAGTAAAATCAAAAATTTACATTTGTTTTCAATAATTAATTAACGATAAATAATCACTTATGAGTGTTTTAGTAAATAAAGATTCAAAAATAATAGTTCAAGGATTTACAGGTAGCGAAGGTACGTTTCACGCAAGTCAAATGATTGAATATGGTACTAACGTAGTTGGAGGTGTAACACCCGGAAAAGGTGGACAAACCCACCTAGATAAACCTGTTTTTAATACTGTTCTAGAAGCCGTAGAACAAGTAGGAGCAAACACCACCATTATTTTTGTTCCACCAGCATTTGCCGCTGATGCTATTATGGAAGCCGCTGATGCAGGCATAAAAGTGATTATCACTATTACTGAAGGTATTCCTGTTGCCGATATGATTACGGCTTCAAACTATATTAAAAATAAAGATTGTAGACTAATAGGTCCTAACTGCCCTGGGGTTATTACGCCAGGAGAGGCAAAAGTTGGTATCATGCCAGGTTTTGTGTTTAAACAAGGAAAGGTTGGTATTGTATCTAAATCTGGAACATTAACTTACGAAGCAGCAGATCAAGTTGTAAAACAAGGTTTGGGAATTACTACAGCGATAGGAATTGGAGGTGATCCTATTATTGGAACAACCACTAAAGAAGCGGTTGAATTATTGATTAACGATCCAGATACTGAGGCTGTGGTTATGATAGGAGAGATTGGAGGTCAATTAGAAGCTGATGCTGCAAACTGGTATAAAGAAAGTGGAAGTAAAAAACCAATTGTTGGGTTCATAGCTGGTGAAACTGCGCCTGCTGGTAGAACTATGGGGCATGCTGGTGCCATTGTTGGAGGAAGTGATGATACAGCTCAAGCTAAAAAGAAGATTATGACCGCTTGTGGTATTCATGTAGTAGATTCTCCTGCTGAAATTGGTAAAAAAGTAGCAGAAGTATTAGGCTAAAAAACAAACACGCATATAAAAAAACCTTGCAAATCTTGTAAGGTTTTTTCATATCAACAAATTTCTAATTGCTATCTTTGATTGTAATGAAGTTTTAAAAACATAATAGACTAGAATATAAATGAAATTATTAGAAGGAAAAACGGCTATTGTTACGGGAGCAAGCCGTGGTATAGGTAAAGGCATTGCACAGGTATTTGCACAGCAGGGTGCAAATGTAGCATTCACATATAGCTCCTCTGTTGATGCTGCCAATGCACTAGAAAAAGAATTGACCGATCTTGGTGTAAAAGCAAAGGGCTATCAAAGTAATGCGGCTAGTTTTGAAGAAGCGCAAAAGTTAGCAGATGAAGTGGCTAAAGAATTTGGAAGTATCGATATTTTAGTGAACAATGCCGGTATTACAAAAGATAATTTATTGATGCGTATTTCTGAAGAGGATTTTGATACCGTAATTGAAGTAAACTTGAAATCTGTTTTTAACATGACTAAAGCCGTACAAAGAACCATGTTAAAACAAAGAAAAGGCTCTATTATCAATATGAGTTCAGTAGTGGGGGTAAAAGGTAATGCTGGTCAAACTAACTATGCTGCATCTAAGGCTGGTATTATTGGTTTTTCAAAATCAGTTGCCTTAGAATTAGGTTCAAGAAACATTAGAAGTAACGTTGTTGCTCCTGGTTTTATTGAAACAGAAATGACGGCTAAACTTGATGAAGACGTTGTTAAAGGGTGGCGTGCAGGTATTCCATTAAAACGAGGTGGAACTCCCGAAGATGTTGCCAACGTTTGTGTGTTTTTAGCGAGTGATATGAGTGCTTACGTAACAGGGCAGACATTGAACGTAGATGGTGGTATGTTGACCTAAACTATGATGTACGAATTACGTTCTTGAAATTTTATCGTGACGTAAAAATCGTCAATCATACATGCAAACCGAAACCGTTTTATATATTATACTTTCTGGAATTATAGCGTTACTCTTGGCGCTGTTTCAGTATTTAAAAAAAGAGAAGAGTCTATCAAAAAAACAGATACTTTTCTCTTTTTTACGTTTTGTTAGTTATTTTGGCACGCTGCTTCTCATTATCAATCCAAAGTTCAAATCGCAGTATGTTTTTACAGAAAAACCTAATCTTGTTATTGCCGTAGACAATACAAGTTCTGTAAAGCACTTAAAACAGGATCAAAAAGCGTTAGAATTAGTAACTCACCTTAAAACAAACAAAAAACTTCAGGAAAAATTTAACTTGGCAGTTTACACATTTGACAATGATTTAAAGTCAAGTGATTCAATTAATTTTAAAGGCACACAAACCCATATAACCAATGCTTTTAAAAACCTTAATCAGATTTATAAGCATAGTGTTTCACCTACCATATTGATTACAGATGGTAATGCCACGTATGGTATAGATTACGCCTCAAAACCCATTCAATATAACCAACCTGTTTACCCCATTATTTTGGGAGACACTATAAGTTATACCGATTTAAAGATACAGCAGTTAAACGTTAACAAATATGCGTATTTAAAAAATAAGTTTCCTGTTGAAGCCATTTTGGTATATGAGGGGCATGCATCAGTATCATCAAAATTTCAAATAATTCAAAAAAATCAAGTAATTTATTCGGAAGTATTACATTTTACGAAATTAAAAAATTCTCATGTTTTAAATTTCACCCTCCCAACAACAAACGTTGGTGTTACAAATTTAAAAGCAGAAATTATTCCACTTGAAAACGAAAAAAATAAGACTAATAACCTTAAAAATTTTGCTATTGAGGTTATCGATCAAAAATCAAAAATTGCTCTTGTTAGTGATATTCTACATCCAGATATAGGAGCGTTTAAAAAAAGTATTGAACGTAACGAATTGCGTTCTGTTTCTATACTACATCCTAATGAAACAACGTTTAATTATGATGATTTTCAGCTTATTATAATATATCAACCAAACTTTAAGTTTAATAAAATTTATCAGAAATTAAAAGCAACAAAGCGTAATGTTTTTATTATTATTGGAGCAAAAACGGACTTAGGGTTTATCAATAAAAACACCTCTAATTATCAAATTGAAATTACAAATCAGTTTGAAAACTACCAAGCTGAATTGAACGAAATCAATTCGTTAATGATATTGATTTTGAATCATATCCACCCTTGTATTCTCATTATGGAAAGACTCAATTTCAAGTACCATTTCAAACAATTTTAAATAAAACCATAAATGGTATTTCGCTTTCACAACCTTTATTGGCTACATTTGAAGACCTAGATCATAAGGAAGCTGTTTTGTTTGGTGAAAATATATGGCAATGGCGCGCCCAGAGTTTTTTAAATACGAATAATTTTAATGCTTTTGATGATTTTATAGGTAAGCTTATTCAGTATTTGGCTTCAAATAAAAAACGCAGCCGGTTAACTGTAGATTATGAATCGTTTTACGAAGGAAGTAATAGTGTAATAATCAAAGCGGAATATTTTGATAAGAATTATGTTTTTGATGATAGTGGTGCGTTACAAATTACAGTAACTAACAGATCAACTCAAACAAAAAAAACATTCCCGCTACTGTTAAAAGGGAATCACTATGAAGTTGATTTGAGTAGTTTAAAGCCTTCGTCCTACAATTTCACTATAAAAACAACTGGTGAAAACATTGCTAAATCAGGACGTTTTGAAATATTGGCCTATAATGTTGAGCAACAATTTTTAAATGCTGATGTAACACGACTAAATCAAGTAGCGACAAATACTACAGGAAAAAGCTATTTTGTAGATGATACATCGACTTTAATTTCAGATTTGTTGAATGATAATAGATTTACCCCCATTCAAAAAAGTAAAAAAGAAACGATGCCCTTGATAGATTGGAAGTATCTTTTAGCTATTATTGTGCTTAGTTTATCTGCAGAATGGTTTTTAAGAAAATATAACGGATTAATTTAAATAGATAAAACATGGAAAAATTACCAAAAATTGCATTTCCCGTAATCATTGCAATAATCATATTAATTGTTGTAATAACAAAATCGGCCGTTACCATAGGTTCCGGTGAAGCAGGTGTTTTGTATAAAACATTTGGTGGCGGTGTTGTAACCGATAAGGCACCACTAGGTGAAGGGTTTCATATTGTAGCACCATGGAATAAAGTTTTTATTTATGAAGCACGTCAGCAAGAATTAACAGAACGTATGAAGGTGTTGTCGTCAAATGGATTAGATATTCAGTTAGAAGCTACAGCATGGTATAAACCTGAATTGGAAAACTTAGGGAAGTTGCATCAGGAAAAAGGTTCTAATTATTTAGAACGTGTTTTAAAACCAGCTATCAGATCGGCAACAAGAAGTGTGGTGGGACGCTATACACCAGAGCAAATTTATTCATCTAAGCGGGATGCCATTCAACAAGAAATATATGATGAAACTAAAAAAATAGTGGATGATCAATATATTGATTTGGTTGAAGTTTTGGTAAGAGATGTAACACTTCCAACCGCTATAAAAGATGCTAT
The DNA here is from genome assembly GCF_045788535.1 of Allotamlana fucoidanivorans. GTDB lineage: Bacteria > Bacteroidota > Bacteroidia > Flavobacteriales > Flavobacteriaceae > Allotamlana > Allotamlana fucoidanivorans. Next base: position 3,192,028 of record NZ_CP074074.1, on the reverse strand, counting down.
TGAACGCAAGCTAGGGCAAGAACAACAATCATTAGAGTATGAATTTAGGCTTATTACAGCGCAAAAGGAAGCAGAAAAACAACGTATTGAAGCTCAAGGTAAAGCGGATGCAAACAAGATTTTAAGTGCGTCATTAACTGATAAAATATTACAAGATAAGGGTATTGAGGCTACTATTAAATTGTCTGAATCACCAAATAGTAAAGTTATTGTGATTGGTTCTGGAGATAGTGGTATGCCTATTATTTTAGGAAATCAATAAGTTCAAAAAATAATTCAGCATATCAGTTTATCTTTTAATGATTTGTCATTTTTTTTCATACAAAAATTAATAATTTCTAAATGTTTTAAGAATTGTATTTAGAATTTGGATTTATAAAGATTAATTACTGATATTTGCAATAGAAAAATAAGACATGACTTTTATTCATTTACATCATCATTTCCAAATTTGCTCTCAAGCGAAGTGAAAATGTATTGAATAAATTCAACATATATTTTAAACCCGTTTGAGACAATCAAGCGGGTTTTTATTTTTAAAAATCACTTGAATTGTTCAAACTCATAAAAACAATAAAATGAGTAAATTAAGAATTGCAGTACAAAAATCGGGGCGTTTAAACGAAGACTCGATGAAAATTTTAAAAGATATTGGTATTTCCATTGATAATGGGAAGGACCAATTAAAAGCTTCGGCAAGAAATTTTCCAGTGGAAGTTTTTTATCTCAGAAATGGCGATATTCCTCAGTATTTAAAAGATGGTGTGGTTGATGCAGCTATTATAGGTGAAAATGTTTTAATTGAAAAAGGAGCCGGCATTAATGTTGTTGAAAAATTAGGTTTTTCATCGTGTCGTGTTTGTATTGCTGTGCCTAAAGCTGCAAAATTTAAGAACATAAAAGATCTTGAAGGAAAGCGTATTGCGACCTCTTATCCCAATACAGTTCAAATGTATTTAGATGAAAATGGTGTAAATGCAAACCTTCACATTATTAATGGTTCGGTTGAAATTGCGCCAAATATTGGTTTAGCCGATGCTATTTGCGATATCGTTTCAAGTGGAAGCACCTTATTTAAAAACAACTTAAAAGAGGTTGAAACCATATTAAAATCTGAAGCTGTGCTTGCTGTATCGCCTAAATTAGATGCCGAGCGTCAAGCCATTTTAGAAACCATTCAGTTTAGAATTAAATCGGTTTTAAAAGGTAGAGATTCAAAGTATGTATTGTTAAATGCGCCTAACGATAAGCTTCAGGATATTATTGACGTGTTACCAGGGATGAAAAGTCCAACCGTTCTACCCTTGGCACAAGAAGGATGGAGTTCTGTACATTCTGTAATTAGCAAAAATGAATTTTGGGATGTTATCGACGATCTAAAAGCTAAAGGAGCTCAAGGTATTTTAGTTTGTCCGATAGAGAAAATGGTATTATAAGCTAAAGCAGAAAACAATGCAAATTATAAATAACCCTAAACGTGAGGATTGGACAACCATCTTACAGCGTCCAACGCAAACTGTAGTTGATATTGAAGGGACTGTAAATCAGATATTCAAAGAAGTTTCAGAAAAAGGAGATATTGCAGTAAATGCGTTTACCCACCGTTTTGATGGTGTTTCGTTAGATACTAATGTAGTTAGTGTAGACGAAATTAACGAGGCTATAGCTCAAGTTTCAGAACCTTTAAAAAAAGCTATTCTATTAGCTAAACAAAATATTGAAGCCTTTCATACGGCGCAAAAAACAACCAAAGTAGAACTAGAAACTACAGAGGGCGTATCGTGTTGGCAGGAAAAAAGACCGATTCAAAAAGTTGGGTTATATATTCCAGGAGGTACAGCGCCTTTATTTTCAACGGTTTTAATGTTGGCCGTTCCAGCTCAAATTGCAGGATGTAAAGAAATTGTATTGTGTTCACCTCCTAATAAAGAAGGTAAGCTGGCACCTGAAATTCTTTATGCTGCAAATTTATGTGGTGTAACCAAAATTATAAAAGTTGGTGGTATACAAGCCATTGCTGGCTTAACTTTTGGTACTGAAACCATTCCTAAAGTTTATAAAATTTTCGGACCAGGAAACCAATTTGTAACCGTTGCAAAACAATTGGCTACTAAATTTGGTGTGGCTATTGATATGCCTGCTGGGCCTAGTGAACTTTTAGTTGTGGCAGACGAAAGTGCTAATCCGTCTTATATCGCTTCAGATTTATTAAGTCAAGCCGAACACGGTGCAGATAGTCAGGTGATTTTAGTCTCTACTTCTCAAGATATTATTGAAAAAGTTTCAGATGAAGTTGAAAAACAATTAAGTGTTTTACCTAGACGTGATATTGCCGAAAAAGCCATAGCCAATTCTAAGTTAATTTATGTTGATAACGATGATTTAGCTTTAGAACTTATTGATGAATACGGTCCAGAACACTTTATCATCTGTTCTAAAAATGAAGATTTATACGTTAATGGTATTAGCAATGCGGGTTCTATTTTTATAGGAGACTACACGCCAGAAAGTGCAGGTGATTATGCCTCTGGAACAAATCATACCTTACCAACTAATGGATTTTCTAAAGCATATTCCGGTGTTAATTTAGATAGTTTTACAAAGAGTATGACCTTTCAAAAAATATCTAAAGCAGGGCTGTTAAATATAGGAGAAAGCATAGAGCTTATGGCTGAAGCCGAAGGTTTACAAGCGCACAAAAATGCAGTTACCATACGATTAAAGGATTTAAAATAATGAACATTCAAGATTTAATTAGGCCAGCGATTAGAAACCTGAAACCGTATTCTTCAGCTAGAGACGAATTTCAAGGAAATAGCGATGATATGGTGTTTCTTGACGCTAACGAGAATCCCTATGAAAATGGCGTGAACCGTTATCCAGATCCGTTGCAACGTCGTGTTAAAACCTTACTTGCGGTTAGAAAACATGTTGCGCCTCAAAATATACTTTTAGGTAATGGTAGCGATGAAGTTTTAGATTTAATTTTCAGAACTTTTTGTGAGCCTAATCAGGATAACATCATCACATTACCACCCACTTATGGTATGTACACCGTACTGGCAAATATTAACGCCATTGCCATAAGAGAAATACAATTAGATCCTAATTTTCAACCTAAAGTTGAAGCTATTTTAGAAGCACAAGACGCAAAATCTAAACTATTATTTTTATGCTCACCAAACAATCCTTCGGGTAATAGTTTTGAAGCTAAAAGCATTGAAAAATTAGTTAAAGGTTTTAATGGGATTGTTGTTATTGATGAAGCGTATATCGATTTTTCAAATGAAGAAAGCTGGATTAGTAGATTAAACGAATTTCCAAACTTAATCATTACACAAACACTTTCTAAAGCTTACGGTATGGCAGGTATCCGTTTGGGTATTTGTTATGCTTCCCAAGATATTATTTCGGTTTTAAATCGTATAAAACCACCGTATAATGTTAACGAATTAACACAACAAAGGGCGCTAAATCAGCTTAATAATTATAGTAAAGTAGAAGAACAAGTTGCTACAATTTTAGAAGAAAGAGCAGCGCTTATTAATGCTTTAGAAGGCGTTAGTTACGTTTTAAAAATTTATCCAACAGATGCTAATTTTGTGTTGGTAAAAGTAGATGATGCAACCAAACGTTATAACCAATTGATTGAAAAAGGTATTGTGGTTAGAAACAGAACCACACAACCAGGATGTGAAAATTGTTTAAGACTTACCATTGGAACACAAGAAGAAAATAAGGTGTTAATTCAAAATTTAAAAGCCATATAAATGAAAAAGAAAGTCCTTTTTATAGACCGTGATGGAACCCTAGTTTTAGAACCACCTGTAGATTATCAATTAGATAGTTTAGAAAAATTAGAGTTCTATCCTAAGGTGTTTCAATACATGGCTAAAATAGCTTCAGAATTAGATTATGAGCTCGTTATGGTAACCAACCAAGACGGTTTAGGCACCGATAGTTTTCCAGAAGATACGTTTTGGCCAGCTCAAAATAAAATTGTTGATGCTTTTAAAAAGGAAGGTGTTACGTTTGCCGATATTCATATTGATAAAACTTTTCCACATGAAAATGCCCCAACGCGCAAACCTCGAACAGGGTTATTAACCAAATATTTTTCTGAAGATTATGATTTAGAAAATTCATTTGTATTGGGTGATCGTATTACCGATATGGAATTGGCTAAAAATTTAGGGGCTAAAGGTATTTTTCTGTCTGAAAATCCAGAATTGGGAGCAAATGAAACAGAAGCTTCTAAACAAGAAATTATGGATGCCATTGCATTAACGAGCACCGATTGGAAAGATATCTACGAGTTTTTAAAACTTAAAGATCGAGTGTCTGAAATTACACGCAACACTAACGAAACTCAAATTTATATTAAATTGAATTTAGATGGTTCGGGTAAAAATGATATCGATACGGGATTGTCATTTTTTGACCACATGCTTGATCAAATTGGGCGTCATGGTGCTATGGATTTAACCATAAAAGTTTCTGGCGATTTAGAAGTAGACGAACATCATACCATTGAAGACACTATGATTGCTCTTGGTGAATTATTCAACAAAGCCTTAGGAAACAAATTAGGTATAGAGCGTTATGGTTTTTGCTTGCCAATGGACGATTGTTTAGCTCAGGTTGCGGTTGATTTTGGAGGTAGAAATTGGTTAGAATGGGATGCAGAATTTAAGCGTGAAAAAATAGGGGATATGCCAACAGAAATGTTTTTTCACCTATTTAAATCGTTTACCGATGGTGCTAAATGCAACTTAAATATTAAAGCTGAAGGCACTAACGAACACCATAAAATTGAAGGTATTTTTAAAGCCTTTGCTAAAGCGATGAAAATGGCGGTAAAACGTGATGCTAATAAAATGTTTTTACCTTCAACCAAAGGAATGTTATAAAATTAGTGGTTAGCTTTTTGTTACTAATTATAGTTTTTTAAAAGAGTAACAATCAACCAACAATCAACAACTAAAAAATGAAGTTAGTTATTATAAATTATGGAGCTGGTAATATTAAAAGTATTCAATTTGCTTTTAAGCGTTTAGGATACGATGCTGTATTATCAAACAATCCCGAAGAAATAAAGTCTGCCGATAAAGTCATTTTTCCTGGTGTAGGTGAAGCCAGTAGCGCCATGACCATGCTTAAAGAGAGTGGGTTAGATATACTCATTCCAAAGTTGAAGCAACCTGTTTTAGGCATATGCCTCGGTATGCAATTACTCTGTGAGTTTACCGAAGAGGGCAATACCAAGGGGCTAGGCGTATTCAAAACGGTTGTGAAACGCTTTGATAATTCGGTTAAAGTGCCTCAAATGGGATGGAACGTGATTAAGAATTTAAAATCAAAATTATTCAGGGATGTCAAGGAAAAAGAGTATATGTATTTGGTACATAGCTACTATGCAGAGCATTGTCCTGAAACCATTGCTACAACCGATTATGGTTTAAATTATGCATCGGCATTGCAACACAAAAACTTTTATGGGGTACAATTTCACCCAGAAAAAAGTAGTACCGCAGGCGCACAGATATTACAAAACTTTTTAGATTTATAAGAATGAGAATTATACCAGCCATAGACATCATAGACGGAAAATGTGTACGCCTTTCTAAAGGTGATTACAACACCAAAAAAGTTTATAATGAAAATCCGTTAGAAATCGCAAAACAATATGAAGATCATGGTATTGAGTATCTGCATTTGGTAGACTTAGATGGTGCAAAGGCCAGTCATATTGTAAATCATAAAGTTTTGGAACAAATTGCTACCAAAACAAACTTGAAGATAGATTTTGGTGGCGGCTTAAAAACCGATGAGGATTTAAAAATTGCTTTTGAGTCTGGTGCGAAACAAATTACCGGAGGCAGTATAGCTGTTAAGAACCGTGAAGTTTTTAAAAATTGGTTATCGAAATTTGGTGCAGATAAAATTATTTTGGGTGCCGATGCTAATAATGAAAAAATAGCTATTAGTGGTTGGTTAGAAGAATCAGATGAAGAACTTATTCCATTTGTAGATAATTATATGAAGGAAGGCGTGTCGTACGTTATTTGCACCGATATTGCTAAAGATGGGATGTTAGAAGGCCCTTCATTCGATTTGTACAAAAAAATGTTAGCAGCGTTGCCAAACATTAAACTAATTGCCAGTGGGGGTATTTCAGAGTTTGACGAATTGCCTAAATTAGCAGATCTGGGGTGTGAAGGCACTATTATTGGTAAAGCGATATACGAAAATAAAATCAGTTTAAAACAATTAGAAAATTATATAGTTAATTATTAGTGATTTAATAAAATAAACCTAATAACCAATAACTACCAACCAATAACCAGAAAAATGTTAACAAAACGAATTATACCCTGTTTAGATATTAAAGATGGTCGCACTGTAAAAGGTGTAAATTTCGTCGATCTACGTGATGCGGGAGATCCTGTTGAACTGGCTAAACAATATGCTAATTATGGTGCAGACGAACTGGTTTTTTTAGACATATCGGCCACTTTAGAGGGACGTGCAACTACTTTAGAAATGGTAATGCATGTGGCAGAGCAGGTAAATATACCGTTTACTGTTGGTGGCGGAATTTCATCTGTAGAGCACGTTGATGCTTTACTACAATGTGGCGCTGATAAGGTATCGATTAATTCTTCAGCAGTTAAAAGACCAGAATTGGTTAACGAACTGGCTAATAAATTTGGGAGTCAGTGTGTGGTTGTAGCTATTGATGCCAAGCAAATTAACGGACAATGGAAAGTGCATTTGGCAGGCGGAAGTATCCCGACAGATATCGATTTATTTGAATGGGCCAAAGAAGTAGAACAACGTGGTGCTGGCGAAATTTTATTCACCTCAATGGATCATGATGGGACTAAAAATGGGTTTGCCAATGTAGCCCTTGCAAAATTATCTGAGGAATTAAATATTCCAATTATCGCGTCTGGGGGAGCAGGAAATGTGCAGCATTTTATCGATACATTTAAAGAAGGAAAATCGGATGCTGCGTTAGCAGCAAGTGTATTTCATTTTGGTGAAATCCCTATTCCATATTTAAAAAAAGAACTAAAGGCGAATCATATAGAAGTACGATTTTAGTTAGTAAACAAGAATATGATTCAGACTTAAAAACATAAAGTAATGACAATAAAATACGATCAAAACGGATTAGTACCCGCTATTATTCAAGATGCGGTAACAAAAAATGTATTGATGTTAGGTTACATGAATGAAGCCGCCTATCAAAAAACTTTAGAAACAAAAAAAGTCACTTTTTTTAGCAGAAGCAAACAGCGTTTATGGACCAAAGGAGAAGAAAGTGGTAATTTTTTAAATTTGGTTGATATAAAAAACGACTGCGATAATGACTCTCTTTTAATTCAAGTAAATCCTACAGGGCCAACCTGTCATACGGGAACAGATACCTGCTGGAAGGAAAAAAATGAATCGAATTACGGATTCTTTTCAACTCTTGAACATGTGATTTCAGAACGAGTAGCTAATAAAGATACAGCTAAATCGTATGTAGCTAGTTTGTTTTCAAAAGGCATCAATAAAGTAGCGCAAAAAGTAGGAGAGGAGGCTGTTGAAACGGTAATAGAAGCCATGGATAGTAACGATGAATTATTCTTATATGAATCTGCCGATTTATTATTCCATTACCTCATGCTATTACAAGCCAAAGGTTTTACCTTAAAAGATATTGAAGCAGAACTAAAAGGAAGGCATAAATAAAATATATCAAGACAAAATATATATTTAAATGCTATCAGGTGTGTTGTAACACGTGATACATAAATTTTTACAAGTTATTGTTGGCCACTTCAGCTAGTCATTGGGTAATGAAAAAATTCTTCTACGTTATACATATTCAGTATTTGGGCTATCGGTTTCATGGTTGGCAAAAACAGCCCGATGTGAAAACCTTGCATCTTATGGTTGACAGAACACTAAACTTTATTTTAGAAGGAAGACCTTTTAAAAGTTTAAGCTCTGGAAGAACCGATGCCATGGTGTCAGCTGAAGATGCCGCTTTTGAATTGTTTCTTCAAGAGCCTATTGATGATTTGGATGCTTTTTTACAACTATTCAATTACAATTTGCCCCAAGATATTAGAGCCAAAAGCATCAAAGAAGTGGATGCTAAATTTAACATCATTAACAATTCAAAAATAAAAGAATACCTCTACCTATTTACTTATGGTGAGAAATGCCATCCGTTTTGCGCACCTATTATGACTACTATTTTAGATGATTTAGATATTGATCTCATGAAAGAAGGTGCCAAGTTGTTTGAAGGTGAACATTTTATAAAATCATATTGCTACAAGCCTACTGGAAATGGTAATTATACCCGTAATATTCTTACTTGCCAACTGATTGAAAACACCATATATACCGCCAATTATTTTCCAAAAAAGTCTTACATCCTAAGGGTAAGAGGTAAAGGGTTTATGCGAAATCAAATCAGACTCATGATGGGAACCCTAATAGATTTAGGCAAAGGCAACCTAACGTTAGAAGATATCAAAGCCAGTTTATTACCTAATAGCAATATAAAAATGAATTATATTGCACCAGCTTCGGGGTTGATTTTAAACAAAATAGACTTTATTTTATAAGTAAATACACCTAAAAAGTTTCATAATATATTTAACAAACCACCTTTTTATTAACATAAAATTATGTTAATGCTATTAGCTTAACGTTAAACCCTGTTAAAGACCTTGACATTTTGTGTTTATGCCCTAGTTTGAATGGAGTAATCAAAAAAAACCAGAACAACTATGAGTTATTTAAAAATGAATGAAGAGGAATTGCTACCCGTGGTCATGGAATTGAATACGCTTCTAGCAGATTACCACGTGTACTACCAAAAGTTGAGAAGTAATCATTGGAATATTATTGGTGAAAATTTCTTCGATTTACACGAAAAATTTGAAGCATTATATAATGATGCTAAGATAAAAATTGATGAAATAGCAGAACGCATTTTAACCTTACGCTACCACCCAATGAGTAAACTTGAAGATTATTTAAAAACGGCTCATATTAATGAAAACAAGCCTATTAAGACAGATCAAGATATGGTTGAAGATACTTTAAACGACCATAAAATACTGTTATCTCAAATGTCAAACGTCATTGAAAAGGCTGAAAAAGTATCAGATGAAGGTACCATGGATTTAATTGGAGCCTACATCAGGCAACTAGAAAAATCGAGTTGGATGCTTCATGCATGGAGTAAAACATCTTCAGGTTCCTTTAAAAAACGTGTTGTTGAAGCTGGCTAGTTAATAATCATTTTTCAAAATGAATTATTAATCTTAAAACTTTAACAAAATGGAACTATCTATTTCAGAAATAATCAACACAATAATTTCAAAACTAGAATCGTGGTTAAACACTTTTATTGAATATTTACCAAACTTTGCCTTAGCATTCTTGGTATTGTTTATGGCTTATTTTATAGCCAAGTATGTTAACACGCTAACCTATAAATTGGTTTCTAGGCAGGTTCAACAGGAATCGGTTTCTCAAATGATTTCAAAAATATCGGCCATTGTTTTGGTACTTATTGGTTTATACATTGCTTTAGGTATTTTAAATTTGAGTAAAACCTTAACCTCACTATTAGCTACTGCAGGTGTAGCAGGTTTAGCTATAGGTTTGGCTTTACAAAACACACTTAGTAATACGGTGGCAGGTATCGCCTTATCTTTTAGAAAAAAGATTCAAATAGGTAATTGGGTGGAGACCAATGGTTATGCTGGTGAAGTTATTGATATAAACCTAAAAGAATTTGTTATTAAAGAAGCCGATAATAATATTGTTGTTTTACCCAATAAATTGATTCTTGAAAACCCTTTAAAAAATTATTCTTTAACCACAAAAATGCGTGTGGCTTTAGAATGTGGAGTGGCTTATGAATCCGATTTAGAGGAGGTTGAAAAATTAACAAAGGCAACTATAGCTAATACCTTTGAACAGGTGAATGGACCTGAAGCTGTAGAATTCTATTATACCGAATTTGGAGATAGCTCAATTAATTACCTATGCAGATTTTGGATTGACGCCGAAAGCATGTTAGAAAAGCTTAAAGCAAAAACTAAAGCTATAATTGAAATTAAAAAAGCTTACAACGAAAAAGGAATTAGTATCCCATTTCCTATCAGAACACTTCAATTTGATAATAAACTATCATTTGATGACACCGCTTTAAAAAAGCAATTCTCTAATAACTAGAGTAGATTTACAACTCATGTAAATTATTATTTAGTCAATGTTTAAAATTTAAAATTATGTTACGTTGGACAATCACATTTGTAATAATTGCCTTAATCGCTGGAGTATTAGGGTTTGGTGGAATAGCAGGAGCATCTGCAGGTATTGCTAAAATATGCTTCTTTATTTTTCTTGTACTCTTTGTACTATCCTTAATTAAAAGCGCAATAAGCAAATAAATTAAGTTATAATTATAAATAAATATTAACCAAAAAAACTATAATCATGAAAAAATTAGTATTAGCCATTATATTGTTATTCTCATTATCAACCATATTTACTGGTTGTAGAGAAGAAAAAAAAGCAGAAGATCATATTGAGGAAGCCGCAGAAGAAGTAGGTGATGCCGTTGAAGATGCTGCCGATGAAATTGAAGACGAAATATAGGAAAGCAACCTAGCAACCTGTAAAATTTAATAATAACCTAAAACGAAACGTTATGAAAAAAATCATAGCCATAGTACTGATACTGTTTACCATTACACTTGCATTTACAAGTTGTGGTGATAAAAAAGAGAAATCGGCTGATGAGAAAATTGAAAACGCTATAAACGAAGCGAAGGCCGATATTAAAGAAAATTCAGAAGAACTTTCTGATGATGTAGAAGATGCACTTGAAGATGTTCAAGATGAAATCAACGAAGTCAAAGAAGAAAGCAAACAAGATAAATAGTTATAACTATTTACATAAATATAAATTATAAACCATTAAAATTAGTAGAATGAAAAAGATTGTATTCGTGCTAGCCATACTTATTAGTGGTACTGTAATGGCACAAGAAGAACCTACAGAAATAAAAGAAGAATCTAAGGTAAAAACCATTAAATATAAAGATGGGAAAGAAACTAAGGAAAAGAAATTAAAAGTGGTTACCCGTGAAACAGCAAATGTTGAATTAGATAAACGCGATGCACACAAAGTTAATCAGAAACGTATAGATGCTACAAAAAAAGTAGAAAAAGTGATTATGATTGATGATGATTCTGATGAAGCTTTTGATGTACTAACCAAGACAACCTATTTTGTAAAAGGTGATGATAACTATAAGTTTATACCAAATAATAATGGCTTTGACATTGCTTTTGATAATGACAATAACCGGTTTGTAAAAGTTGGTAAAGCCTGGAGTTCTCAAGCTAAAGGAAACTATATTGTACGAGGAAAAATGCACAATGGAATTGGCTATTTTGACACTGCTGGAAACTTTGTTATTGAATATTATGATGAAAAATCGCAAAGCATAAAAACTAAGGTGTATAAAAAAAGAAATCCAGATCTATAATTATTAGTCGTGTTAAGATAATAATAAAAGTCCCGATTCATTCGGGACTTTTCGTATTTTAGAACATCAAAATAACATAAAACATTATGGATATGCAAGTACCAAAATTGGTGTTTTCCTTTTTAAAACGATTGGAAAAGAACAATAATAGGGATTGGTTTAATGATAATAAATCAGAATTTAAAACCATTGAAAAGGAAATAAAATTAGTTTACAATCAGGTGTTTGAAAATTTGAATAAACATGATGATATTGACAAACTAAAGCTATTTAGAATTTATAGAGATGTACGTTTTTCAAAAAACAAACTACCTTATAAAACGCATTTTGGCGGTTCTTTTCACAGAACCAAACCCAAATTAAGAGGTGGGTATTACTTGCATATTCAACCCAATAATGAAAGTTTTATAGCAACAGGGTTTTGGGAACCTGTTAAAGAAGATTTATACCGCATTAGAAAAGAATTTGAAATGGATGATTCAGAAATAAGAACCATTTTAGCAAATAAGACATTTAATTCGGTTTGGGGAAATGCTTTTGTTGGTGATGAAGTTAAAACGGCACCTAAAGGATTTAGTAAAGAGCATCAGGCCATTGACTTAATAAAAAAGAAACAGTACATTTTTATAAAAAAATTCTCAGACAATGACGTATTAAATACCAATTTTCTAAGCGAAGTTGATGTAGCATTTCAAGCGGTTCGGCCGTTTTTTGATTATATGAGTGATGTTCTTACTACCGATTTAAATGGTGTTTCGCTTATAGATTAGCAAGATTCTTAGCAATCAGTCAAGTTGACGCTAATTGCTAATCCGCCTTCACTTGTTTCTTTATATTTAGTATGCATGTCTTTTGCTGTTTCCCACATGGTTGCAACGACTTTATCTAAAGGAACTTTGGCATTTTCAGGTGCACTATCTAATGCCAATTCAGCAGCATTAATAGCTTTTATGGCACCCATGGCATTGCGTTCTATACAAGGTATTTGTACGAGTCCTCCAATGGGGTCACAAGTTAATCCTAAATGATGTTCCATAGCAATTTCAGATGCCATGAGTACCTGTTCTGGTGTTCCACCAAGTAATTCACATAAACCACCTGCAGCCATGGCAGATGATACGCCAATTTCTGCTTGGCAGCCTCCCATGGCAGCGCTTATAGTGGCTCCTTTTTTAAAAATACTGCCAATTTCACCCGCTACAAGCAAAAACCGTTTAATATCTTCAAAATTTCCATCATGATTTTCAATAACCAAATAATACATGAGTACTGCAGGAATAACACCAGCACTTCCGTTAGTTGGCGCAGTAACAACACGACCTAATGAAGCATTTACCTCATTTACGGCAAGCGCAAAACAACTTACCCATTTTAAAATTTGCCTGAATTTAACCTCAGTATCTCTTATGCTATAAATCCATTCTACAGGTGTATTATATAATTTTTTACCGATAAGATTTTTATGAATATCAAAAGCTCTGCGTTTTACATTTAAGCCCCCTGGTAAAATACCCTCGGTATGGCATCCCAGATACATACATTCTAACATGGCATCCCAAATACGTTGAATTTCCGCGTTAATATTTTCTTCAGATCTAATAGATTTTTCATTCTCCAACACTATTTTAGACACAGGACTTTGTAATGTTTTACAATACTGCAGTAAATCAGTACCTTTTTCAATAGGATAGGGGAATCCACATTTTATTTCAAAATTCTTTTTGCTGCTTTTACGTTCTTTTTTTACAACAAACCCACCACCAATAGAGTAAAATGTAGATGTGTATGCTTTACCTTTTATTAGCGCTGTAAATTTAAGACCGTTGGCATGAAAGGGTAAAAAATTTTTATTAAAAACAATATCGGTTTCTGGATTGAATTTCAGATGCTTCTCGTTATTAAAACGGAGTGCTTTTTTCTCTTTTATAGAGGTGATAATGGTATTAATTGTATCTGTAGGAATAGTTTCTGGGTTTGCCCCACTTAAACCTAGCATGATAGCCAAATCTGTAGCATGACCTTTACCTGTTAGAGATAAAGATCCATAAAGGTCTATTGAAATATGTGATACGTGATCAAACGATTTAGCTTCTTTTAATTCATTAATCCAGCGTTCTGCGGCACGCCAAGGGCCCAAGGTATGAGAGCTAGAGGGCCCAACGCCAATTTTTAGCATGTCAAAAATAGAGATACATTCCATAATTTACGCAAACGTTATAGTTGAGCAAATATACAAGAACTTTTTACGGAATATCTACCTGTTTTTAAAATAACAAAGAGGCATGTTAAGTGCTTTTTTTAACATACTGTAATCAAGATAGATGCGTTAAAATGCTTCACCAATTCTAAAATAGATGCCCCAGTCTTCTTTTCCTAAAGCGGCATCTAACCCAATATTAAATTTTACTTTTTTAAAGGCAGCATAGCGGTAGCCAACACCACCTCCAGGATACGCTTTCCAATCAAAATCGGCATTATCAGCACCATAAATGGTTGCTAAACCAGCAAAGGCAACAAGCCCCATTTTATTATCAAAATTATAACGGTATTCTCCCTGTAGGGCTATAATACCATCACCTCTAAATTTGCCTTCAGAATACCCTCTTATATCTTTTCCGCCAATGACTTCTTGTTGTTCAAAAGCAATGTTTCCTAAACCAATTTTACTAGAAAACCGAGCAGCTATAACATCGGTATTATTTCTTGAGGAGAAATAAGTGTTATATTCCGCTGAAATCTTATTAGCTTTTACATCATTGCCAAACCATTCGGGATATGAAATAAACTTAAGTTGGGTATAAGCTCCTGACGTAGGATAATAAACGGCGTTTCTTGTATCTAATAATAAATTCAATTCAATACCATTGGTTATAGTATTTGTTGATGGTTGAATATTATCTTCAAAATTGGTTTTATAATTGGCGTACGTATAGGTTAATCCACCATACAACTTTTTTATTATTTTTCGTTGAATACCAGCGCTAACAATGGTGGCATCTGTAGCAAAGTCATAAAAGTCACTTATTTGAAAACCATTAACAAAGAATTGTGAATTAAAGCTACCTGTAACCGCAAAGAAAGTACCTCTCCAATTATCTTCTTTAAAATACCATTTATTAAAAAAAGCAATGATATGAGATTTATTAGTGGTATAAACCACAGACAAACCAGAAATAGATTTGGCAGAAATACTGTCATTTTTATCCAACTTATACATCACCATCGGAATAGCACCAAACATGAACTTTAAATTTCTGTTATAACTTAAATAAGGCATAACTGTAAAGTCTGCCTTTTTATCTTTAGTAGATTTGTTGCTCTGTATGCTATCATGTGTTATCTGTTGGCCAGTCAATGATAAAGTACTGATAATTAATACAAAAATGAGAGTTGTTACTTTTTTCATGCTAAAAAAATTGAGTATGCAAATTACTCTAATTAAATGTACTAATGAAGTATTTAAATAATAAAGTAATCTACTGAAAATATTTAATATAATTAATGGGGATATTTATTTCATGACAGCATGTCAGTAATTTTTAAATGGCATAATGATTGACTTATTGTTTCCGAAATTAAAAATGAACATTCAAAAATATAAATAAAGAATTATGAGTAAAATTATAGGAATTGATTTAGGAACAACCAACTCTTGCGTTTCTGTGATGGAGGGTAACGATCCTGTTGTAATCCCAAATGCAGAAGGTAAACGCACTACACCATCTGTAATTGCTTTTGTAGAAGGAGGAGAAATTAAAGTTGGAGATCCTGCAAAAAGACAAGCAGTAACAAATCCTACTAAAACAGTTTATTCTATTAAACGTTTTATGGGTAATAAATATTCTGAATCTCAAAAAGAAGCAGAACGTGTACCTTATAAAGTTGTAAAAGGCGATAACGATACCCCTAGAGTTGATATCGACGGAAGATTATATACACCACAAGAATTATCAGCCATGATTCTTCAAAAAATGAAGAAAACAGCTGAAGACTATTTAGGGCAAGATGTGTCTAGAGCGGTAATCACAGTGCCTGCATACTTTAACGATAGTCAACGTCAAGCTACAAAAGAGGCTGGTGAAATAGCTGGTTTAAAAGTAGAGCGTATTATTAATGAGCCTACTGCAGCAGCTTTAGCATATGGTTTGGATAAAAAAGGAACAGATCAAAAAATTGTGGTATTCGATTTTGGTGGTGGTACACATGACGTATCTATTTTAGAATTAGGAGATGGTGTGTTTGAAGTATTATCAACCGATGGTGACACCCACTTAGGAGGTGATGATGTTGACGAAAAAATCATCAACTGGTTAGCTGATGAGTTTAAAGCTGAAGAGGGAATGGATTTAAGACAAGATCCAATGTCACTTCAACGTTTAAAAGAAGCTGCTGAAAAAGCTAAAATTGAGCTGTCATCATCGTCTCAAACAGAAATCAACTTACCTTATATCACAGCGACTGCAAGTGGACCAAAACACTTGGTACGTACCTTAACGCGTTCAAAATTTGAGCAATTAATTGATGATTTAGTAAAACGTACAATTGCACCATGTGAATCTGCACTTAAAGCTGCTGGATTAAGTAAAAGTGATATCGATGAGGTGATCTTAGTTGGTGGTTCTACACGTATACCTGCAGTACAAACAGCTGTAGAGAAATTCTTTGGAAAAGCACCAAGTAAAGGAGTTAACCCGGATGAAGTAGTATCATTAGGAGCTGGAATTCAAGGAGGTGTATTAACTGGAGATGTAAAAGATGTACTGTTATTAGACGTAACACCATTATCTCTTGGTATAGAAACTATGGGTAATGTGTTTACTAAGCTAATTGAAGCAAACACCACTATTCCAACAAAGAAATCTCAGGTATTCTCAACAGCCGCTGATAATCAGCCATCAGTAGAAATTCACGTATTACAGGGTGAACGCGCTATGGCAGCAGATAATAAAACGATTGGACGTTTCCACTTAGATGGTATTCCACCAGCACGTCGTGGTACACCGCAAATTGAAGTGACATTTGATATTGATGCCAACGGTATCATAAAAGTATCTGCCGAAGATAAAGCAACTGGTAAGAAACAAGACATTAGAATTGAAGCGTCTTCTGGTTTAACTGAAGAAGAAATTCAAAAAATGAAAGCAGACGCCGAGGCTAATGCTGAAGCAGATAAAGCTGCTGCAGAACAGGCTCAAAAATTAAATGAAGCTGATTCTATGATTTTCCAAACGGAAAAACAATTAGAAGAGTTTGGTGATAAATTATCAGATGATAAAAAGAAGCCTATTGAGGAAGCTTTAGAGGAGTTGAAAAAAGCATACGAATCTAAAGACTTAGCTTTAATTACTCCAGCTTTAGATAAGATTAATGAAGCATGGAAGGTAGCTTCAGAAGAAATGTACAAAGCACAAGCCGAAGCACAGCAAGCAGGTGGAGCTCAGCCAGGTCCTGATGCAGGAGCAGCGGGAGATCAAGGCGCATCTGAAGGCAGTGATGTTGAGGATGTAGACTTTGAAGAAGTAAAATAAGTCTGTTAAAACATAGCATAATAAGTAAAAACGCAACCAAATAGGTTGCGTTTTTATTTTAAATACCACATACTTATTTATATAAAATTACCATTACCATCTAATTTCACTTGCTTTTTTTCATTGTTTTGAATGATAGTAACTTTATACTGTTTACTAGTTCCATTTACTATAGAATAGTGTACTCGATAAACTGTTTTTTGAATAACTGACTCTGGATATTCATTATAAATTTTGTTCCATATAGCATGCGGAAGTTTTACATTTTTAAATAATTCATAAGATTTTATAAGTTGCCCTTCTTTATTAAAGTAAGCATTAATTCTTCCATTATAGTTAGGGTCTTTAAAATTAATAGCGTAGGTATTTCGTTTTTCTTTAAATATGTCCTGCTTGGTAATATTGTAGTTGGCTACTCTTTGCTCAAGTGATTTTACGCGGTCTGATTGCGTTGTTAGAATAATGGCATTGTGATAATTAGTATTCACAACATTAGACTTGGCCATAGGTTTGGTTCTAAATGTTTCCCGTGTATCTAATTTTGTGGGTTTGTGATTAAATGCGATTTGTGAGTATACAAAACCTGTAAACCCAAAAAGGAATAGAATGATTAAAAGCTTTTTCATGATAATAGGAATTAAATTAAACAAATAATAAGCTATTAATCAAAGATAATTGAGAGAGCAAGAATTTATGATGCATAAATATACCTATATAAAAGCTAAATAAATGCTACTTGAGTAGCACTTTGCTCAGATATTATAGATGTTTCTTTAGCAACTCTAAATTTCTAATTGTTATTGTCTTATTTTGAATTTCAATGATACCGTCATCCTTAAATTTTTGAAGATGTCTGTTTAAAACAGCTCTTGTTGTACCTATATATTGCGCTATTTCTTTATGCGGTAAACCGTCAATTAAGCTTTTGTTTGAAGAAGCATTATTTAATAGAACTCTGGCAAGCTTTGTAGTCGTACTATCTAAACATGAGGCTGTAACATATTTTTCTAAGGTGCTCATTTTCAATATTAGATAGTGAAGGATAGCGGCATTAAATTTAGGGTTTTTTGATACCCATGTTTTAAAAACAGAAATAGGTGTTTGCATAACACTTAAATCATCAAGGGTCTCGTAAAAAATGTTAAAAGATTTATAATCCAAAAGTCTGTAAACGTTAAATACGTCGTGTCTGGTTAATATAAAAAGGGTGATTTTACGGTCTTTAGATTCATCATAGAAATACACTTTTATACGACCATCAAAAATGACATAAAAGAAATTTGTTATGAGTTTAGAGTTTACAAAGCATGTACGCTTTTTAAATATTTTAAATTCAGAATCTCTTAATAACAGGGTTATCTGATCACCAGAAGCTTCTCTAAAGAGAGCATTTTTTTGTAATAAAAACAAGCTGTTTTCCTTAGAAAAGACCATTATTTTCTAGTGTTTATAGTTGGTTAAAAACTATAACTAGCTCTAGGGAAAACGAAAAAAGTTTAAACGCAATTACTTTGCTGGTAATTAGTGTATTTACAAAAATACTGTTTATCTTTTTATAAACCTAGCTAAAAAACAGCATTTGAGTCATTTAACCAAAAATACAATCTACTATATTAACGTTTAAAGCGTCAATTCTTCTTTGCTATTTAGAAGTTTTGCTGTTCACTTTAGAAAGTTTATATCTTATGGAACTTCCGTCTGCGGGTGGGTTGGCTATAGTTTTTATACTAACCGAAATATTGTAAATATAACCTTCCTCCTATAAATCGTCAAAGCCTTCAATTTCTCCATAAAAGAAACGCCAATCTTCATCATTAATCTTCTCATTCGCTTGAATCTGATAACATTTTTGAAGTACAACACCAACACAATCTACCCGTTTTGAATTTACCCACAAATTTTCAATGAATTCAGAATTACCATCACAGGAGTAGACTATTGTAATGATAATAAGTGTGATTATGCGCAAATTATAATTCATTATTTGTTCGTTTTTATATTTCTTGTAAATTGTAAGAAAATCAAAATTATGAAAAAATTAATCATATTAAGTCTTATTCTTTTTGTTACATTTTCTTGTTCAAAAGATTCAGAAAGTGAGAATTCAAAAATTTCAGCTAGTATTATTGGGGTTTGGCAAGGAACGGGCATGACTTATGATGGAACAGTTGAATCCTCTGAATCTGGACAAACCATAAAGGCAGATTTCACAGGAGAGGGGTTTAATATGAATAACACATTAACTTTTAATGAGAATCCTAACACCTTAGTTTCAAAGGGAAGTTATGGATTAAAACTTACCTACACTATTAATGGCTTTACTACAACTGAAGAAATCAATGAAACCAATTTTATAGAAGATGGCACATGGAGTCTTGAAGGAGATCAGCTTTTTGTAACTAATAATGGTGAAACCACAATTATGAAAATACTAGAATTGAGTAATCATAAATTGATTATTAGTTTTTCAGAAACAGAGGTCATAGAAGAAGAAGGGGTGATAGCTACTACCAATTTTAAAGGCACTTTCGTTTTTAAACGATAAAATGTAGTTGTTATATCAACTAATTAAGACTAATGTTTAGAAAAACTATACTTTTGGCATTTCCAATTAAATTACATGTCATACTCCTTAAAAATTAAAGCTAATTACAGACCAAAACGCCTAGCGGTTAAACTAAATGCAAAAGGCGAAAAGTTTGTGTTGCAAGGGCATCCTTGGGTGTTTTCAAATAGTATTATAAAAATTAATGAGGATGCTCAATCTGGGGATTTAGCCGTAATTTTCGGAAAAAATAAAAATAAAGTAATTGGTTTGGGGTTATTTGATGCAGAATCGCCCATTCGAATTAAAATGCTGCATTCTGGTACCAGAAGAGTGGATATAAATAACGTGTTTTTTCAAAAAAAGATAGATGAAGCTTTCGCAAAACGAGAAAAACTACTTCAAACAGATACCAATAGTTACCGATTATTATTTGGAGAAAATGATGGTTTTCCTGGATTAATAGCGGATGTTTATGCGCAAGTTTTAGTGGTTAAATTATATTCAGAAATTTGGTTACCGTATTTAGAGGTCATTATTCCGAAGTTACAAGCAACTTCAAAAGCCAAAACCATTGTTTTAAGATTAAGCCGAAGTTTGGAACAATCAAAACATCATCAATTAAAAAATGGCGAAGTTATATATGGTATCTTAAATAATGAGGTTGTTCAATTTGTAGAACATGGTGTTCATTTTTCGGCCAACGTCATTAAGGGACATAAAACAGGATATTTTTTAGACCATAGAGCGAACCGAAAACAAGTAGGTGAGTGGAGTAGCGGTAAAACGGTTTTAGATGTGTTTTCTTATGCTGGCGGCTTTTCGGTACACGCTTTAGCCAATAATGCTAAAGAGGTTACCAGTTTAGATATTAGTAAACAAGCGCTTGATATTGCCATAGCCAATGGGAAACTAAACACGTACAATGGTATTCATAGAACGATAGCTGGAGATGCTTTTGAAGCACTAGAAAAGCTGATAAAAAAACGTATCACTTTTGACGTTGTAGTTATTGACCCGCCAAGTTTTGCGAAACAGGCATCTGAAGTAGATTTGGCCAAGAAAAAATATAAACAACTGGCACAACTCGGGGAAAGGTTAACTGCTTCAAAAGGTCTTTTGGTTATGGCGTCTTGCTCATCAAGAGTTTTAACGCAAGACTTTTTTGAGATTAACACACATGCCTTGGCTTCAAGTAAGAGAGCCTTTAAAACGATACTTAAAACAGGCCATGATCTTGATCATCCCGTTGGGTTTGCAGAAGGGGCTTATTTAAAATGTGGTTATTATCGATTTATAGATTAAATGAATAATCCTTTTTCATCTGTTTTTACAATAAGAATTTGATCCTGATTTTTAATCTTAATTTTGTATTCTTGGTTTAATGAATCGGCCTCACAATGATACTTAATAAGGTAGGCGTCCTCAATAATGCCCCAATTAGGAAAACGTTTTGATATAGCTTGCATAACCTCTAAAGGCAATCGTACGTCGCTATATTTTTCAATAGTTCTTATAATCTTTCCATTTTTGTTGTAAGCCGCAATGATTTTTCCTTTCGGAATATTAAATGATACGGTATAAACGTCATGGGCATCATCATATTGATCAAACAATTCCTCTTTATGATTAAAATTTAAAACTTCATCTTCCAGAAGTTTCACGTGATTTTGTGCATTATTCGTGTTTTGCGATGCTATGTATTTATAGTTTATGTCAATTAAAGTTTCGGGAAGATTAACCGTTTGAGCGCTTAAGCTACTGCTTATTACGAGTCCGATAAAAATATTTACAATGGTTTTCATATTGTTTAGAATTATTTACTCATAAAATTAACTATGCATGCATAATAAAAAAATGATAAAAATCATAATGTCAACTTTTAAACTGATTTTATTATGCAAACATAGTTGTTATGCATGCATAATATTTTTATATTTGAAAAAAGTACACATGTCAACTAAACTTACCGAACTACTACACATTAAATATCCCATAATTCAGGCTCCTATGTTCTTGGTTTCCAATGTATCTATGGTAAAAGAAGCCATGAATAGTGGTATTGCAGGATGTATTCCTGCCCTTAACTATAGAACGCTTGATGAATTACGATTAGCAGCACGAGCTTTAAAGGAGGCCAAAGTTGAAGGTGGTTCATTTGGCTTCAATTTAATTGTCAATAAATCTAATATTAAGTATAAAGGTCAATTAGAAGTCATTTGTGAAGAAGGTTGTGATTTTATTATAACCTCCTTGGGTAGCCCAGAAGAAACCATAATTCAAGCACACAAAGCTAATATAAAAGTGTTCTGTGATGTGGTTGATTTAAAGTTTGCGAAAAAGGTTGAAGCCTTGGGAGCAGACGCTATTATAGCAGTCAATAATCAAGCAGGAGGACATCGTGGTGATAAGTCACCTGAGGAATTGATTAAGGAGTTAAGTACACACTGTAAAATTCCAATTATATCAGCAGGTGGGGTGGGATGTAAACAAGATATTGATAAAATGTTGAGCTACGGTGCTCAAGGTGTGTCAGTAGGAAGTCCGTTTATAGCTTCTATAGAGGCTGCAGTAACCGACGAATACAAACAAGCTTGTGTAGATTATGGAGCCGATGATATTGTTATGACAGAACGTATTTCAGGTACACCATGTACTGTAATTAATACCCCTTATGTTCAAAAAATAGGAACAAAAGCAACTTGGCTAGAAAATCTATTAAATAAAAATAAAAGGCTTAAAAAGTGGGTTAAAATGATACGATTTACTATCGGTATGAATGCTACAAAGCATGCGGCAACCAAAGCAACTTATAAAACCGTTTGGGTGGCTGGGCCAAGTATTGAACATACTACTAAAATTCTTCCAACAAGAGATATTGTTAAAAGATTCACAAATTAATATTAAAGCTTATGGGGGTAGATAGAAGACGTATTTAAGCGTCTTTTTTTGTCACTTTATCTAAAATGTTTATTATTTTTAAAAATAAATTAAACAAAATTATTATGTTTGATAAAAATGATAAAATATTAAACAAAATTATGAAAACAGCATTAACAGTAAATCGACTCCCTAAAATCTATTTGTATTTTCTCTCTGCTTTGTTAATTAGTTTTCTTGGTTTTTCATGTAGTGACCAAGAGGCTGAAACTGCTGATCTCAATTCTGATTTACCAAGTATAGTGGAAGTACTTGAAAGTTTTAATAAAGGGCAATCAAGCACGGCTAAAATGTTAAACAATAAGGAAGGCGATTATACCCCCACTTTTGACGTTCTTAGCAAAGCCCTTGCTAGAACGAAGTTGGCAAGTACCGTTTCTAGAAATAGACTAACAGTTTTTGCTCCAACAGATATGGCTTTTGCAGCCTTAGGCATAACAACCGAAAATGTAACGGAAGTAGAAAATTTGGCAGATATATTGCTTTACCATGCCGTTGGTATGACAGTTTACAGTAATCAATTAGAAAATGGACCCGTTACAACCGTAAATGGAGCTAATGTCATTGTAAATATTGATAATGGTGTACTTATAAACAATGCAAAGGTAACTATGGCAGACATAAAAGCGAGAAATGGTGTAGTTCATGTTATAGATAGTGTTTTGTTTCCACCAAATTTAACCATAGCAGGTATTGCGGGGTCTAGTGATGATTTTTCTATTTTATTTGATGCTGTTGTTAAAGCAAATCTTGGAGGTATATTAACAGACGGTGGCCCCTTTACTGTTTTTGCTCCTACAAACAAGGCATTTATGGATTTATTGGAGGCAACACCTTATAATAGTCTAGACGATATTCCAATGGATGTATTAACTCAAATTCTTCTGTATCATGTGGTTGATGGGTATGTGTTTAGTAATCAGTTAATGAACGGTTTTGTTCCTACGTTAAACGGAGCTGCAGTATATGTGAATTTAGATATGGCTCCCATGGTTTATATTAATGATTCAAAAGTAAAAATATCTAATGTTCAAGCTACTAATGGTGTTATCCATGCTATTGATAAGGTTTTAATGCCGCCTACAATGAATTTGGTTGAAACTGCTGCAAGTTTTGATCCTGAATTTTCATTATTGCTTACTGCGGCAAATGCTGCAGGTTTAGGAGATACCTTATCAAATGGAGGGCCTTTTACCGTATTTGCTCCAACAAATCAGGCATTTCTCAACTTCTTGAATTTATCAGATTTAGAAGAAGCTAAAGGAGTCATTCAAGGTCTTGATACAACAGTTTTAACAAACATACTACTTTATCACGTGGTTGAAGGTCGTGTGTACTCTAGTGATTTATCAAGTGGATCTGTAACCACTTTAAATGGCAATTTTGATCTTGACTTAAGTAGTTTAACGATTGATGGTAATGCTATGCTAATTCCAGAATTATTAAACGTTCAAGCAACAAATGGGGTTATTCATGTAGTTGATGCTGTTTTAATGCCGTAAATTTTAATACTAGTATTAGTTTGGTTTAGTTAGTTTTAAAAGGTATTGCATAATAATGCAATGCCTTTTTTATTTTAGGTGGTTAGTGTGATGGTCGTCCTGCGTTGAAACTCTAATTGAGTTGGTTCTTTTTTTGTTTCATTAAGCGTTCGCTTCTAACATATTTACAGCTGATATTATAAACTTCTTAGAATACAAAGTACAGTTAATGTCTACATTATTTCATAACTCTACCATAGCATACAAAATATATGTAATTCTAATAGTGAAACATTCATCATTTGAAATAAAAACGATAGGTCTTTAATATTTTTAATTTAAATTAGGGGTTTAGTAAAAGGTTTGCCCTATTATTAGTGAACCACATTGAGAAATCAATAATTTGGTGAAATATTAATCTTATAAATATATTATTAACAGAAAAATTTAAAATTACATTATCATGAAAAGAAAGTTGCAAATTTTTACATTATTTATTCTAACGTTAGCTCTTCATAATTGTGGACCATCAATTAGTGTTACAGATAGTTGGAGTGCACCGGACGTGAGAGATATCAAAGGGGATAAAATGCTGGTGATGGCAAGAATGGATGATTTAGCATCTAGACAATTATTTGAGCAAGAAATAGTAAGTAAGTTAAAGACTGAGGGGATCAATGCCGTAGCTAGTTATAACCAATATCCTGATATTAAACTTAATGAAAAACTAACTGACGAGCAGATTGATGGTCAGGTAAGTAGGTTTAAAAAGGATGGTTTTGAAACCATTGTTTTAACTGTGGTGAAAGATGTAAAAACAGAAATGGTTACTCAAGAGTCAGGAGGTTACGTAACTGGGGGCTATTATCCTATGTATTATGGTTATTATGGCGGTTTTGGTCGCTATTATGGGGCATTCTATTCGCCTTATGGTTTTGGTGGTAGTTATATTCCTAGTTCGCAACGAACGTATGAGTCTGATATTTATAAATTAGAAACGGTGATTTATGATTTAGATAGAACAGATAATCGTCAGTTAGTAGCAGTTGTGGCGTCAAGTATTACAGACCCAGATTCTGCTTCACAAGTTGCTGGGCCTTATGCAAAAAAAGTTTTAGGACAGTTTAAAAAAGATGGCGATAAAAAATAACCTCAAATCTTTGTTTTCTATAATTTAAAACTACCACAATTCAAGCCACGTATGGTTTTGAATTGTGGTAGTCTTATTTAGAGTGAAGATGTTTTAAAATATGTGTTTTAGCCACGAGCCATTCTTCCTTTAATATACCATAGCAACAGGTATTTCTTCTAAAACTGTCAGGCATCAGAGTGTCTTTTCTTAAAATGCCTTCTAAAGTAGCTCCTAGTTTTTCTACCGCTTTTCTTGATCGACTATTACGTTCATCCACTCTAAATTCTACCTTATCAAAATTTAGTGTTTCAAATGCATGCTCAAGCATCAAAAACTTCACATGAATATTTAATCCTGTGCCTTGAAACTGTTTGCCTATCCATGTCCACCCAATATGTAAAACTTTATTTTTCCAATGCATATTTCCAAAGCGCGTACTTCCCGCATAGGCATTAGCTTGTTTGTCATAAATCAAAAAAGGAATAGCAGTGTTATTTGAACCATCAGCTATTGCTTGTTCAACATAGCTCTTGAAATCTTCAGGACTATCTATTTTACTTGGAGAAAATTGAACCAAATCCTTTTGCATAGCAATCTTAGAAACCTGTAGGTAATTTGATAAATTAAGTGTTATTAATTTTACGCGTTGATTTTCTAAATAGGTCATCTCCACAAATTATTGCATTAAAGTGCGGCAATATAAAAATCCTTAATTGAAAGCGAAACTTAAAATAATTATTTATGCTTTTTGTACTTTAGCAGCTCAATTAAAAGACGAATTCTATATGAAATTATCTAAAAAAGATGTTTTAGAACAATGCAATACGCTTTGTAAGAATACATTAATGGAAACGCTTGAAATTGAAATAATTGATTTTGGTGATGATTTTTTAGTAGCCAGAATGCCTGTTAGCTCCAAAAATCATCAAGTAGATGGTGTGTTACATGGAGGAGCTACTTTTGCCCTAGCTGAAAGTGTAGGTAGTTTTGCTTCACATATTTTTATAGATGTCGAAAAGTTTTTTGTTCGTGGTATTGAAATGTCTGGAAATCATTTAAAAAGTGTAAAGGACGGTTATGTTTTTGCAAAAGCGAATTTTTTACACAAAGGCAGAACCACCCAGCTTTTGAATATAAGAGTTACAGATGATGATGATAATTTAATTTCTTTGTGTAAACTCACTACAATCTCTTTACCTAAAAAGTAATAATGAATTTAGGAAAGTTTTTTCAAAAGGTTGAAAATCATTTCGGCAATCAATTACCATTTGTAATGTATAGAAAGCCAAAACAAACTAAAGTTTTTGGTAGGTTTCAAAATACGTCAGACTTACATTGCACAAGTGATTTTTCTGAATCTGGTTTTGTTTTTTCCCCTTTTAATGCTCAGGAACAAACCGTTTTAATACCCTCAAGTTGTTCTGATTTTGAAGAAGTAGACTTAGAGTTTAATGAGCATATTGCCTTTGATGAACATCATATGTATGAAAATCAATTTGAAAGAAAACAACACATACACTTGGTTAATCAAGGTATAAAAGCCATTAAATCAACCAGTTTAAAAAAGGTTGTGCTTTCAAGAAAAGAAACAAAACATCTGGATGAATTCAATCTTATAACCACCTTTAAAAAACTTTTGAAGACTTATAACGCTGCTTTTGTGTATTGTTGGTTTCACCCTAAAGTTGGCCTATGGCTTGGTGCCACGCCAGAAACTTTACTTAAGATTGAAGGTAAAAACTTTTCTATGATGGCGTTGGCTGGCACGCAAGAATATCAGGGGACATTAGAGGTAGAATGGCAGAACAAAGAAAAAAAGGAACAACAATACGTCACTGATTATATTGTTGATAATTTAAAATCGGTCACGGACAGTATCAAGTTATCTGATGTTGAAACGGTTAAAGCAGGTCATTTGGTACATTTAAAAACTATGGTGTCTGCAAGGTTAAAAGATAATATCCCCTTACAATCTATTATTAATACTATTCATCCTACACCAGCTGTTTGTGGCGTTCCTAAGGAAGTTGCTAAGACATTTATTTTGCAGAATGAACATTATAAACGTGAGTTTTATACTGGCTTTTTAGGAGAGCTTAATGCACATATTATTTTGGCGCCTAAAGGTAGGGTTCGAAATATAGAAAATAGAGCTTATGCCATGACTAAAAAAAGCACCCAGCTTTATGTAAATTTACGTTGTATGCAAATCCAAGAAAATCAAGCAACTATTTATGTAGGTGGAGGAATTACTGAAAACTCGAATGCTGAAAAAGAATGGCAGGAAACGGTAGCTAAATCTTTAGTTATAAAAAAGGCGCTATAATTAGCCTATTTATTACTTTTGGGGAATTGATTATAGTTTCATGAAATACCCAAAAATTCCACTCGCTCAAACCGTTATTCAGCTTTGTAAAACCAAAGAATTAAAACACATTGTTATTTCTCCAGGCAGTAGAAATGCACCGTTAACCATAGGCTTTTCAAATGATGCATATTTTAATTGCTATAGCATTGTAGATGAGCGCTGTGCGGCGTTTTTTGCCTTAGGAATTGCTCAGAAATTAAAAAAACCTGTGGCTGTGGTTTGTACATCTGGTAGTGCTTTGTTGAATTATTATCCAGCCGTAGCGGAGGCTTTTTACAGTGATATACCATTAATTGTTCTATCGGCAGACAGACCTAAACATTTAATAGGTATTGGCGATGGTCAAACCATTAATCAGCGCTATGTTTTTGAAAATCATATTTTATTCTCTGCTAATTTAAAGCTCGATTTAAAAGATGAAATGAATATTCCGGGTCATGAAGAGCTACCAATTTTCAAGAATTTAGAAGATAAATTTGAACGATTTTTGGGTTTACAGAAAGATATTCAAACCTATAATGAGGAAGGTATTAATACAGCCATAAATACCGCAATTTCTAAGAAGGGCCCTGTGCATATTAATATTCCTTTTGATGAACCGCTGTATGAACTTGTTGATAAAATTAGCGTATCGCCTAGAAATATTGATTCAACGGTTAAACCATCAAAAATAGAAGATTATGTTTTGCAATCTGCTTTAGAAGATTGGAATTCGGCATCAAAGAAAATGATATTGGTTGGTGTTCTTGGGCCTTCTGAATTTGAAAAAAAATGGTTAGATGAACTTGCCGAAGATGATAGTGTGATTGTGTTAACTGAAACCACATCAAATTTACATCATTCAAACTTTTTTCCGAGTATAGACCAGCTTATAGCACCATTAACAGACGAAGAACAAAAAGCGCTGTCTCCAGATATTTTGGTTACGTTTGGTGGATTAATAGTATCAAAAAAAATAAAGCAATTACTACGAAAACATAAACCCAAACATCATTGGCATATTGATGAGAAAGCAGCAAATGATACCTTCTTTTGTTTAAATAATCATTTTGAGATAGCTCCAAATATATTCTTTGAAACGTTTTTACCAAGAATAACTCACTATGTAAAAAGCAGGTACAAAGAAACCTGGCTGGCACTAAAGCAGTACCGATTGAAACGGCACAAAGCTTATGTTAACAATATTCCTTTTTCAGATTTTAAAGTGTTTAGTGAGATTTTAAAATCGGTTCCAGAACATTATATTTTGCAGTCAGGTAATAGTTCGGCTATCCGTTATATGCAATTATTTAAGGTGAAAAAGGACATTGAAGTGTATTGTAATAGAGGTACTAGTGGCATCGATGGGAGTACATCAACGGCTATTGGGTGCGCCGTGGCTAGTGAAAAACCTGTTTTGTTTATTACTGGTGATTTAAGCTTTTTTTATGACAGCAATGCCTTTTGGAATAATTATATTCCATCACATTTCCGCGTTATTGTAGTGAATAATCAAGGGGGCGGTATTTTTAGAATCTTACCAGGGCAAAAAAACACTGAAAATTTCGACACATATTTTGAAACGAGTCATTCTTTAACAGCCGAACATATTTGTAACATGTATGGGTTAAACTATGAAAGTGTGTCAAATGAAACTGACCTCGCTAAGGCCCTCAACTTATTTTATACATCAAGTAATTCGCCTAAAGTATTAGAAGTATTCACACCTAGAACGTTAAATGATAAAATTCTTTTAGAGTATTTTGAATTTATTAGGTAATAAAATTGTGACTTTTTGGTCCTAGCTGTTTCTTAAAATTAGTATCTTTAAAACAGTTATTAATCATTCACTAATTTTAAAACAAAAATGTATTATGAGTAAAAGAGACGAACTTATTGTTAAATACGCGGCAGATTTAAAAGACAAATGTGGTATTGATGCCGATATGGATTTATTAACCAAAGTGACTGTGGGTTGCGGACCATCAATATATAATGCAGATGCTTCTACCGTATCAGGATCAGATGAATCAGAACTTGAAACGGTAAAAAATAATTTCCTTATTAAAAAGCTAGGTTTAAGTGAAGGAGATAATTTAGATGAGGGTATTGCAGCTGTCATGGAACAATATGGAAAATCAAATAGAAATAAATACAGAGCTGTGGTATATTATTTACTAACCAAGCATTTTGGTAAAGAATCAGCTTATTAGTATACACTGAGACTATAAAAGGCGACACATTTACGTGTCGCTTTTTTAGTTTTAAATAAAATGTAACTTTCTTGAATATCATTACCTTTGCCGCATGATAAAATTAGGAGAAATAAATACATTGGAAATTTTCCGTGAAACAGATCACGGCATATATTTAGTTGATGAAGACAACAACGAGGTTCTTCTGCCTAACAGATATGTTCCAGAGCAATTTAAAATTTGGGATAAGATAAAGGTCTTTGTGTATTTAGATAATGAAGAAAGACCAGTGGCTACAACAGACATGCCTTTTATAGAATGTGGAGACTTTGGTTTGTTGCGATGTAATCAGGTGACTGAATTTGGTGCATTTCTTGACTGGGGATTAGTAAAAGAACTGTTTTGCCCTTTTAAAGAGCAGGCTTTTAAAATGAAACCAGGTGGGTGGTACCTTGTTTATTGCTATTTAGATGAGAGAACAGACCGTTTGGTCGCCTCAAGTAAAACCAATAGATTTTTAAATAATAAAAACCTAACTGTAAATCAATTTGATGAGGTAGACTTAATTGTGTCGCATCCTTCTGATATTGGCATGAACGTCATAGTGAATAAAAAACATGCGGGTTTAATTTATAAAGACAATATTTTTCAGGATTTAAGTGTAGGTGATAAACTAAAAGGGATTGTAAAAAAAATTCGTCCTGGAAATAAATTAGATATTGTTTTAGGGCAAGTAGGGTATAGAAATATTGAACCCAATGCTGCGCGTATACTTCAAGAACTTCAAGATAATAGCGGTTTTATGGCTCTTAATGATAAATCGAACCCAGAAGCCATTAAAGAGGTTTTGCAAATGAGCAAAAAGAATTTTAAAAAAGCGATTGGAAATCTGTATAAACAAAAAAAGATAGATATAAAATCAGATGGTGTTTATCTTCTGTAGCGTTTAGCGCATTATGTTTGTTTTCAAAGCATTATAGAGCATAATTTCAGGTAATTATTTAATAAATAAAAAAGGCTTAACTGCTATAGTTAAGCCTTTTTTGTTAAAAGTTTGTGGTCATGTTCTATTGGTCTTCCAATTTCCATGTTCTTACCCAATCATATTTGGTCGTTCTATCATCGATAGAACCTGTTGCAATAATATCATTATTACTATCTATAGGGTTCCAATCATAGGTTTCAATAGCCATGGTAATATATCCTTCAATATCAAAATCTGCAGGAGGGTTTGTTATGGTATGTGTTTGTTTTCCATCAAGATAGAATATCATTTCATTTGGAGATTTCCACCAACATCCATAGACAAAAAATCTGGAATTGTTTTTCTCGTTTAGTATTGTTTTAGCAGGGGATTGCTTTGCACCATCAACTTCAGTGTCACATGCTCTATCATGTCTCCAAGTATTTGATGCATAAATATTTGCAAAATTGGAAGCCCAACTATGTGTACCTTCATGAATACGCCCTACACATTCTTGAATATCCAATTCAAGCTTTCTTATAGGCCCAGTAGTACAATTTTGAGGGTATGCTATCCAAAATGTTGAAGACATGACTGTTTTATTAGCCTGCATTCTACACTCATAATACTGTCCATATTTCGCTTTGCTTTTTGAACGTAAAATAGCACCCCCATAAGTCCATGATTTATTGTTCACAGTTTTTGGAGAATCGAACTTTTCAACTGTAATATTTAGATATCCATTGTTAACACTTACATTGTCAGATTCAAATAGAGCAGGAGGTCGTCCGTACCAACCAAAGGGGTCTGATGCAGGATCTCTGTGCCATTTTGTGTCATCAAATTCAGCTCCATTAAATTCATCCGATAATTCTTCTACCTTAATCCATTTTTTTCCCACAGGGGCAGCAGATAGCCCATCAACTGAATATGGCATGTTTTCTTCAGGATATGACACAATTACATCAAAACTGCATGAGGATTCGTTCCCAGCAGCGTCTGTAACTACAAAGGTATTGGTTGTTGTTCCTAAAAGAAATTTTGAACCAGAGGCTAAACCAGATGTCTGTTTTGTTTTTGCTCCCGAATAGTTGTCTGTTCCTACTGGAGTATCATAATTCACTTCGGTGCCATCGCTGTGAACAGCAATGGTCACATGAATGTTGTCCATACAAGTAATGGTAGGAGGTGTTTCGTCTATTTCTTTTTCAGGCTCTTGGTTATTGTCATCGCTCTTACTGCAAGAATATGAGAATATAAAAAGGCTTAATATTGTTATAAATAAAAAATGATTTTTCAACATGCTATTTAAATAAGAATTAAAATTTTATGTAAAAATAGTAGTATGCACTTTTGTAGAGGAGCATAAATCTTGATTATACTATAACAAATGATTTTTGTCTAGGGTTTGTCAAGTTATAAGTTATTGTCTTTTATATGGATTTGGCTTAATAAGCATTAGATTTCAGTACAAGTATTAATAATTTCAGCAGGCATTTTTAGTATTTTTGTTGCATGATAAATCAAGATACCATAGTTGCATTGGCAACACCTGCAGGTGCAGGAGCTATAGCTATAATTCGCCTGTCCGGCAAGAAAGCCATCGCTATTGCTGACACATGTTTTAAGTCAGTAAAAAGTAATAAGCATCTTAGCAATCAACACACCCATACCATTCATTTAGGTCATATTGTTGATGGATTGAAAACAATAGATGAAGTTTTGGTGTCGGTATTTAAAAACCCTAATTCGTATACAGGTGAAGATGTGGTTGAAGTGTCTTGTCATGGATCAAACTATATTCAACAAGAAATTATTCAACTCTTCTTAAGAAAAGGATGTAGAATGGCATCTGCAGGAGAATTTACATTACGTGCATTTTTAAATGGAAAGTTAGATTTGAGCCAGGCAGAAGCTGTTGCTGATTTAATTGCTTCAGATAATGAAGCATCGCACCAAGTAGCGATGCAACAAATGCGTGGTGGCTTTTCATCTGAAATTGCCAAACTGCGTGAAGAACTTTTAAATTTTGCTTCTTTAATAGAACTGGAACTTGATTTTGCAGAAGAAGATGTAGAATTCGCGGATAGGACACAGTTTAAAGAATTAACAGAACGTATTAGTTTTGTGTTAAAGCGTTTAATTGATTCATTTGCTGTTGGAAATGTAATTAAAAACGGGATTCCTGTAGCCATAGTTGGAGAACCTAACGTGGGTAAATCTACCCTTTTAAATGTATTACTAAATGAAGAACGTGCTATTGTTTCTGATATTGCTGGAACCACAAGAGACACCATTGAAGATGAGATTTCTATTGGAGGTATTGGGTTTAGATTTATAGATACGGCTGGAATTAGAGAAACACAAGATGTAGTAGAAAGTATTGGAATCAAAAAAACTTTTGAAAAAATTGATCAAGCTCAAGTTGTCGTTTATCTGTTTGATGCCTTAGAAAGTAGTACTTCAGAAGAAATGCTTAAAAATTTGATTGTAGAAATAGAAAAAATAAAAAATAAATATCCTCAAAAACCACTCATAATAATTGCCAACAAGGTCGATAAACTTAATGAAGTTGAAACCCATAATTTGAAATCTCAAATAAAAGAAGTAGAACTACTGTCTGCAAAGACAGGATTAGGTGTAGAGTCCTTGAAAGAAAAATTGCTAAGCTTTGTAAATACCGGCGCTTTAAGAAATAACGACACAATTATTACAAATACAAGACATTATGACTCATTACTTAAAGCTTTAGATGAGATAAAAAAAGTAAAACATGGTTTAGAATCTGGATTGTCAGGTGATTTGTTAGCCATAGATATCCGTCAGGCATTATATTATTTTGGAGAAATTACAGGTGAAATTACAAACGATGATTTACTAGGCAATATATTTGCTAATTTCTGTATCGGAAAGTAACTAATATGCTGTAGTTAATCCTGTTAAAAAAAGTTCATATAGCATTTTACCCTCGTCCAAATCTACTTTGATGTCTCAGTTATTTCTTTAATTTGACTTTCTACTTGTTCTAAAGTTAAATCCTTAAACATTACAATTCTATCAATTTGAAGCCCATGAGATCTACCAATCAAATTAATGGTATATTCTCCAGGCTTTTTGAATTTTGCTGTTAACCACTTATGGTCTGTTTTTACTTCAGCAACACCATTTAAAACAAAGTCATTTTGACTTCTACCATAAAATTTTTCATACTGGGTTAGGTTATGTGATCCAGCAAATCCTATATCATCAGATAGATAAACATAAGCATCATTACCCTTATCCGTTCCTCGCTCATCCTTAGGTTGTCGCATCACCCATTTAACGGTATAATTGCCCGGAGTGTTTATTTTGAAGGTATATGAAATTTTATTTTTAACATCTGGTTTTTCATAGGCGTTGGCCCCATCATAATAAATAAATTTGCCGCTAGAAGCACTTGAATGGAACCCTAATTTCCATTTACCCTTAATATTAAATCGTTCAGCTTCAAAAACCAATAATCCATTTTTTTCTTCAACCTTCTTTTTTTCAAGAATACCATTATTAAACAAGGATTTTAACTTGGTCAAATTACCATCCTCATCACCTAATAAAAGATAATATACCATACCCGCATCAGAAACATCTGCTCCTCTTTTATCTGGATGAAAATGTAATCGACTATACAACCATTGAATACCTTCATCGTTATGATCTCTCATCCAATGAAAAGGAGTAAAGTTAGTTCCTGAACACCAAAGTTTGTCTGGTATGTTACAAGCGTTTTGATCTTTTATTTTTTTATACTTTATACGATTTTCACTAAGGATAATTGCTTGATTCATGGTATGATGTGATTTACGTCTTAAATGGTTATCATTATAGCCGCTATGCGAAATAACATATACATGGTTCAATGCCTCTATATTTCCATTTTCAATTACATGCTTTATGCTTAAATAGAAAAATTCTGAGGGTCCCATATGAATGAAGTATAATGGATCTTGGGCAGTAGATTTGGAAATTTC
This sequence comes from Allotamlana fucoidanivorans, assembly GCF_045788535.1. GTDB lineage: Bacteria > Bacteroidota > Bacteroidia > Flavobacteriales > Flavobacteriaceae > Allotamlana > Allotamlana fucoidanivorans. The sequence goes on along the minus strand of NZ_CP074074.1, from coordinate 3,157,313 downwards.
AGAGGCTAAATGTTTAATAGCGGTTTCAGGGTTTTCTGGTACATCAAAAAATCGCGAAGCATCATAGTTCCAGCGTGTAATAGCTCCGTTAACACCATCTGCCATGTAATTAGTTTCAGATGTGTGTTTTGGAGCAGCAATAAAGTTATTGTAAGAAAAATGAACAAGTTTGTCTTGTTTTGACAACTTGGCTATTAAAGATAAAGCCACTGGTGTTCCTCCCCAATCATCAGGGTCAGCTCTTGGCCAACGAGCCTCAGGATGAAAATCTGCTTGATTATTACCATCAGCACTTATTGCAATTCGATTATTATTATACCCCAAAGCTTGAGCAATTAGGCTTTTGGGTAAAAGAAACATTAATATTATTACACTTGCATATATTGGGATTTTCATAGTTTAGTATAGGTATAATTAGTTATTGTTTCTGTGGGTAAATATAGTAGGGTTTAATATCGTTAGGAGGTATTATTTTAATTGACTTGAGGCTTAAATGGCCTTGTGTTATAATTGCTTTTAGGGTAACCTCTTTTCCGTATTCTGGTGGAATTGGAATTTTTATAGAAAGCTTTCCAGACTTGGAGTTATTTTCATTTACATTATAGGTCTCAATTTCATTGGATAGCATCATCAAAGTAAATTCTGATTTAGGACTGTTTAATTCATAAATAATTTCGGCATCCCAAGTGTTAACATAAAACCCAGGATCATTAAAGGTTGTATTAAAGAGAATTCCAGATTCATCTTGGTTCAAGTCTTCATTTGCTGTTAAAAAGGATTTATCTTCATAAATATCGTCCCATTTTCCTTGTCTATTAGGGTTGTTAGTATTAAAATAACCACTTTTTTGACCAACTTTAATTTTTGGGATTTCCCCGCCTTCAACATTTAGCTCTTTGATAAAACTGGTATTCACACTTGAATTTCCTACCATAATTTTAAATACACCAGCTTCAACAACAAAGTTATTTTTTGAAACATCAAAATGAGAAAAGGCTTCATATGGAATTGGTATTTCAACATTTTTTGTTTGTCCCGCGGCAACATGCACACGTTTAAAACCTTTAAGTGCTTTCATTGGGGTTATCTGTGTTGACTGTACATCCTTTATGTAAACCTGTATTATTTCTTCGCCATCCATTTTTCCAATATTAGATATACTGACCGAAACCATAAGTGAATCACCTCTTTTTAAATAGGAGTTACTAGTAGAAATCTCGTTTATTTTAAATGTAGAATAATTTAATCCGTATCCAAAAGGGTAAAGTGCTTCCCCTTTATAGTACATATAGGTTCGACCTGTTTGAATATTATAGTCGTAAAAATCGGGTAAATCTTCATCATATTTATACCATGTTGAGGTTAGCTTTCCACTAGGGTTTACATTTCCAAATAATACATTGGCTAAAGCTGTACCTTGCTCTTGACCATTTGGCCAAGCACAGATAATACCAGGAATATAATCTTGTTCCCATGCAATTGCCGTGGGCCCACTAGGCACTAAAACAAGAATGACATTAGGGTTTACGTTTTGAACAGCTTTAATTAGTTTATGTTGATTTCCTGGTAGTTTTAAAGATTTTCTATCAACATTTTCTGTTGAAGTACTTTCATCATTTCCAACAACAAGAATTACTTGCTTTGATTTTTTAGCTAGGGTAACAGCTTCAGCTATTTTTATGTCATCATCTGAATGTGTGTTTACATAACACCCTTCAGCATAACTTACTTTGGTATCTGCATAATTTTGTATGCCACTTAAAGGACTAATTTTATTTTTAGGAAACCCTGAGTAAATACCCATCCAACATTTGTTTGCAAACGGACCGATAACGGCGATGCTTTCGATGTCTTTCTTTAAAGGAAGAACATTATCATTCTTCAACAGCACTATGGATTGCTCGGCAGCTTTTAAAGCCAGTTGTTTATGTGCATCACATTCTAAAACTGTTTTAGGTATTTTGGAATAAGGGTTTAACTTAGCATCATCAAAATCGCCTGTTTTAAAACGAAGTCTTATAAGCCTCTTTACAGTATTGTCTAATTCTTCTTCTGTGATTAATCCCTGTTCAATAGCAGGTTTTAAAGCGTCAACCATAGGGGCATAACGTTTGTTATTTCTGAAACACTCTTGGTCTACACCAGCCTTAATAGCCATAGCAGCTGCTTCTGGCTGTGATTTGGCGTAGTTCATGTTGGTTTCGATACCTTGTACTGCTGCCCAGTCGGCAATAACATAACCCTTAAAGCCCCATTCTTCTCTTAAAACCCCATTAACAAGCCAATGATGAGCAGAACAAGGAATACCGTTAAGTCCATTTAAAGCGGTCATAATTCCTGTGGCCTCTTCATCAACAATACAGGTTTTATAGGCGGGAAAGTAATATTCATATAAATCTTTTTTATTGATATAAGAATGTATTTGTTCTCTTTTATAGTCTATATTATTTGCCACAAAGTGTTTTACTGTAGTTACTGTTTTTAAATAGTGTTCATCATTACCTTGCATGCCTCTTACATACATCCGTGCCATTTCAGACATAAGAAATGGATCTTCACTATAACACTCTTCGTTTCGTCCCCACCTAGGATCACGAGCCATGTTAACGGTAGGGGAAAACATCATAACCTCTTTCTCTCCTATATTTTTTAATGCTCTCGCCTCATTTGAAATGGCTGTGGCTACTTCATACATCAGGTCAGGGTTCCAGGTACTTCCCATAGCTATATTTTGAGGAAACTGTGTACAATTCCATGCAATAATACCATGAAGCGCTTCACCATACCATTCATAATCAGGAATTCCTAACCGCTCAATACCAGGTATTTTTGATCCACAATAACCAATTTTTTCTTCCAAAGTCATTTTTGAAATCAAATCATTAACACGGTTGTTAATACTTTCATTAGGATTTTTCCAAACTTGGGCGTGGGTTATGTTGCTTGTAAAAGAACATAGAATAATAAGATAATTTAAAATGCACTTCATTTTATTCTTGCTATATATATGGTTGTTTTTTATAATTCTAAGTATCTTTTCCGAAAAATAAATACTTACTAAAGCATTACAAGATTAAAAAAAGGTGTAGACTTAAATAGCAAATGTATCTGTAAAACAGTTAATTCCACTGTGTTTTAATAGTTAAAAGCAGGAATATTTATATATAAAGTACTATGAATTATATAAGATAGATTGTAAAAATATCACTATTTAAATTATGAATACTGAAGTGGATAAAAAGGATATTGAAACTTGTTTAAAAGACATTTGTCGGCATCCAATTTTTGTAAAATCTTCTTCAAGTATTAGTCTCCTTAGTTATTTAGTAAATAAAGCCATTAACCATGAAGATGTAAAGGAATACACCATTGGTTATGAGCTCTTTCCTAAAAACTACATTGACGATAAAAACGATGGTATAGTTCGTTCACATATGTTTAAGCTTAGAAAAAAATTACGCGCCTATTATGCTGATCCAACTATTAAACCAGACCTAGTTTTCGAGATAAAAAAAGGACAATATAACCTTAGTTTTATAACGCCTAAAGTATATAATAAAGGACATAAGCTATTAACTTCAATTGATATTCCAGTAAGCTATCTTAAAATTTTAATAATTTCAGTAGCGTTAATTGTTTTGATGGGTTTCGCTTTAAATGTATTACTACAACCTACTTCAAAGATTTGGGGTGATATATTTAATTCAGATGCAGCAAAAATGGTTGTCATTTCAGATCAATATGTCGTTATGAAAATAAATCACAACGGCATAGATCAAGCAACTCTATTTAAAGAAATAAACAGTGATGAAGATTTATTGAAATATAAGAATAAGAACCCTGAAGAAAATATTGAAAACACTGATTTTACTTTGATGAGTAAAATGGCACCTTATGGCACAAAAATACTTAGTGATTGGTTCAATAAAAACAATAGTGAGTTTAACCTTCAATTAGAAAGTGATTTGAAGTTTGATGATTTTCAGGACAACCATGTTATTTTTATAGGTCAATTTAAAACTATGAATGTTTCTAAATCCCTTTTTCTAAAAGAAAGTAACGTATTTTCAATTTACAAGGATGGTTTTAAATATGATTTTGATGGCGTAAATAAGGTTTATAATACAATATTTAAGAGAAATAGTAAGGTAGAATACGCCATGGTTTCATGTGTTTGGTCAAATCATAATACATGTAGATTTTATTTTGTTTCTAATAATGATATTGGTGTTATTGCAACCTTAGAACTATTTACCAAAAATCAATGGCTTAAGGAGTTTCAAGATAAACTTCCTGATAAATCAAACGGATTTAATGCTTTGTTTAAAGTTAGTGGGCTTCATCGTACCGATATGGCTTGTGAGTTAGTTGAATTGGAACTATTGAATTAATTGACCACTAAAAATTTATCCGTTAATTTCTAAAAAAGACTATTTGATTTCATAGAATGAGATTAAGGTCATTGGTCTTATAGAAAATCTTTTCTTATAAACTTAATATTAAAATAGTGTTATGATGATATTTATCATATAATCAATTAACTTCTTTTGGCTAAGTTTACTGCATAAAACATTTGAATCATGAATAAAGAGTATACAACCTGGTATCATCCCTATGAACCTAACCCTGAGTATAGCAAAAAAGTAGCCTATTTTAGTATGGAATTTGGTATTCATCAGTCCTTTAACATATATTCTGGAGGTCTTGGTTTTCTGGCGGGATCGCATATGCGCTCAGGTTATGAGTTAAAACAAAACATGATCGGTGTTGGTATGCTATGGAAGTATGGTTACTATGATCAGGCAAGAAATGAAGATCAAACGTTGCGTACAGAATTCAATGAAAAGCACTTTGATTTTTTAGAAGACACAGGAATTGAAGTAGAGGTAAAGCTTCATGATAACCCGTATGTAAAGGTTAGAGCCTATATTTTAAAACCTGAGATTTTTGGTACGGTTCCTATGTACTTTTTAAGTACCGATGTTGATGGCAATGATCATTTATCAAGAACCATAACTAATCATTTATATGACCGAAATCCAGTAACACGGGTGTCTCAAAGTATTGTTTTAGGAATTGGAGGTGCTAAAGTTGTAGAGGCTTTGGGAGGAGCAGACACCTATCATTTAAATGAAGGCCATGCGTTACCTGCGTTTTATTACTTAAGAGATAGAGGAATCACTAAAGATCAAATGGTTTTTACTACACATACACCCGAAAAGGCAGGTAATGAAGAACGAGAAGCACGGCATTTAAACAGATGTGGCTTTTTTGGGCGTACCTTAAGTGATGATGAATTACAGAGAGAAATGGTAAACGGCGGCATGATCAATTACACTATTTCAGCACTCAGGATGTCAAGAAAAGCGAATGGGGTATCAAAACTACATGCCAAAGTGGCCAATGATATGTGGAAAGACTATGACGGTATTTGTGATATTATTCCCATTACAAATGCACAGAATCAAAAATTTTGGCATGATGACAAAATAAAGGAAGCTTGGATTAATAAAGATTCTAATAGCTATAAAGCCCGAAAACTTGAATTAAAACAAGAATTATTCCTTGAAGTAAAAAAGCAAACAGGCAAGGATTTTAATCCAAATGTATTAACTGTAGTATGGGCAAGACGCTTTGCCGCCTATAAAAGAGCCGATTTATTACTTCATGATTTTGATAGATTTAAAAGACTCATACATAATCAGGATAGACCTATTCAAATTATCTGGGCAGGCAAACCTTATCCGTTTGATTTTGATGCCATCAACACATTTAATCATTTAGTGCATAATTCTAAATACGAACCAAATTTAGCCGTACTTATTGGTTATGAAATAGATTTATCTAGAAAATTAAAGTGTGGTTCCGATGTCTGGTTAAATACACCAAGAATAACCCGTGAAGCATCTGGAACAAGTGGTATGACGGCTGCTATGAATGGTTCGGTAAATGTGTCAACTAATGATGGGTGGATTCCTGAGTTTGAAAAAGATGGAGAGAATTGTTTTGTGCTTCCCGCTTTAGATTATAAAATGCCTATTTGGGATCAAGATAAGTTAGACACAGAAAATTTGTATAAAATTTTAGAAGACCGTGTCATACCTACCTACTATAATCAACCAGATAAATGGCAAGATATTGTATTTACTGCTATGAATGATGTGATTCCCGAATTTACTACGTATAGAATGGCTGATGATTATTATAAAAAACTTTTTTAATTAAAGTAGAAAAGTATGACAAATGTTATGTTTCAAAAAAAAGGGAAGAAATATATTTGCATGTGTTGTGAGAATAAATAAATTATTTTAACTTTACTTTAACTAACGCTAATTAACCTTGAATTTCCACCTATTTTTTATTCGGTTTTTTAAGTCATTGGTAATGAGTCCAAGTGATAAAGGTACGCGTTGTTATTTATAAAACTATAGCGAATAATATTGAAGCGTAAAAAAGAAATATTACCACCAAAGACATCCAGATGGCGAACCACCGCGGTTTTCTTCATTGCGGTTATAGTTGGTTTAGGTTTGTTCATGGCGAGAGAATCTAAGATTCTATCATATATGTCTGATGATCCTCAGGCTTGTGTAAATTGCCATGTAATGACACCAGTTTATAACAGTTGGATGCATAGTTCTCATCGTGAATGGGCAAAATGTAATGATTGTCACGTACCCCACGATAATGTTTTTAATAAATATTATTTCAAAGCCAAAGATGGGATGTATCATGCTTCTGTTTTTACTTTGAGAGCAGAACCTGATGTGATTAAAATGAAAGAGGCCTCACAAGAAGTGGTGCAACAAAATTGTATTCGCTGCCATGTTCAGCAGGTTACCCAAACAAAATATGATGGTTGGATAGAAGACCATAGAGATAATAGAACCGGACGCCAATGTTGGAGTTGTCACAAGCAAGTACCGCATGGAAAAGTTCATGGTTTATCAACAATTAAATTTAACGTAGCACCCTTACCCACAGACCAAGAAGATGAACTTGTAATTCCTGAATGGATGCAAGAGCAGATTAAAGACTAACAAAGTATAGCAGATGAAAAACAAAGTATTATTTATCGTAACCGTTATTGTGGTATTTCTTTTAGGATTATTGGCTTCCAGTATTGTAAACCGAAAATCTGAAGCGAAGTACAAATATGTTCCTCAAGTTAATATTGCAGAGAACGAACCAAGAAATGAAGTCTGGGGAGAAAATTTCCCTCTAGAGTATCAATCCTATTTGCAAACATTAGACACAACATTTGCTTCTATGCAAGGAGGTTCTGCTATGCGAGATGTTTTAGAAGAAGACCCCAATTTAGTCGTATTATTTGCAGGGTACGGATTCTCTAAAGATTATAATCAAGGTAGAGGACATGCTTATGCTGTTGAAGATATTCACAATACATTAAGAACAGGAGGTCCAAAAGGAAAAGGAGACGGACCAATGCCAGCTACGTGTTGGACCTGTAAAAGTCCAGATGTTCCACGTTTAATGAATGAGATTGGTATAAAAGAATTTTATAGTGGTAAATGGGCTGATAAAGGTGAGGAAATTGTAAATCCTATTGGCTGTGCTGATTGTCATAACCCAGAAACAATGAAACTACGTATTAGCAGACCTGCACTGGTAGAAGCCTTTGAATCTATGGGTAAAGATATCAATCAAGCTACCCATAATGAAATGCGTTCTTTAGTGTGTGCGCAATGTCATGTTGAGTATTATTTCAATAGTAATTTACCAGGAAAAGAGGGCACCCCTTATTTGGTGTTCCCTTGGAAAGATGGTATGACTGTTGAAGATATGGAGGCTTACTACGATAATATTGAGTTTAAAGATTGGACACACAAGTTAAGTAAGGCACCTATGCTAAAAGCACAGCATCCAGGTTACGAAACATTTACCACGGGTGTTCATGCAGATAGAGGTGTTTCATGTGCAGATTGTCATATGCCTTACAAGAGTGAAGGTGGACAAAAGTTTACAGATCACCATATTCAATCGCCTTTAAATAATACCTCAAATGCTTGTCAGGTTTGTCATAGAGAGGAATCGAATAAATTAATTGCTAATGTTTATGATAGACAGCGTAAGGCTACCGAGAATCGTTTAAAATTAGAAGACCTATTAGTAAAGGCACATATTGAAGCTAAAAAATGCTGGGATTTAGGAGCTACAGAAGAGCAAATGAAACCTATACTAACTGATATTCGCCATGGCCAATGGCGCTGGGATTACTCTGCGGCAGCACATGGCGCATCATTCCATTCTCCAGTAGAAATAGGTAGAGTTATTGGTAGCGGATTGGTGATTGCGCAAGAAGCACGAGTAAAATTAGCCAGATTATTAGCTGAACTAGGGCACAATGCACCAGTGGATATGCCAGACATCTCTTCAAAAGAGAAAGCTCAAGAATACATTGGCTTAGATATGGAAAAACTAAGAGCAGAGAAAGCCGAGTTTAAAAAGAATTTATTACCTAAATGGTTAGAGGCAGCAAAAGAACGTGAAGATAAAATGCCTATAAATGCGGTTTCAGCTGCAAACTAGCCTTGATTACATAATAAAAAAAAGCATGAGTAAAAGATACCTTAATTGTTTAAGGTATCTTTTAGTTTATAATACAAAGATGTATGAATAAAGTGTACCGATTTTTCGCGTCACCAAAGTTGGCTGTACTACTGCTGGTAACCTTTGCCATTGCAATGGCTACAGCTACCTTTATTGAAAATGATTTTGGAACAGCCACTGCCTGGAAAATGATTTATGATGCTTGGTGGTTTGAAATAGTGATGCTTGGTTTAGGCCTTAGCTTTTTAATGAATATTTTTAAATACAAACTTTGGCGATTAGAAAAGTGGGCTTTACTCATGTTTCATCTTGCTTTTATTGTTGTATTAATAGGAGCTGGAATAACACGTTATGCCTCTTATAGTGGGGTTATGCGCATTAGAGAAGGTGCAACATCTAGTACCATTATATCAACCGATAATTATCTGCACGCTCATTTAACTGAAGGAAATACATCACGTTCCATTCGAAAAAAATTAAGTTTTTCGCCACTTAGTGATAATGATTTTGAATTGGTTTCTAGTTTTAATGATAAACCAGTTCATATTTCTTATAAGCAATTCGTAGCAGATGCTGTTACTCAAATAGAAGATGATGTAGACAACGGAGTGCCTACCATTCAAATGGTGGTTTCCTTTGGACATGGTAGAGAAACAGTCTTTTTAAAACAAGGTGACATTAAAGTTTTAGGACAGCATGATAGAAAACTTGGTTTTGGTGTTGAAAAACAAGGCATCATCAATGTTATGAATGATAATGACACATTTAAAATCAAGTCTCCTAGGGATTTAGCAACGTTTGTAATGGCTACTGAAGCGGCTAGCACCATAAAAAAAGATAGCCTGTATCCTCTTAACTTTAGAACACTGTACAGAGATGGTGATGTTTCATTTGTACCCTTGTCTTATCATCCAAAAGGCAAAGTGGTACTTGTCAGCGGAGCAGAGAAACCTAAAGACAATGATAAGCAGAAAGATGACACCTTGCTAATAAATGTAAGCGTTGGCGATGAAGAAAAAGAAGTACAACTAATTTATAAGGAAGGTTTTTTGCCTACCAACCATGAGGTTATTGTTAATGGCGTTAAAGTAATCCTTTCATATGGCGCAGAACCTATTAAAACACCTTTTGCAATTCAGCTAGACGATTTTCAGCTAGAACGTTATCCCGGCTCTACCAGCCCTTCAGCCTATGCTAGCGAGGTAACGGTGATTGATAATGACGAACAAATGCCTTACCGCATCTTTATGAATAATGTTTTAGATTATAAAGGATACCGCTTTTTTCAGGCCAGTTATGACACAGATGAACAAGGTACTGTATTGGCCGTTAATTATGACGCTCTAGGTACTAATATTACCTATTTAGGCTATTTTTTAATGATGGTTGGTATGTTCTTTACGCTTTTTGGGAAGTCCTCAAGGTTTCATGTAATAAATTCAAAACTTAAGGCATTAAAGCAAAAACAAGTCACTTTAGTTCTCATATTTTTATGTGTTACATGGGTTTCGTTCGGACAATCAGAAGCACCTACTATAAATATTGAAACGCTCAAGCAACTTGAAATAGACGAACAACATGCTGACATGTTTGGACGATTGATGGTACAAGATTTAGATGGTAGAATAAAACCAATGAATACCTTGGCATCAGAGTTTTTAAGAAAGCTTTCGCGAAAGCCTTACTTTAAATTTACTCACAACGGAAAACACATCACCTATTCGGCAAATCAAGCATTTTTGGGTATGCAAGCAGCTACTAATATTTGGCAGTTTATTCCCATTATAAAAGTAGATGTTAAAAAGGGCGGCGGGCTTTTTGAAAATCTTCAGGTTAGTGAAGATGGTTTAGTGGCATTTACAGACCTACTTGATGCCAACGGAAAATATTTATTAGGGGAGGCTGTAGAAAAAGCAAATAAAAAAAAACCAGCAGAAAGAAATGAGCTTGACAAGGAGATTATTAAAGTTGATGAACGATTCAACATTCTGTATAATGTATTTTCTGGTAATTATTTTAAAGTCTTTCCCAATAGTAATGATGCTAATAATAAATGGCACAGCCAAACACATCATTTTCAAGATTTCCCTGAAGAAGATGCAAAGTTTGCTCAGCAAATAATACCAGCATATTTTAAAGACGTCAATGCTAAACGATGGATTGAGGCCAGTGAAAAATTAGAATACATCAAAACATTTCAAGATGTTATAGGTGAAGATATTATTCCTAGCAAAAAGCGTGTTGAAGCTGAACTTTGGTATAACCAACTCAATTTGAACTTTTGGTTGTTTCAAATATGTTTCTCTTTAGGAGGTTTATTGTTAGTATTAGCTATTCTAAAAATATTTTCAAAACAGAAATGGATTAATATTTTTTGGGAAATATTGGTTTTGCTTAGTCTCATTACTTTCTTGCTTTTTACTGGCAACATCATATTGAGATGGTATGTGGCACAGCATGCGCCTTGGAGTAATGGTTATGAAATGTTAGTTTTTGTGGCCTGGGTACTTTTGCTATGCGGCTTATTAACCTTTAGGAAGTCTGATTTTTCGTTACCATTAGCCACTTTATTTTCAGGTGCCTTACTTTTTGTAAGTTACCTTGATTGGTTGAGCCCGGAAATCACAAACCTTATGCCTGTTTTAAAATCGTATTGGTTAAAAATTCATGTAGCAACTATTGTTAGCAGTTATGCGCCATTAGCACTTTCGGCTGTATTAGGATTTATGGCTTTGTTATTAATGATTTTTAAAACAAAGAAAACAAAGAAAGAAATTGATATTCGTATTAAAGAGCTTACCTATATAAATGAAATTTCCATGACTATTGGGCTGTTTGTTCTTTCTGTAGGAACATTTTTAGGAGGTATTTGGGCTAATGAATCTTGGGGGCGTTATTGGGCTTGGGATCCTAAAGAAACCTGGGCACTTATAAGTATTATTGTATATGCCGTGGTTTTACATTTAAGGCTAATACCTAGTTTAAAAAGTAAATATGTTTTAAATGTAGCAAGTGTTTTTGCTTTTAGTTCAATAATAATGACCTCTTTTGGTGTAAATTATTACTTATCTGGTCTACATAGCTATGCGGCTGGTGATCCTTTACCTATTCCTAAGTTTATATATGTAATTATCGCAATTGTATGTCTAGTAGCTATTTTAGCCTATTTAAAAAAACGATATTTTCGTGTAAACTATTGATATTTAACAACTTAAAGTTATGAGCTAATATGCTTTTAGGAAGGGTATTTAAAAATGATAAGAGCACTCTTGTCTTTAAATATGTTGTATTCGCTTACATATTTGTAAAATGTTTTAAAAAATTCGACAAAACGCTTGTTTTTTTCGTTTAATTACATAAATTTGCTGTACATCCCTAAATTATACTTATGAAAACGAAAATTATTTTATTAAGTTTTAGTCTTTTTTTGGTAACTGGCTTTGCATTTGCACAAAAAAAAGACAAAGGACCTAAAAGCATAATTAGCGAAAAAGTAACGATAAAAAAGTATCATAATAAAGAAGAGTTAGAGCGCATGTCTAAAGGTGAATTGGTATCGCTTTATACAGAAAGAAACGAGGTCCTTACCAGTACTTTGCCGTACATTGCTTTTGCTACCAAGCCTGGAATTACTATGACAACCTTAGGTATTCCTGAAACAAATGACAATAGAAAAGCGCTTGATGATCAGTTTGATAATACTGAAGGTTATTTAGAAAACACATTAGAATTTCACCAACAGTATTTACCTTATTCAGATACCAGAAATTTGATAGCAGCCATATTGTTTTATGAAGAAATCATGAAATCGTTGCATCAATATAATGAATTTAGATAGAGTAGGAAGTAAGGTCGCCAATTTATATAATTTATTTATTGAGAGTATTAAGTTGAAAATGTTTTCAATTTGATGCTCTTTTTGTTTGTAAATACCTCTAAGCTTGTAGATAATTTTTTTCTGAATACATGTATTTCATCGATAGAAATTTTCGACAAATTGTTAAAAATTAAGTATTTTATCGAAATAATTGGTATTTCATGGATTTTTATCTACATTTGAATGATTAATTAATTTAAACCATATTAGTAAATAACTACAAATTGTTGATTATGAAAAATTTTGCCCAAATCGTTTTCATATTTCTTTTTGCTTTTTCAAACACTTTTGCTCAACAAGAAAAAGGAATTATAGGAGTTAATAACTGGCTCAATAATTGGACTGAGTTTAAACCTAACACACAAGATTATGGTGAGCCTACTCAAATTCTTACAGGAAAAATAGCCCTGGATAAAAAACTTATAAAACGACACGTATATTTATTGGTGGGCGATGTATTTGTTACCAATAATGCTGTGCTTACTATAGAGCCAGGTACTGTTATTCTTGCTGATTATAAATCAAAAGCTTCGCTAACTATTACCAAAGGATCTGGCATTATTGCCGCAGGAACAGAAACAGACCCTATAGTCTTTACATCAAATAAAACTGTAAAAAGAGCAGGTGACTGGGGAGGCATCATTATTCTTGGAGACGCCGCCACAAATAAATTTGGTAATGGTTCAGTGGCATCCTTTTATTCGCAATTAAATCCTGCCGATTATATTTATACTAATTATGGCGGTGAAGATGTGAATAGTAATTCGGGCTTATTACAATATGTAAGAATTGAGTATGCCGGAAATAGAATAAAAAACTCTGAATATTTTAATGGTTTATTGCTAGCAGGTGTAGGAAAAGAAACGGTTTTAGAACATATTATGGTAAGTTATTCTGCTGGAAACTCTTTTGAAATATGGGGTGGTAACTTACGCTTAAATCAAGTAGTGTCTTATAAATCCAATAATAACGATTTTAAAATTAATTATGGAGCGCAATGTGAACTTGCTAATTCATTAGCTATCCGGTCTCCATACATATCAAGTAGTGCTGGCCCAAAATGTTTAATGGTATCTTCTTATAATAAAAAAGAGGAGATAGATTTTACAAAAAAATTAACTGCAGTTTCGGCAAAAAATTTAACCTTGCTTAATTCTAGTGAAAGCTTAAAAGAAGATATAAAAATGGGCTTAGTAAACGAAGCTGTTTTTGTTGGAGAAAGTGCATCACTAGACATGAATAAAAGTGTCATCTCTGGTTTTAATCCTGCTGTTATTTTTGACAGTAAGATTGTTATAAATCAACATAACTTAGAGCGCATTAAGTTTACAGATATGTATTTTAACAACTGTAATGGAAATATATTTGTTGAAAATAATTCAAACAATGAAGACCTTGAAAACTGGTATGGTAATCATGCCTTCTTTAATGTCTATTCAAAAGGGCCTGATGCAGAAACATTTATTGATGTTGCTAGCTCAAAAAGACCTGATTACCGGTTGCGAATTAATAAAATTATAGCTTCAAATGAAGTGGATTCAGATTTGAGAGATAATTAAAAAAGTTTTGCTAGTTACGGATTACCTACCTATCTCAATCACGTCAATCTATTCAAACTAAATATTAAAACAGGACTATTTATAAAGTGATATTTACACTTTATAAATAGGCTTGTATCTCAAGTGAAGGCTAATTGACCAAAATTATGGACATGAGAAGTTTTAAGTTCTATCATATTATTTGCATCATAACCTTGTTTTTTACAAGTACTTCTCAAGGGCAATTAGTAATAAGCAAGCCTAATTTAGGGTTTACTCAGGCTTGTGCAAGCCCTTCATTTAATACCTATTATGTTAATTTTTCGTTTTCTCCTGAAGATGGGCTGGAGGCTTCAAATCAATTTATTATTGAGTTATCAGATAGTGATGGTAGTTTTGCAAATGCAGAAGTCATTCACACTACTGGTGTAGCAGAGTTCACCACTAATCCTGTGAGTATCCCTTTTTCTATGCCCGTTACGGTTTCAGGCGAATCATATAAAGTTAGAATAAAGAGTACGTCTCCAGCTGCTACAAGCACAGGGTCAGTAGATTTTGCAGCTTATTATAAAAATCAAGACAGTCCGTTTTCTATAAATAATCTTATTGAAACAGGAAGCTTTTGTGCTGGAGGAAGTTATATTTTAACTATTGATAATCCAGGAGGTCCAGACAATGATTCTCCTTTACAATATCCTTCTTTAACCTACAACTGGTATAAAGAAACTAGCTCAACTCTAAAAGAGTTTGTAGCATCAGGAGAAAGTTTAAATGTTACAGAATCGGGTACCTATTTTGTAGAAACGAATTATGGTAGTTGTACATCCAATTCCTATTCAAATAGAGTCACGATTACAGAAGCGTCTTCGGGTGTTTCTAGTAGTATAAATTCTAGTAAAGGAAATCCCTATTGTATTTCAGAAGGTGGCACTACTTTAAGTACAATCAATGGAGAAGGATATCAATGGTTTAAGGATGGTGAGCGTATAGATGGCGCTACCAATCAAACGTATGAAACAAATGAGTCTGGCGTATTTTCTGTAAGCATTGATTTAGGAAATTGCAGCACAAGTGCCTCTATAGATTTAGATAATACAGGGTTTTCAAGTAGTCTAAATGTTTCGGAAGATAATATTATTCATGAAGGCGAAACTATATCGGTTATAGTAACCACTTCTGCAACCAATCCAACATTTGAATGGTATTTAAATAATACCGTTATTTCAGGCGCAACAACAAGTGCTTATACCGTTTCTGAACCAGGAAGTTATAAAGTAAAAGTAAGTCAAACTATGGGCTGTATAGCTTCTAGTGATTTAGTTTTTAATGTAAGAACACCGTTTCCCGATGTAGCTAATATTCCTAATCTCATTAGCCCTAATGCCGATGGTATAAACGATACCTGGATAATACCACAAGCCTATGTAGAGGGTACAAATACATCGGTAACCATATTAAGTCCTAAGGGCGAAATTGTTTTAAAAACCACAAACTATCTTAATGACTGGCCGCAGTCACAAATTGAATTTTCAAACGTTAACCCTATTTATTATTACGTTATTGAAACGTCTGATGGTATAATAAAAAGGGGATCAATAACCATTGTAAAATAGTTATGACCAAGTATATTTTACATATTATACTATTTTTTTGCATGGTTCAAAACCTTTTTGCACAAGAAGATGGCGTGGTTGCTTATCATGTTCCCATACGAACATCACTAAAATTCAACAGACAATTCATTAACCCCACATTTAGTTTTGTAAGAGAGCAAAATAAGTATATAAGTTTTTACAATAAACGGGAGTGGGTACAATTTGATGATGCGCCGCAAACCTATCTATTTGGATACTCAGGAAGATTTAGAGAAAATATTGGTGCAGGTTTAAGTTTGTTTCAGCAAAACTACGGAGTGTTAAATACGTTTGGTGCTAACTTGAATGTGGCTTATAATGCCGCTTTAAATCGGTTTAACAATTTAACATTTGGTTTAAATGTAGCGTTTTATAAAAGTGGTATTAATGAGGGCAAGGTGGTTACTAATTTTCCAGACCCTTCTTTAAATAATATACCTTCAAATACGGTTATAGCCATAAATCCAGGTATAAATTACGGTACAGACTTTGTTGATTTTGGACTTGCTTTAAACAATGTTGTGGCGTATAATCTAACAACTTCAAAAATCATTGAAGAGAACCCAGAGCAAAGTCTACAAGTACACGCCATGTACACAGGATATATGGAAGGGCGCGGCTTTTTTGACGAAAGCAAATTTTCGGCATTAGTACGATCTGAGTTCAAAAAGAATCAAACGGTTATCTCTGGTATTGCTATGTTAACCGTTCCTAAAGGACTTTGGGGGCAAGTAGGATATAGTACTTTTTATGGTTTCTCAGCAGGAATAGGACTCAATATAAGTTCACAAATAGCCATAGAGTACAATTTTGAAAAAGCTATAGGAGATATATCTGTTTTAGGGCATTCACATGACATAACCTTAGCCTACAAATTTAAAAATAACAACAGGTATAATTATAGCGGTGATGATGATGAACAAGCATTGCTCATTCAAGATAAAAAGAAATATAGACGTGTAGTTCACACAAAACCAGACCCTAGAAAGAATAAAACTGCAACAAATACATCGGTTAAAGAGGTAAACAAAAAGAATGTTGTTACCGAAAGTGGTGGAGCAGCAGTCATTCCTGTACATCTGGGGACAGAAACAAAAGATTCGAAAGCAGAACAAGAAGTCCTAGCACGTCAAAAGGCTGAAGAAGAAAAACAAGCACAAATAGCTGATGCAGCTAGAATTAAAGAAGAAGAGCTGTTGAAACAACAAGAAGCAGCTAGACAAGCTGAAGCCCTAGCACGTCAAAAGGCTGAAGAAGAAAAACAGGCACAAATAGCTGAGGCAGCTAGAATTAAGGAAGAAGAGCTGTTGAAACAACAAGAAGCTGCTAGACAAGCTGAAGCCCTAGCACGTCAAAAGGCTGAAGAAGAAAAACAGGCACAAATAGCTGAGGCAGCTAGAATTAAGGAAGAAGAGCTGTTGAAACAACAAGAAGCTGCTAGACAAGCTGAAGCCCTAGCACTTCAAAAAGCGGAAGAAGAAAAACAAGCACAAATAAATACTGCTACCGAAACTGCAAATAAAGTTGAGGAGCCTGTATTACAAGGAGAGGGTGTAGAAGAATTGAAAGATATTACTGAATCAGCCAATGATACCAAAGATGCACAACAAGAATTAATAACGCAGTTAATTGAACGAATTGATGTAAAACAAAAAGATCTTATCGATTTAAAAGAAGAGAATGATTTAAGCGAACAAGGCATTTATCAAGCACCAAAAGCATTTAAGAGCGTATCGGCTGAAAATGCTCAAATCAAAGCAATAAGCTTACAAATAGATCAAGCAATTAATGTTCAAGAAGAAAAAATTAATAATTTACAAGAATTGTATAATGAGCGTCTTAAAAAGGTAAGAAACAAAAATGATCAAGTTAATATGGCCTTTCAAGAGAAAATTGAATCTCTTAAAAATGACCAATTAGAGATTATAAAGACGAAAAAGGAATTACTAGAAAAACTTGATAAAATAAACGAAGCTACTGAAGTTGAAAGAAAACGCAGAATAAAGAGAGCTTTATACGATAATGAAGAAGATAGATATAAGAAGGACAGAGCTGCATTAAGTAGAATTAAAAATAATACCGCACTAAGTGAAACACCTCTAAAAGCATCTGATTTTGATTCAGGTGAAGAATTAAACAATATTGTTATCGTTAAAGACGTTAAACATGTTAATAGCGGCTATTATTTAGTGGTTGCAGTCCATTCTGATGTGAATAAGCGAGATGCGTTTATTGCCAAAGCTGTTGCGGCTGGTGAAACTAATATAGATTTCTTTTATGATGTTAATACAAGCAAATACTATATCTATTATCAACAATACGATAATCTAGATCAGGCACAGCGAGCCCATGAGGCGAAAGGTAGTCAACCTTATAATGCAAAAATGTCTATTGTAAAAATAGAAAACTAAGTACTTCAAGAGTTTTAAAACCTATTTATTAAGAGTTTCTACATTGCTATACATGTAGAAACTCTTTATTTTAACATTATTAATCTTACTTTTATTTTAATATCACAGTTGAAATACAAGAATTAACGGTAAATGATACTTAATTTCCGTGGTTTTAGTTTGTAGTCCAATTTTTTTTACGATATTTACATCGACGAAATGCACATAAAACAGATGAAATGACTTTTAGTAAGAGTTTTTGTGCAGAGTAGACAATTTAGATGTCAAAAAAGGGGATTACATTTTTTTTCATATCGCCCTATTATGGAAAAGATTAAAAACTAACCACTATGAATAAACCTACTTATCACAATCTAGTATACGTTGTATTATTCTCATTGTTTGTGTCTTTTGGCAGTATGGCACAAACCTATAAGCCTTTTACTCTAAGGAAAAACATAGAAGTAAGAGGAAGCATGCTTGTGGTGGGTAATAGTATTCTAGGAAAAGATAATCAGCCTTTTAATGATTTAAGTCAAGACAATCAAGATATCTCCATGCAGTATATTGATATTGATAATGATGCGTCAACGTTTAGCTCCAGTAGTGCCGATTTACTATTACATGATCAAGAAGATGGAAGTGCTACCACATGTTATAGGGTGGCCTATGCTGCACTGTATTGGGGAGCTGTTCTACAAAGTGGTGACCGATCAAGTATCAATCAAGTAAAACTTAAACTTCCTGGAAGTTCAACATATACCAATATTACTGGTGAGCTTGTTTATGATGCCATTTCAAATCCAATTGTGTCTGAACCTAATGAACCTGGAAATACACCCTATGCATGTTACGCAGAAGTTACTGATTTATTATCTGGTTTGTCTGATTTAGAAGGTACTTACACGGTGGCTGATGTTACCGCAAGTCTCGGTTCAAATTACTCCACAGGTTTATCAGCGGGGTGGACGCTTTTTGTAATTTACGAAGACCCGAATCTTCACACGAAGTCTTTTAATGTGTTTGATGGATTTAGTCATATTTATGACGGTCATTATGAAGAGGTTCCTGTTACTGGTTTTTCAACACCTCCTGTTGGAGCCATCGATCTTCAATTTGCCTATGCTGCCTTAGATGGCGATAGAACCAAACGTGCTACCAAGCTAGAGATTAACGGTAAAGAGGTAACCACTCCGTTTAGAACAGCTAATAAGTTTTTTGGATCGGTTATAGAAAATGAAAACGGTGTATCCCATCCAAGAAATCCTTTTAGTGAAAATACTTTAGGTTATGATACAGGCTTTTTAGAAATC
The DNA here is from genome assembly GCF_045788535.1 of Allotamlana fucoidanivorans. Taxonomy (GTDB): domain Bacteria; phylum Bacteroidota; class Bacteroidia; order Flavobacteriales; family Flavobacteriaceae; genus Allotamlana; species Allotamlana fucoidanivorans. The sequence continues at coordinate 3,137,990 of NZ_CP074074.1, read as the reverse complement.
AAGGGATCTGAACCTGAATATATAAAAAATAATGATTCTTCGGCAAGTTTTATTCTACAGGTGGCTCGAGGACAAGCCGATCCAATATTTGCATTTTTTAGTGTTTTTGCTGTAGATATTATTTCTCCTGATATTGACTTAACCAAAAAGGTTTCAAATACATCTGGAGAAGACATAGATGGTGACGATGTTGTATTAGGGCAAAATCTGTTTTATGAAATTACTTATCAAAGTGTAGGTAATGATAATGTAACCCAATTTACCCTGAAAGATGTACTTCCAGATAATATTGTTTTTGATCCTTCAACAGACATAGATTTAAGTAATGCCGGAGGTGCTACATTACAATCATATGACCCCGTTACAAGAACACTTATTTTTAATATTCCAGATGGGTCTGTAGAGGTTGGTGATCCTAAATTTGTCATTCGTTTGGCTATACAAATTGTACCAAATTGTTATGATTTGAGTCAAGCCTGTTCTAATGAAATAAAGAATCAAGCTTTTGCAACCTATAGAGGTGTGATTAACCCTACAATTATAGAAGAGGAAGGAAGTTTTGCAACCACTGAATGTTTAGGGGTACCTGGTTCAACCAATTTTATTGTTGACATCTCAAATTGTGATTTTACCAAAGAAGAGGTGTTGTGTGGTAATAGTGTAGAGCTTACTGCTGCTGGTGGTTATGATAGTTATTCATGGTCTACTAGTCCAACAGGAACACCTGTTATTGGAACAACTCAATCTATAACAGTTACAGAAACAGGGACATACTATGTACAAAATACTACACAGTCTACTTGTTTGTCTATAAACGAAACGTTCAACGTTATTACGTTTGGTAGTGCACAAACAAACCCTGTAATTCCTTATGCTGATTTATTACCCATCTGTCCCAATGATGGAAAGGTTTTACCCTATATTTTCTTATGTGGAGGAAATGATACCCGAAATATTACTACAGGAATCAGTGATGCGGTTTCTATTATCTGGGAAAAATTAGATGAAACAAGTTGTGCTGCTGTAGCCGTTGAAGATTGTGCTAATGAAGATCCTGGGTGTACTTGGAATCAAATTGCTACAGGTCCAAATTACACTGCTGATACGGCTGGTCAATTTAGAATAGTCATTAATTATCCAGGCGGCTGTTTTGCGCAGTTTTATTTTAATGTTTATTCTAATTTATTAACACCAACTATTTCGGCCCAAGATATTTTGTGTACTACACCCGGTCAAGTGGTTGTAGGGAATGTACCATCTGGTTACGAATATAGCTTAGATGCCAACGGACCATTTCAACCATCTAACACATTTGATGTAACTACACCAGGATATTATACAGTTTATATTAGACAAGTAGGAGTAGATACCAACCCATGTATCTTTGAAACGCCAAGTATATATGTTAGAGATAGAGACTTTTCTGTGACTACTTCGGTGACCCAACCAGGGTGTCATGATGGAACAGGAAGTATACAGTTGGCCGTAAACAATGCTTTACCTCAATACAATTATAGTATTTCTCAAGGAGGTACTTTAGTAAATAGTGTAGGCCCTATATTAGCTAGTGATTATACATTTTCTGGATTAAACCCAGGAACCTATACCGTAAATGTTACAACAGATGATGGTTGTACTTATACGGAAGATATTGATATTATAGCACCGCCGTTATTAGAAGTAACAGCAGCAATAACCAAACCCTTAACCTGTACCGATGGTGAAATCACAGTATACCCTACAGGAGGCACACCACCTTATTACTATTTTGTAAATAGTACTACAGATTTCCAAACCAACCCAGAAATAGTTGTTTCTACTGCAGGTGTTTATAATATCACCGTGGTAGATTCTAATAACTGTTCTGCAGACGCGGTCATCACAATAGATGAGATTCCAGCTCCAGATTTTTCTGTGAGTCAAACTAATATTTTATGTAATGGAGACAACTCAGGCAGTATTAGCTTTAATGTGACCAATGCTAACGGATATACTATCAATTATAGTATTGATAATGGCACTACGTTTACCTCAAATCCAAATTTTTATAGTCTTGCCGCAGGAACTTACCAAACACTAATATCTTATGCTTTAAATGGAGAAGCGTGTTTTAGTGTGGCAGAAGATATTGTAATTACAGAAACACCCAATGCGGTAACGGCTTCAGGAGGTGTTTCAGAGTTAGCAGGTTGTGGACCAAATGGTGAAGGGCGTGTTCGAATTACCAATCCACAAGGAGGAACACCACCTTATGAATACAGCTTCGATAACCAATCAACTTGGACTTCAGATAATGAGGCTTATGTAGCACCAGGCACGTATACTTTGTACATAAGGGACGCCAATGAATGTATGTTTGCTATGCCTGGAATTGTTTTAGAACCGGAACCAGAAGCACCGTCTATTAACATTTCTGATGTAGATTATAATTGTGACGGAACAGGAAATACAACAGTAACAGTTAATAACAGTTCATCAAATTCATATTCTTATGGTTATTTAATTGATGGGGTTGAAAATCCGAATTTAGCCGATCCACAAACTTTCTTAAATGTATCTGAAGGTAGCCATACTATTAGTGTGACCTATAAGTTAGAAACCGTCCCTACATTTAGTAATTTATTAAATGAAGATTTTGGAAGTGGAGCACCAACAACAACTTCTGGTATTGCCAGTGCTTATTGTTTTAACGACCAACGTATAAATGGACCATACTCTTGCGGCACACGCTCTGTTGAAGATAATCAGTACTCAGTAGCTAGTTTCTTTTGGAGATCAGACGATCCAAACGCAAATAACACGGGCGCTTGGTATCATTTTAGCGATCATACAACCAATGGAACAGACCCAGATGGCAGATTTTTATTAGTAAACATTGGTTCAGCTGCTGGCCCATATGGTGTACTTTATAGTAAACCAATTAATGATGTTATACCTAATCAGGATATTCAGGTCGATTTATATGTAGCCAACTTAATGCGAGCTGTAAAAGCTGATCGAGACGATCCCGATTTTAGAATTCAGCTAGTAGATGGTTCAGGAAATGTAATAGCTGAAGATTATACAGGTATTGTTCCCAAAAATGAACAATGGAATTTTAGATCGTTAACACTTAATCCTGGCAATAATACAAGCTTAACCTTTGTGATTCGCTCAGGAAGTGTACAATATTATGGTAATGATGCGCTTATTGATGATATTAGCGTGTATCAATTACCAAAAACATGTATTGAACAAGTTGATTTTCCTTTTATTATAGACCCAGGACAAGCATTTTCAGCAGAGATTGTGTCTACAAGTGACGTAACCTGTTCAAGTGCAGGGGATGGAAGCATTACCATTGCGGCTCAAAACTTTGATGCAACTAATGGCTATCAGTATTCTATTGACGGGGGAGCAACTTGGAGTACCACAACAACCTCGCCTTATACTATTTCCAATTTAACAGAAGGAGCTTATAACGTTGTAGTACGTTATGATGCGGCTTCAAATGGACTTTGTGAATCTACATTACAAGCTGAAATTACAGCGCCATCGCCATTAAGCGTATCAGCAACCACAACGCCAGTAACCTGTTTAGATGGTTCAACGGTAACAGCTTCGGCTACAGGCGGAACACCTACATATACCTATGAATTATTAGATGCATCATTAAATGTGATAAATACATTCCCAGCCAATGGTATTTTAACCAATGTACCAGCAGGCGATTATACTGTTAGAGCAACAGATGCAAACGGGTGTCTGGCCACAACAACAATAAGTTTAGTGACGCCAACGGCACCAACGGCATCCATTGTTAATGCCGATTACTGTTATGATGTGGCTAATGGAGCAACTTTAGAAGTTTTAGCTTCAGGTGGGCAAACGCCTTATGAATACAGTGTTAATGGAGGCACATTTCAATCAAGTGCTGTGTTCAATAATTTAACACCTGGTAGTTATGTGTTTACAGTTAGAGATGCATATGGATGTGAATTTACATTACCCGCTGAAACCATTGCTGCACAAGTTAATATTAGCGCAACCTTAACAAAAGAATTAGATTGTACTGCATCACCAGATGCAGTAATTTCAGGAACAATCTCTGATGGTTACGCGCCATATACCGTGACTTTAATTCAGGGATCTGGTACTGTAAATCTGTCTGGAAATACGTTTACCTTAACCACAGGTGTTGATGGAGCTTATCAATTCCAAGTAACCGATGCTAACGGATGTACTGCCGTATCAAATGTGATTACTGTTAATCCTATTGAAAACCCAACAGCAACTACTACCACGGTAAATCCGAGTTGTAATGGTAGCAGTAATGGTTCGGTGCAAATTGTACCATCAGGTGGTGTTGGACCTTATACATTTAGTTTTGATGGAAGTCCATTTACGACCACCTCATTATATACTGGTTTAGTTGCCAATGTAACGTATGCCTATCAAGTTCAAGATGCCAATGAATGTATTTTCAATGGAACTGTAACTTTAACAGAACCTACAACTTTAGTCGCCAGTGCTTCAGCAACGGCTTTTAGTTGTGCTCCTGATAATACTAAGCAATCATCAACAGTGACTATTGCTGTTCCAACTACAGGAACGGCGCCATATACCTATAGTTTTAATGGATCGGGTTATAGTGCAACAAATACTTTAATTGTAAATGATAACGGAACAGATCAAACCATTGATTATGCTGTTCAAGATGCTAATGGATGTACAGATAGTGGTTCGTTAACCATTTCAGCATTAAATCCGCCTACCGATTTAGATTTTTCAGCAACAGTGGTAACTTGTGATAATACAACAGCTACCGTAACACTAACAGCAACCAATGGAGTAGGAGTGTTAACGTATGAAATTATATCACCGATAGTAATAGCACCGCAAACATCTAACACCTTCCCAGGATTAGCTCCAGATACTTACGTGTTTAGAGTGACTGATGAAAACGGATGTTATTATACCGAATCTTTTGTTATCGAACCAGTAACGCCAATTGCCATCACGGCGTTAAAATTAAGTGATGTATTATGTTTTGGTGGAAACGATGGTGCTGCACAATTTGAAGTTTTCAATGCGACGAATTTCACGTATACCATTAATGGAGGATCTGTTCAGGCTGGGGTCAATCCAATACCTTTATCAAACTTAATAGCTGGAACGTATACAGTTGAAGTAACCGATACCGATACTGGATGTATTGCTGATGCAAGTGTGACTATTGATGAGCCAACCAATGCAGTAAGTGCAACAGCAACGGCCACTAATGTACATTGTAATAATTTCGAATCACAAATTACGGTAACGGCTTCTGGAGGTACACCAAATTATACCTATGCCGCTGTCATTTCAGGATCAAGTGCTCCAACAGCATTTGATTACGGAAGCAGTAATGTAATTACTGTTGATACTAATAATGGAGCAAATTTAGTTTGGGATGTGTATGTAAAAGATGCTAACGGTTGTACAGAACCAACACCAACCACAGTAACAATTACACCAGATACTTTACCAAGTGTAACGGCTCCTATTGTAGACAATCAATGTGATGTATCCTCAGGATTTACGTTTACAGTCTCCGCAACTGATGGTGTTCCTCCGTATTCATATAGCATTAATGGAGGTGCTTCATATCAATCTAGTCCAACATTTACAGTAAATGCAGCAGGAAGTTATACCGTTACAGTAAGAGATGCTAATGGATGTACAGGAACAGCTACTACAGCAACAGAAGTATTTGAACCTATAACTGTGGATGCTTTATTAACTAAGGATTTAACCTGTTCGGCGCCAGCAGAAGCCACTATTGATGGAACTATTTCTGGTGGAAACGCACCTTATTCGGTAGCGATAATTCAAGGAACAGGAACGGCTCCAGTGGTTTCAGGAAATACCTTTTCATTTTCAACTTCTACAGCTGATGATTTCCAATTTGAAATTACCGATGCTAATGGTTGTACACAACAAACAGGAGTTATAACGGTTTCAGATACTGTAGATCCTGTGATTTTAAATGTTACTCAAACTCAGGATATATCTTGTAACGGAGAGGAAACAGCTGCTATTCAGGTGAACATAGATACAAATTTTGGTTTTCCACCATTTGTAATCAATGTTCATAATGATGATACGGGAACCGATTACGGAACACAAACTTCTGGATTACCAGCAGGAGATTATACCGTTACAGTAACGGATGCACGAGGTTGTGATGATACTGAAACGATTACGATTAATGAGCCAGATGCCATAGTGCCAACATATCATGCGGAACCAATAACTTGTATAGGAGCTGGTATTTCAAAGGGATCAGTAATTATTGATAGTGTAACAGGTGGTACGGCTCCGTATAATTACTTTGTTACAGGAACAAATAGCTATTCAAATTCAGAGTTAAATGCAACAGGATCTACATCCGTAAGCTTCGATGTAGTCGATTTTGGTTTATATCAAATTAATATTGTTGATGCAAATGGCTGTTCTGTATTGATTCAAGATGTATTAGTAGCATCACCACCCGATGATTTAGATATAATGGTAAGTTCACCTCCAGCAGATTGTTCTACAGGTGGCTCGGCCACAGTTACAATAGGCACGCCTCTATCAGGATCTGGACCATATCATTTTGCAATTTATACGGGACCTGGTATGACCTATACAGCACCAACAACTGCGCCTTGGCAAGATGAGGATAGTCCAGAATCTACTACTTTTACAAACTTAATTCCAGGAGCAACATATACATTTATAGTATATGACGAAGGAACACAGTGTTACTATTATGAAACAGCAGATACCGCCATACCAACAAACTCTACTTTAAACGTAAGTTCATTAATGCCTAATAACATTACTTGTGTTGGTAGTGCTAATGGCAATGTAAGTTTTGATATAAATAGTACGTATGGTACGCCAACAGATATTAGTTATGAGGTATTGGATTCTCAAAGCTTACAAAGTTTAGTGCCTGTGATTTCAGGAACAGGAACAGTTCCTGCAAATGGAACATTATCTGTCTCAAATTTGGGTAATCTTGATTTTGGAAATTATGTGGTAGTAATTACAGAACAAACTGGAGCTACAAATGCAGGTTGTAGTATAGCATCTGATGATTTCAATATTACGGAATCAGCTATAGAACTAAATCTTTCTGCGTCATCAACTAGAAATGAGAATTGTAATGAGTTAGGATTGATAACAGCTATAGCTAGCAATGGAACAGCGCCATACGAATATCAAGTAGTATTAGATGGTAATGCACCTGCTGATACTGATTGGGCTTCTAGTAATACATTTGAGAGAGCAGAAGGACTATATGATGTTTATGTTCGTGATGCTTATGGTTGCATTAAAAAAGTAGATGTAACGGTTGTTCTAGACGCACAACCAACAATTAACCCTGCTGCTCAACAGTGTTTTGATGGCACCGCATTTTCTATAACTTTATCTGGAACTACTTTTAATGGTAATGCAACCTACAGTATTGGGGGCGCTTACCAAACCGGTCCGAACTTTACTCTTAGCGCAGCAGGAACATATGATTTATATATAAAGGATGACAACGGCTGTACAGCTACAACAACTTATACTATAAACCCACCATTATTACTAGATGCTATTTTAGATGTCGATTTAACCTGTACTAATGATGCCCAAATTTCACTAACAGCTAGTGGGGGTACAGGAACATATAATACATATGAAGTTAGTACTAATGGAGGATCAAGCTGGTCTACCATAGCAGGAACAACCTATACAGCTACAACAGATGACACCTATCTATTCAAAGTAATTGATTCACAATCTTGTGAAGCCATTTCAAATGAAATCACGGTAACACCAAACACCACACCAACATTAACGTATTCAAAAAGAGATGTAACGTGCAACGGTGGTGCCGATGGCAGTATTATTGTAACGGCCGCTAATGGTATTGCACCTTATGAATATAGTAACGATGGAGGTGCAACATGGCAAGCATCAAATGTGTTTAGTGGACTAGCACAAGGCGTTTATGATATTCAGGTTAGAGATAGTAAAGATTGTTTATCTGGAATTACACAGGTGACCATAATTGAACCAACTCTAGTAGGTGGTACTGGTGCTTTAACTCAGAGCTTAAGCTGTGGTTCAGGAAATGTTACTCAGCCAGCACTAGTAACCATTTCAGCTAATGGAGGAACAGCACCATATACCTTTAGTTTTGATGGTGGTATTAATTACTCATCAACTAACACGTATACCACTTATAATTCAGGTACAGTTACGGCTTGGGTAAAAGATGCTAATGGATGTGTTATTGCCGCACCTATTGATGTTGTAATACCAGCCCTAGATGTTCCAACAGATTTAGATTTCGCCTCTAATCCAATAACATGTAATGACCCAACAACAGATGTAATATTAACAGCAACAGATGGAGTAGGCGTCTTAACTTATGAGATCATTTCTCCAGTAACTGTTGCACCCCAAGCTTCAAACGTATTTACAGGGTTAACTCCAAACACTTATACCTTTACCGTAACGGATGAAAATGGATGTTATTATACAGAAAGTTATACTATTGAACCAGTAACTAATATCACAGTATCAGGGTTATTAATTAGCGATGCATTATGTACAGGCGATTCTAATGGTGCGGTAGATTTTACGGTAGCTAATTATGCCTCAGCTTATACGGTGACATTGTTATCTGGAACAGGAACTATAAGTCAATCAGGAGGAACTGTAAGTTTAACAAATTTGGTAGCCGATACGTATACAATTGAGGTTACCGATGCAACAACAGGATGTACAGATCAAGCAACTATAGTAGTTAGTGAACCAACAACTATAACCTTAGCTGAAATTGATAATATAAATGCTAATTGTAATTTCGGGGCACAGGTAACCGTTCAAGCTACGGGAGGAACATCACCTTACGAATATGCGTTTGTGGTAGATAGCGCTACTCCAACAAATTTAAATTACGCTAATAGTGCTTCAGCAATATTAGATCCTGCAACAAGCACAGATTGGGATGTTTGGGTAAGAGATGCTAATGGTTGTACCGATATGATAGATGTGACCATTACAACCGATCCGTTACCAACAGTGACCGTACCAAGTATTTCAGATAACCAATGTAATTTAAATGGCGATCCGTTTACATTTACGGTGACAAGTCCAACAGGAATAGCTCCGTTTAGTTATTCTATAGGAACAGGATTCCAAACGAGTCCTACCTTTACGGTTTCAACACCAGGCACGTATAATGTCATAGTGATGGATGGTAATGGATGTACAGCAACAATGCCTACACCAATTGAAATTTATCCAACTTTAGATTTAAATGTTGCAGCAACAACATTACCAAGTTGTTCTGATGATGATGGTGTGATTACAGTTACAGGAACGGGTGGTTCAGGAAATTACAGTTATGCTATAAGTCCTAATACAGGAATTGTTTCTGGAAATGTAATTTCAGGCCTTGCTGCAGGTTCTTACACGGTAACAATAACTGATATAGATACAGGATGTGATAACACAGCTCCTGTTATATTAGAAGCACCAACACCAGTAACGTTTACTACCACACCAACCGATGTGTCTTGTAACGGAAGTACAGATGGAACGATTACAGTTAATTTACCGGCAACTAATGATAATCCTATTTATACTTATAGTTTAGATGGAGGTGTAACCACACAAACCTCAAATGTATTTACAGGGTTAGCGCCAGGCACTTATAATGTAACTGTTACTTCAGGAAGAAACTGTACATTAACACAACAAGAAACTGTAGGTGAGCCAAACGTTATTGTAGTACCAGCACCAACAGTTATAGAGTATGCATGTACACCAGATACAAATGCGGCAAATTTTGCAACCATTACAGTGTCTGGGGTAACAGGAGGTTCTAATAACTATACTATTTATGAATTTTATAGAGATGGAAACTTAGTACAATCAAGTTCTAACAATGTATATACGGAGGCTGATTTATTAGGTGGAAACTATACCATTACGGTGTATGATGATCATGGATGTTCAGGAACAACTTCAGCAGTTATTGCACCTTATGTGGAATTAGAGGAAATTAATATTACCATTGATAATGCGATAACATGTTTAAATGACGAGGATATTACAGTTTCTGCTACAACAACTGGAGGTTCGGCCAACCTGCAATATACAGTTGCAGGGGTTAATGTATCATACAACCAAACCAACACAACAGGAAACTTTACTGGTTTAATAGTAGGTAACTACACAATTACTGTAGAAAACTTAGATACAGGATGTAGTTTGCAAACAACACATTATGTAAATGTCCCAAATACCTTTGAATTAGAGGTTGAAAGCATTACGGATGTGACTTGTTTTAGTGATAACGATGGAAGTATAACTTTTACGTTAATAGATCAGGTACCGACACCAACCAATGACGCAGGACCGTTTACTTATGAAGTATTAGATGCTTTAGGAGCTCCTGTACAAACAGGAACTTCTGCTAACGCAGGTCCATTAACTATTAACGGATTGCCATCAGGAACATTTACCATTAATGCAACGTTAACAAATGCACCATTCTGTACAGTATCAACCAATGCAACCATTACAGCGCCTAATGCACCTTTAGAAATTACAGAATCACATACCGAAATTACTTGTAATGGTAACGATGGTACCATTTCAGCAATTGGTTCTGGTGGCTGGCCAGGTGCTTATGAGTATCAGTTAATGTTAAATGGAAGTGAATTGATAGCTTTTGGAACGCAATATAATTTCACAGGATTAGCTGCTGGTAACTATATGGTAAACGTAAGAGATAGCCAAGGTTGTGTGGCTTCGGCAACTGTTGTATTAGCAGATCCGCTACCAATTGCTGCAATCATTACTCCAAGCACAACAATGTTGTCTTGTTTTGGAGATACCAATGCAAGTATTACGGTTAGTTCACCAACAGGAGGTCAAGGTAGTAACTATACCTATACCTTAAATAGGGTGTCTCCTGTAGCAAATTCATCAGGACCTCAAATTTCTAATGTCTTTACAGATTTAGGGGCAGGTACTTATAACGTAATAGTAACCGATGGTTATAACTGTTCGTTTACAACTACCGATGTTACCATTACAGAACCTTCTGAAATTGTAGCTAGTTTAGTGAAAACAACGAACCCAACCTGTTTAACACAAGCCTCACTTACATTGAGTGCTACAGGCGGTACGGGGCCTTATGAATATAGTAGTGATGCTTCTCTTAGCAATCCTTTAGGAACGTTTACAACTGATATAACTTTCACTGTGGTTCCTGGAACTTACCGATATTATGTTAGAGATGCCAACGGATGTACATCTGTAGTATCAAATGATATTTTGGTTGAAGAACTTCCTGAACTTATAGTGACTTTAGATAAAACCAACGCCACCATTAATTGTGCAGGAGATAGTACAGGTGTTATTGTTGCAGAAGCCCAAGGTGGTTTAGGTAATTATGTATATACCTTACAAGACGACTCAGGAAATGATGTTACTCCAGTAACTCAAGATAGCCCAGGCGTATTTACAGAGCTTCCAATAGGGCGTTATCAAGTGTATGTAGAGAGTGGTGATTGTGATGTTACCTCTGAAGTTGTTGAAATCACAGAACCTTCAGCACCGGTAACAGCGCAATTAAGTATTACAGATGTGACCTGTAATGGCGCTAATGATGGTATGGTAGAAATAACGGCTTCAGGCGGTACAGGTATTATTAAGTATGCTATTTCGCCACAGATGGATCAATTCTTTGATGAGCCTATTTTTGATAATTTATTGGCGGGTGATTATCAAATCATCGTTCAAGACGAATTAGGCTGTTATATCTTATTAGATTTTACTATTGACGAACCTCTACCAGTTATGCTGAGCATAGTGCCAAACTCAATACTTCCTGAAGTGTGTTCAGGTGACCTAGATGGTGCCTTTAGCATAGAGATATCTGGAGGAAGCTTACCTTACAGCGTTAGTTTAGATGATATCAATGGGGTGTATACCACGGGCGGTATGACTCAAACCCAATTTGATTTTGATAATTTGGCAGGAGGTGATCATATCGTGTATGTTCGTGATGCCGAAGGCTGTGAGTCTGAATGGAACATTACTTTCCCAGAGTCTGTATTTATAGATCCTCAGGTTGAGGTTGTTTATGGTTGCGTAAACAATAATTTGTCTACCAATACCGTAACCGTATCAACAGATGCTAGTATTGATGCTAATGATTTAGATTATTCTTTAAATGGCGGTCCATATCAAAGCAGCAATGTATTTATAGATGTACCAGCTGGTGTGGGACATTACATTAGTGTAAGACATACTAATGGGTGTGAAAAAGTTACTTCTGATTTTGATATCGAGCAGTATGACCCATTAGTGTTAGCTATAGACGATGGTGAGATCAATCAAATAGTAGCTACTGCTACAGGAGGGGCAGAACCTTATGAATTTACATTGAATGGCGAATCTTACGGCACAGAAAGTAGTTTCTATATTTATGCCTCAGGTGATTATACCGTAACCGTAACCGATGCCAATGGTTGTCAGGTAAGTGCTACCAGATATTTTGAGTATATCGATGTGTGTATCCCAAATTATTTTACACCAAATGATGATGGAAATTTAGATAAGTGGGGGCCAGGATGTGCCGATCAGTATAAGGATTTAACCTTTGATATATTTGATAGATACGGAAGAAAGATAGCCTCATTACGAGTAGGAGATAAGTGGGATGGTAAGTATAACGGCCAAGAGTTGCCTACTGGTGATTATTGGTATGTTGTTAAACTCAATGATCCGAAAGACGATAGAGATTTTGTAGGCCACTTTACGCTGTATAGATAATAAGTTCCCTTAAGACGAAAACACATGAAAAAGATCATTATATACCTACTAGTTTTTATGCTGACTCATGCCTATGGGCAGGAGTTAAATCTACCTGTATTTACGCAGTATTTGGCAGATAATAATTTCGTGGTATCTCCTACCTATGCTGGTATAGGTGATAATTTAAAGATACGAGCAAACGGCCTTACCCAGTGGGTGGGTATAAAAGGAGCACCGGATAATCAATCTATTTATGGCGATGTTAGAATAGCGGATCGTTCAGGAGTAGGTTTATCCCTGTATAACGATAAAAATGGAAATACTATTCAAACGGGATTAAAGTTTTCGTTTGCACACCATTTGGTTTTAGATTATTATTCTAAGCAATATTTATCATTCGGGATTTCGTATAACCTGAATAACTTCAGAATAGATATTAATAACTTTGATGGCGGGTATGAAAACCCTACTTTAGATCCGTTTGTAACAGATGATAGACGTACCTCAAACAACAACTTTGATGTAGGTGCCCTTTACCGTAACAAAGGCTTCTTTTTTAGTTTAAACATTAATAATATTCTAGATAAAAACTTAGATGAAAGCATCAGAATAGCCGAACCTCGATTATTGCTTAACTACCAAATATACTCTGGTTTAACTATTAGAGGGCCTAAGAAAAGTGGTTTAGAGTTTGAACCATCCATATTCTATCAAATGTTTCAGAGTGATAAACGTTCTAGTACCGATGTGAATTTTAAATTCAGAAAATTCAATAGAAATGAAGATTACTTCTGGGCGGGTATTTCTTACCGCTTTTTGAATGATCAATTTTTTAAACCATTAAACGTAGGACCTATGGTAGGGTTTCAAAAGTCTATTTTTTATTTTGGTTATGCCTACCAGGTGACTACAAATGATTTAGCAGGATACAACTCCGGTACTCATGTGATAACCATTGGTCTTAACTTCTTACAAGGTATTAGCAACTGTCCTTGTACACAAAGTGCCGTACATAAGTAGACTGAAACACAGAAGTTAAAAAATTACTGTTCTAATACCTTTATCATCTTAAACGATTTTAAAAGATGAAATAAGCCAGGTAGAATAATGAGTCCGCCAACAATGAGTGAAATACCTAATACTTGAATGGTCTTCTCAGAAGCTACCGTTTCAAGAATATTTATGTTAGCGTTAGCTCCAAGAATTAACACAGGAAAATGGGTTATAAAAGCGGCTAGTAATATCAATACAACCTGAAGTCCAGCCAGCGTTCTGCTTAACACCTTTTTAGCATTTTTTATACTTTGAAGCAAAGGCATAATCAATATGGCAGAAATACCAATTAATGCTATGGTATACGGATTTTTAATAAAATCGGTTATAAAAGCAACGTTATTTATAAAGCCATAGGATAGTACTAAAAAACCAATACTAATAACCGCTATGGTGGTGTAACGTGATTTTCTAACATAAATCGCTCGGTTATCAGGGTTAGATTCCCCAATAAGTAATATAGACGTTAAAAACGCACAAAGTCCTGCAAAAAAGCAGCCTACTAATATTGCAAACCAATTGAACCATGGTGTTATGTAGAGTTCTTTAAAAGTGTACGCTTGATAGTCGTTTGTAATAATTAATTCTCCAGAAAGCATAGCACCTGCCGTCATGCCTAAGAAAATAGGGGTAAGGAGGCTGGCTATTCTAAACATCCAGTCATACAGGATTTGAGATTTGTCTTTATAAGCATCATAATGCCTGAAAACAAAAGCGACACCTCTAAGTGTAATACCCAACAACACCAGAGTTAATGGAATATGTAAAAACACCACTAGAATGTTGTAAAACTGAGGAAACCCAACCCAAAGAATAACCACTAATATGATAATCCATATATGGTTAGCTTCCCAAACAGGCCCCATAACCCGATAAATGGTTTTCTTAGTAAGCTGTTGGTTTTTCTTTGTAGAAAAAAGTTCAACAATACCAGCTCCAAAATCAGCACCTGCTAAAATTACATAAAGCAAAAGGGAGACTAGTAAAAACGTGAGAACAACATATAACATACTAACTTAAATTTGATTGGTTAAGTAATTTAATTTGTCTAGCCATTAACCAGCTTACTGCTATAGTTAGAATCGAATACAGGATAACATACATATAAAAGCTATAAATCATGCCTGGCATAGGAGTAACAGCATCTTTAGTCTTCATAACGTTATGAATAATCCAAGGTTGTCTTCCAACTTCAGTGACTATCCAACCTGCTTCAAGAGCTATAAATCCTATGGGAGCCATTAATGCAAATAACATCCAAAATTTATTATTTTCCGATAAAGCTGTTTTTTTAAGACTAATAAAAAATAAGATTCCTACAACGAGTAAAAGGGTGCCTAAGCCTACCATAACTTGAAAGGCATAATGCACTATAGCTACAGGTGGTTTTACATCATCGGGAAAATCCTTAAGTCCTTTTACTTCGGCATTAAAATCGCCGAAAGCTAAAAATGATAATGCTTTAGGAATTTCAATTTTATAAGTTACTTTTTCGTTTTCTTCATCAACAATACCTCCAATATATAGGGGAGCACCTTTTTGCGTGTTATAGTGTGCTTCCATAGCGGCGAGCTTAACAGGTTGTCTCTCGGCTATATCTTTTGCCGATAAATCACCACTTAAAGGCTGCAAAATAGCGGCAACCGTCCCAAAAGTAATGGCTATTTTAAATGCTTTTTTATGAAGTTCTATTTGACGCTGTTTATAGATTTGATAGGCATGAATTCCAGCTACTGCAAATCCAGTTGCCGTAAATGCGGCAAGCGTCATATGTAACGCTTGAGTGAACCAAGCTGGATTGAAAAATGCTTTTACGGGGTCTATATTTAAAAATTCACCATTAATATAATCAAAACCAGATGGGGCATTCATCCATCCATTAGCGGAAACCACTAAAATACCTGAGGTTACTCCTGATATTCCAACAATAACTCCGGTTAACCAATGGAATTTTTCAGGAATTTTGTTCCAACCATAAAGATAAAAACCCAATGCAATAGCCTCAACAAAAAATGCAGCACCTTCTAAAGAAAACGGCATACCAATTATAGGACCTGCATATTTCATGAATTCTGGCCATAACAACCCTAATTCAAAAGACAAAGCGGTACCTGATACCGCTCCAACAACAAAAAAAATGGCAACACCTTTTTGCCAAGATTTGGTGAGTTCTAAGTAAACTTTATTTCTTGTGTTTAGCCATTTTTTGTGTGCTACAATCATAAAAAATGGCATGACCATACCTATACAAGCAAATACAATGTGAAATATGAGGGTAAATGCCATTTGAAGTCTCGCGGCATCTAAATTATCCATGATAAAAGGCTTTTAAGAAGTGTACCACAAAGATACTCTATAAAGCGTAATTTGGTAGTGGAATATCCAATAAAATCAGGTTAAAAATTACTTCTCAATAATTTTAACTTCAAATAATTTATCCCAGCGTTTACCCGTAATGAAAATGGTTTTAGTTTCAGGATTATAGGCAATACCATTTAAAACATCAAGACCATCATGCTGTGTTACTTTGTCTTTTAAGGTTGAAAAATCAATTACCCCAGTAACAGCGCCATTTTTGGGGTTTATAATGGCTACACCGTTCTTTTGATATCTATTAGCATAGATTTCACCTTCAACCCATTCTAGTTCATTAATGCCAACAATCTTACCTTTATTGGTGTAAACTTGAATATAATCTTCTTCAATTAGAGTCTCAGGATTTAATAACCAAACCTTCTCGGTTCCATCGCTTTTATAAATTTTGTTACCATCATGACATAAGCCCCAACCTTCTTTACTATTTCCATATTTAAAACTACCAAGCTTATTAAAGGTATTCACATCATACACAAAACCAGTACCTTCTTGCCAAGTTAGTTGATATATTTTGTTATCAAGAATGGTTAAGCCTTCCCCAAAGTATTGATCTGCTAAGTCAATATTTTTTATAATCTTTCCCGTCTTATAATCTACTTTTCTTAATTTAGATTCTTTATACTGTCCAGTACTCTCATATAGTGTATCATTATAAAATTCTAAACCTTGGGTGTAAGAGGTTATATCATGCGGATATGTATTGATGATTTCATACGTATACACATTAGGAAGCTCATTATTAAGAATGGTAATGTTGGTTGAAACGGTTTCTTTACTTTCATTATAAGTTACCACGGCTTCTAAAGTATGTTTGCCTAATTTATGGTCAGCTAAACTCAACGAGTTATTAATTTCTTTGCCGTCTAGTTTATAAATAACCGATTCAATTGAATGTCCTTTTTTGTTTTCCAGAGACAGATTTAAGGTTTCATTAATTGAAATATGGCCTTTATTAGCATTAGTTTTTATTGAAAAATCACTTTTTTTATTACTGTTATTAGAGCCGCAAGAAACGAGAGTAATACTTAATAATATGATTGTTAAATACTTGAGAGCTTCCATGATTTAAATTTAGTTTGAAGCAAGATATTTATTAAAAATCAGTTTAAAAAATCATTGTGATAATTTTAAAAGATTGTATCTTTGCAGCCGGCAAGTCCTACACAACCAGCTCCTGTTGAATCCTCCAGGTCGGGAACGAAGCAAAGGTAAATGGTCGTAGCGGTGTGATGTAGGTAGCTTGCCTTTTTTTATGCGCTAAATTTAGGTTTCCTCATCTCAATCAATTTCGTAATTTGCGCTCGTTTTTAATAATGTTTTCTACATGATGTCTAAAGTTATTTTAATTACAGGAGGTTCTTCAGGTATAGGAAAATCGATTGGTGAATTTTTAAAGGAAAAAGGATTTGTTGTTTATGGTACAAGTAGGAATCCTGAAAAGTACAAGGATAGTAAGTTCCCTATTTTAGCTTTGGACGTTGCCAATAATACCACCATAAAAAAAACGGTTTCAACCATTGTTGAAAACGAAGGACGTTTAGATGTTTTGGTGAACAATGCAGGTGCTGGAATAACAGGGCCTATAGAAGAAATCCCTGAAGAAGAAATAAAAAAAAATTTTGAAACTAATCTGTTCGGACCAATCAATGTTATTAAGGCTGTATTGCCACAAATGCGCCAGCAAAAAGACGGGTTGATTATAAATATTACTTCAATAGCTGGTTATATGGGTTTACCCTACAGAGGTATTTATAGCGCCAGCAAAGGGGCTTTAGAGCTCGTTACCGAAGCTTTTAGAATGGAAATTAAAGACTTCAATATAAAAATGACCAATGTAGCACCTGGTGATTTTGCAACCAACATTGCAGCTGGCAGATATCATGCGCCGCTTCATGAAAATTCACCTTATAAAAAACCGTATGGTGCTACACTAAATTTAATGAACACTCATGTTGATGCTGGTAGTAACCCTATCATGATGGCAGAAGCGGTATATAAAATAATAAACACCCCAAACCCAAAAGTGCATTACAAAATAGGCGCGTTTATGCAAAAATTTTCAGTGGTATTAAAGCGTATTTTGCCGGATATAGTTTATGAAAAATTATTGATGAATCATTATAAACTTTAAGCTTATCTGTTTAGCAAACCTAAAACTTCTTTTTCAAAACTAATAGAAAATATATTTGAGTTTCCATTTACAACTTTTCCTTTTCTATCAACAATAATGGTTTTTGTAATAGGGTACATGGCCAGAATATCTATAGCTTTATCTGGATTTTTAAAGAGATATTCATCTGAATAATCAAAATTGTAGCCCTGCAGGATTTGTTTGGATTTGTCAATACCATATCCATCAATATTGATGGTAATAAATTTTAATTCAGGATATTTCTCTTTGAGTATTCTTAATTGTTTATGACTTTTCTTAAAGTGCTCATAATGCATAGTAGACCAAAAACTAATCACCGAAGGTTTATTGATTATACTATGTAAGTCCTGCTCAGCTTTATTATAAGAAATCAAAGTTAACTCAGGTAATTTGGCACCTGCTTTCAAGTTGTTAATGGAGTTGACGTACCGTGTTAACTGGTCTTTATCTTTTTCATTTGTACTTTTTTCAATATAAGAGCCTAAAATAGCCTCATTATTTTTTTCATTATTACTTTTTGACAAGAAATACATCGTAAACTTAAACAATAATTCATTTTTTATGGCTTCATTAGTTACCAAACTATCAATTAGGTGCAGCCTATCTAAATTATAACATGTAGAACCACGGTGAAATGGCTTTCCTGTGCTATGTGCGTCATGTTTTTCTAAGGTCAAATTACTTACACTATGTCGTAAAAAAGTCATGTAATTATGATAATTACTTAACAACACATCATTGTAATTAATGTCTTTTCTATAATCATAAAAATTAGCGGGTACACTTTTTAAAATTTCTGCTTTGTTCTTTCCGTAATGTAAAAAAGGATAAACTTCTTTGCTAGAATAATAACTATAGTTGATATTGGCCTGCATGAAATCCTTGAACAAGTCAGACGGATGGTGTTTTTTTACAAATTGATTAAACTTTTCAGTTTTTCTATCTCTTATTGAATCAATATGTTTTTGATAATCTTCCGCAGAAAGCTGGCATAATTTAATGATGTACTGTTCTTCTGCCTCACTCTCTAAAAACGTTTCAATAAGGTAATTGTTTTTTTTACTTCCTTTGCCCGAAAACACAAGAGACTCATCAAAATCAAGTGTGTTTAGCCTAAATAATACACTATCTTGGGGCTCCAGAAGTACCATTTGATATTCTCCTCCATGTCTGAAATTATAAATTCCGTCGCTAAGATTTTTAATTTTGTATAAAAATCTATTTCTTCCATCAAGATTTATAGTATCAATAATAGTTTCATTTTTTGATAGCACCACATATTTGGTATTCGGGTTTATAATTTCCCCTCCAATGTATGCGTAGTCTACCGTGGCGCTTCCATTATCTTTTTTGCAACCAAAAAAAGTAACACAAAGCAAAATAAATGATAAATAAAACTTCATAAATAACTCCAGAGTATCTTTGGTGTATCACAAAAGTATAGGTTGTATGCAAAAA
This sequence comes from Allotamlana fucoidanivorans, assembly GCF_045788535.1. Taxonomy (GTDB): domain Bacteria; phylum Bacteroidota; class Bacteroidia; order Flavobacteriales; family Flavobacteriaceae; genus Allotamlana; species Allotamlana fucoidanivorans. The sequence continues at coordinate 3,118,114 of NZ_CP074074.1, read as the reverse complement.
GTGCTGTTAAGGGGCTGTTAAAGTTGTATTCGCTTAAACGCCTGTAATAACACTTTATCCTATTATGGCTATAAAATAGGTTCGTTATGTTTCGTCTTACGGATTCATTTTTCTACTTTTGCAAAAAATTTAAGCTAAGTTATGTTATCTGTATCAAATCTTTCTGTACAATTCGGTAAGCGCGTTCTTTTTGACGAAGTAAATACTACCTTTAATAATGGAAACTGTTATGGTATTATTGGAGCAAATGGTTCTGGTAAATCTACATTTTTAAAGATACTTTCCGGTAAAATGGACCCAACATCAGGACATGTATCGTTAGAATCGGGAAAGCGCATGTCTGTTTTAGAGCAGGATCATAACTTATATGATGAGCATACCGTTTTAGAAACGGTTATTATGGGGAACAAACCGTTGTTCAGGATTAAAACTGAAATTGATGCTTTATATGCCAATTATACTGATGAAAATGCTGAGAAAATTGGGGAACTTCAGGTAGAGTTTGAAGAGATGAACGGATGGAATGCAGATAGTGATGCAGCTGCCATGTTATCTAATCTAGGTATAAAGGAAGAGTTTCATTACACATTAATGGCTGATCTTGATGGCAAGCAAAAGGTAAGGGTGTTATTAGCTCAAGCCTTATTTGGAAGTCCAGATGTATTGATAATGGATGAGCCTACTAACGATTTGGATTATGAAACTATTTCATGGCTTGAAAACTTTTTAGCTAATTATGAAAATTGTGTGATTGTAGTATCACATGATCGTCACTTTCTTGATGCTGTTTGTACACATATTTCTGATATAGATTTTGGAAAAATTAACCACTATTCAGGCAACTATACCTTTTGGTATGAGTCATCTCAATTAGCGGCAAAACAACACGCTCAACAAAACAAAAAAGCTGAAGAAAAGAAGAAAGAGCTTGAGGAATTTATTCGTCGTTTTTCTGCAAACGTAGCTAAGAGTAAACAAGCTACCAGTAGAAAAAAGATGATTGAGAAACTTAATATTTCAGATATAAGAAGAACCAGTAGGAGATATCCAGCTATTATTTTTGAACGCGATAGAGAAGCGGGTGATCAAATTCTAAATGTGGAGGGATTAGCGGCGTCAATTGATGGAGAAGTGTTGTTTAAAAATATTGATTTAAACCTTGCAAAGGGTGACAAAGTAGTCGTTTTCTCAAGAGACTCTAGAGCCACAACGGCATTCTATCAGATAATTAACGGAAAACAAAAGGCTGATGCTGGTGAATTTGCGTGGGGCGTTACAACGTCACAGTCTTACCTTCCTTTAGACAATAGTGAATATTTTAATAATGATTTAAGTTTGGTAGACTGGCTACGTCAATGGGCAACTACAGAGGAAGAACGGGAAGAGGTATATATTAGAGGTTTTTTAGGAAAGATGATTTTTAGTGGGGAAGAGGCACTTAAAAAATCAAACGTGCTTTCGGGAGGAGAAAAAGTACGTTGTATGTTAAGTAAAATGATGATGACCAGAGCAAATGTATTGATGCTAGATGAACCAACAAACCATCTAGATCTTGAAAGTATTACAGCGTTTAATAATTCATTAAAAAACTTTAAAGGCACCGTATTATTTACAACACATGATCACGAATTTGCGCAAACCGTGGCCAATCGAGTTATTGAATTAACGCCTGGTGGTATTATTGATCGCTATACAAGCTTTGATGAATATATGGAAGACAAGAAAATTAAAGAGTTACGTGATAAAATGTATGCGGTAACGGCGTAATAATTGATTCCAATTTTATAATAGCTAAACGGCAGTTAATAACTCTGGCTTTTCAAATAGTTGAATTTGACTAAGCAATCGGTCTTTTACCAAGTTCATCATACGTTTGTTTAAGGCTGAAGAGTTTTCAATATACATTAAATATTCTTCTACAGTAAATAACCCTATAACCATACCTTTCATAGAGTTTCTTAATTTCATGTCTTTTTGAATAGCATTCTCTAGATATGTAATACGTTTTTCTAGAGAATAATCATAAAAAACCGATTTATGTTTTCTGATATAATTCCTAAAAACCTCAATAAATAAATCGTTTTGAAATTTAATAATAGGGCGTAACACCGTATTTTGAAACTGTTCATCACGACTCATAGCCTCATTAATGGTTGTTGAAGAAATTTCTGGACGAATGCGTTTTAAATCTGTTTGTCTTGGTTTCATAACTATCGGGTTTTAATAAAGATATAGAATATAAAAACCTAGACGATTACTAGTCTACATAGTTTTTAACCACGTTATCAACAAAAATAATAAAACGTTAATCTTCAAACTCTTAAAACAAATCATACGTTTTGTTGAAATTACATCATCCACTTAAAAATATAGCTCCTTAAATTTTAGAATTACATTGCTTTTCAAGCTTATTGTTATTGTTGATTTTATTGTTACAATCGGTCATTTTTTTTATTTTTAAGAAAAATTGAAATATGAAGTTTGGAAGCGTTGAAAACCCTGAAAACATTGATTTTACCCTACCAAAAGACCACCCCAAAACCAAGGTGGTTCTTAATAAAACAAAAGATGATAAAATTCCAAAACTCTATGTAGGCTGTGCTAAATGGAATAAGGCAGACCTAAAAGGGTTTTACCCAAGAGGTACCAAAGATGAATTGCAATATTATTCTATGCAGTTTAATGCTATTGAGTTAAATGCTACATTTTACCGTATTTTTCCTGCAGAGCAATTTGCAACATGGTACGATAAAACACCTGATGGATTTAAATTCTTTCCAAAGTTAAATCAGGAAATTAGCCATTGGAAACGTTTAAACGAAACCAAAGAAGCGGTTCAAAACTACTTGTATAATGCCTCCAATTTGAAAGAGAAGCTAGGCACGGTATTTCTGCAAATGCACAACAATTTTGCTCCTAAAGATTTTGATAGGGTAGTCAGTTTTGTAGAAAACTGGCCAAAAGACATATCATTGGCTATTGAATTCAGACATACCAATTGGTATAATGACAACGCTGTAGCCAATGAACTGTATGACCTTTTAGAAGCGAACAACATTGCTAATATTATTGTTGATACTGCTGGAAGGCGTGATTTAATGCATATGCGATTAACCAATGCTACGGCTTTTATACGCTATGTTGGCGCAAATCATCAAACAGATTATTCAAGATTAGATGATTGGGTGGAGCGCTTAAAACAATGGCAGGAGCAAGGTGTAAAAGAAATTGATTTTTTTATCCATCAAAACATAGAAAAGGAATCGCCTTTACTTTCTGCTTATTTTATTAAAAACATAAATTCAAAATTGGGTTATAACTTAGCGATACCCAATGAAAATAAACAACAAACCTTATTATAATACCTATGAGATTTCACACAAGAAAATGGATTAAACCAGAAGATTTAAATGCTAATGGCACCCTATTTGGAGGTAGATTATTAGAATGGATTGATGAAGAAGCAGCCTTATATAGTATTGTACAGTTAGAAAACCAAAAAGTGGTGACTAAGTATATGAGTGAGATTGACTTTAAAGCTTCTGCTAAACAAGGTGATGTTATTGAGATAGGAATAAAAGCCATAAAATTTGGTAGAGCTTCACTAACTTTAAGTTGCGAAGTGAGAAATATGATGACCCGAGAAACTATCATCACCATCTCCAATATTGTTATGGTTAATATTGGCCCAGATGGCCATGTATTACCACACGGAAAAACAGAGATAGAATATGTCTCAGACAGACTTTAAAACTACTTTTTTTTGCGGTATAATTATTTCGAAAATTATAACCAAACTAGCGAATCCGTTGCATAAAATTTAATTTTTCATGTATTCATTGGTTATATTATAAAAAGTTAACAACAAGCCCTTTTTAACTTTTGAATACGTGTAATAAAACATAAATTTGTAAACTTTTATAACTTCTGAGACCTTATTACAACAAGGTCATAGAGTATTACAAATACAAAATTAAAAACACTTATGAGTAAGACATTGTTTGACAAAGTATGGGATTCACATGTGGTTAGAAAGATAGAAGACGGACCAGATGTATTCTTCATCGATCGTCATTTCATTCATGAAGTAACCAGTCCAGTCGCGTTTGTTGGATTGAAATCTAGAGGAATTGGGGTAATGTATCCCGAACGTACATTTGCTACCGCCGATCATAACACCCCAACATGGAATCAACATTTACCAGTTGCTGATCCGTTATCAGCCAATCAATTAGAAGCTTTAGCCAATAATGCTGCTGAATATGGTATTTCACACTGGGGTTTAGGACATAGAAATAATGGTATTGTTCATATTGTTGGACCAGAAAATGGTATTACACTACCAGGTTCTACTATTGTTTGTGGTGATTCACATACCTCTACGCATGGTGCTTTTGGTGCTATTGCCTTTGGTATTGGAACATCGGAGGTTGAAATGGTATTGTCTACACAGTGTATCATGCAACCAAAGCCAAAGAAAATGCGTATCAACGTAAATGGTAAATTAGGTTTTGGAGTAACACCAAAAGATGTGGCGCTATATATTATTGCGCAACAAACTACTTCTGGAGCCACAGGATATTTTGTTGAGTATGCGGGAGACGTTTTTGAAAATATGTCTATGGAAGGTCGTATGACTGTGTGTAACCTATCTATTGAAATGGGAGCTCGTGGAGGTATGATTGCTCCTGATGAAAAAACGTTTGAATATATAAAAGGACGTAAGCATACACCAAAAGGAGCAGATTGGGATAAAGCCATGGCTTATTGGAAAACGCTTAAAACTGATGATGATGCAGAGTTTGATGTGGAATTTAACTACAATGCTACCGATATAGAACCTATGATTACTTACGGAACCAATCCTGGAATGGGTATTGGCGTAACACAATCTATTCCTCTAGCTGAAGATGTGCAAGGTGGTGTTAGCACTTACAAAAAATCATTAGGCTATATGAAGTTTAATGAAGGTGATAGCATGATTGGTAAGCAAGTGGATTACGTATTCTTAGGATCTTGTACCAACGGACGTATTGAAGATTTTAGAGCTTTTTGCTCTATAGTTGAAGGCCGTAAAAAAGCTGATAATATTACTGCTTGGTTGGTGCCAGGATCGCATAAAGTGGTTGATCAAATCAAAGAAGAAGGTCTTGATAAAATTTTAGAAGCTGCTGGATTTGTATTAAGAGAACCAGGTTGTTCAGCTTGTTTAGCTATGAACGACGATAAAGTGCCTGCTGGGAAATTAGCAGTATCTACATCAAACCGTAATTTTGAAGGAAGACAAGGGCCAGGCTCAAGAACCTTATTAGCATCTCCATTAGTAGCCGCTGCTACGGCAGTAGAAGGTGTGGTTACCGACCCTAGAACATTAATTAACGCTTAAAAAAAAGAACATGGCTTACGATAAATTTGAAGTATTAACAAGCACCGCGTATCCGTTACCTATTGAAAACGTAGATACCGATCAAATTATTCCTGCTCGTTTCTTAAAAGCTACAGAGCGTAAGGGATTTGGAGACAACTTTTTCCGTGACTGGAGATATGATTCTGAAGGTAATCCAATAGCAGATTTTCCGTTGAACGATGATAAATATGCTGGATCTAAAATCTTAGTTGGAGGAAAGAACTTTGGTTCTGGATCTTCACGAGAGCATGCCGCTTGGTCGGTTTATGATTTTGGATTGCGTTGTGTGATTTCATCCTTCTTTGCAGACATTTTCAGAAACAATTGCTTAAATATAGGGGTGCTTCCTGTACAAGTTTCAGCTGATTTTGCTCAGAAATTATTTGATGCTATTGAAGCAGATCCAAAAACAGAGATTAAAGTAGACTTACCAAACCAAACAGTAACCTTATTATCTACTGGTGAATCTGAACCATTTGAAATCAACGGATACAAAAAAGGGAACATGTTAAATGGTTTTGATGATATTGATTATCTTCAAAACATGAAAGATGAAGTAAAAGATTTTGCAGAAACAAGGCCTTTTTAAAGAATCTTATATGTTTCATACAAATCTTAAAATATAATAAACAGCCAAAAAGCATTCCATTTAATTATGAAATGCTTTTTGCTAATTTATAAATCTTTAAATGAGTAAAAGGAAAATAGAAATAATGGATACCACATTGCGTGATGGTGAACAAACCTCAAGCGTGTCGTTTTCTGCTTCTGAAAAATTAACCATTGCAAAACTTTTACTTGAAGAACTAAAAGTAGATCGTATTGAAATTGCTTCAGCACGTGTTTCTGAAGGTGAATTTCAAGCCGTTAAAAATATAACCGATTGGGCTAGCTCCCATAATTATCTTGATAAAGTAGAAGTTTTGTCCTTTGTAGACCAAGGTGTCTCTATAAATTGGATGATTGAAGCTGGTGCCAAGGTACAAAATCTACTAACAAAAGGCTCATTAAATCATTTAATTCATCAGCTTAAAAAAACGCCAAATCAGCACTTTATCGAGGTTTCTAAAGTTATAGAACAAGCGCAACAACAAGGCATTGAAACCAATGTGTATTTAGAAGATTGGAGCAATGGTATGCGTAACTCTAAAGCTTATGTTTATGAGTTTCTAGAATTTTTATCTACACAACCCATTAAGCGGATTATGTTACCAGATACTCTAGGCGTTTTAACACCTAAAGAATCTTTTGACTTTGTAAAAGAGATTAAGGATAAGTATCCTAATTTACATTTTGATTTTCACGCGCATAATGATTATGATTTAGGGGTAGCTAATGTCATGGCTGCATTAAAAGCCGGTGCTGATGGCTTGCATCTTACAGTTAACGGTATGGGTGAACGCGCTGGAAATGCCCCCATGTCTAGTACCATTGCTGTGATTAATGATTTTATGCCGCGTATTACTATTGGTGTTAATGAAAAAATGTTGTTTACGGTTAGTAAACTAGTGGAAAACTTTTCAGGGGTAATGATTCCCGCCAATAAACCTATTATTGGGGCTAATGTATTTACCCAAACCGCTGGTATTCATGCCGATGGCGACAATAAAAAAAATCTGTATTTCAGTGATTTAATGCCAGAACGCTTTGGAAGAACGAGACAGTATGCTTTGGGGAAAGCATCAGGGAAGGCAAATATTCAGAAAAATTTACAACAATTAGGTCTTCAGCTTAATGATGAGGATCTTAAGAAAGTGACGCAACGCATCATTGAATTAGGGGATAAAAAACAGGTGGTTACCAAAGAAGATTTGCCTTATATCATTTCAGATGTGTTAGATAGAACGTATGAAGAAAAGGTTAAGGTCAATTCTTATGTATTAACCCATTCTAAAGGTTTAAAACCATCAACAACAGTTTCTTTAACTATTGAAGAAGAAACATTTGAAGCCAACGCACAGGGTGACGGACAATTTGATGCTTTTATGAATGCCATTAGAAACGTATTTAAGAACAGAAAAATCACCCTTCCTAATTTGGTGGATTATGCAGTAAGAATACCACCAGGAAGTAGATCAGATGCCTTATGTGAAACTATTATAACCTGGAAACAGCCTGAAAAAGAGTTTAAAACTCGCGGTTTAGATTCAGATCAAACAGTTTCAGCCATTAAGGCCACTGAGAAAATGTTAAACATTATAATTAATTAAGCATATAAAAAATGAAATTTAATATAGCGCTTTTAGCCGGTGACGGTATAGGACCAGAGGTTATAGATCAAGCAGTAAAAGTAAGTGATGCTGTTGCTAAAAAATTCGGACACGACATTAATTGGAAACCAGCCCTTACAGGAGCAGCTGCTATTGATGCCGTTGGAGAACCTTATCCAGATGAAACCCATGAGATTTGTAAAAGTTCAGATGCTGTTTTATTTGGTGCTATTGGTCACCCGCGTTTTGATAACGACCCATCTGCAAAAGTACGTCCAGAACAAGGCTTACTAAAAATGCGTAAGGCATTAGGGTTGTTCGCTAATGTACGTCCAACTTTTACTTTCCCATCGTTATTAGAAAAATCACCATTAAAAAAAGAACGTATTGAAGGTACAGATTTGGTGTTTTTACGTGAGTTGACTGGTGGCATTTACTTTGGAGAAAAGGGGAGAAGAGAAGAAGGAGAAACCGCTTATGATAACTGTGTTTATACCAGAGCTGAAGTACAACGCTTAGCTAAAAAAGGCTTTGAACTAGCCATGACGCGTTCTAAGAAGCTTTGTTGTGTGGATAAAGCTAACGTTTTAGAAACGTCTAGATTGTGGAGAGAAACGGTTCAAGCTATGGAAAAAGATTATCCAGAAGTTGAAGTATCGTATGAATTTGTTGATGCCGTTGCTATGCGTTTAGTGCAATGGCCAAACAGTTACGATGTGTTAATTACAGAAAATTTATTTGGAGACATTTTAACCGATGAAGCTTCTGTGATTTCTGGATCTATGGGCTTAATGCCATCGGCCTCTTTAGGATCTGATATTGGTTTATTTGAACCTATTCATGGTTCTTATCCACAGGCGGCTGGAAAAAACATAGCCAACCCTATGGCCACCGTATTATCAGCGGCTATGATGTTTGAAAACTTTGGTTTACATGAAGAAGGGAAAGCCATTAGAACGGTGGTAAACAAAGCATTAAACGAAGGGATTGTTACTGAAGATTTAGCTGATGGAGGTGTATCTTATGGCACCAGTGAAGTGGGAGACTGGTTAGCTGAAAATATCTAGTAAAGAAATCATAAATTTAAAAAGAGCCTGTTGGTAATTTATAACCAACAGGCTTTTTTATATTCAAAAACCACAAAATTATGGTTGCATTTACAAAACAAAGATAAATCTGTGTAAGCCAGAGGTAATTTTCAGGAATTAAACCCCTTACGATTCATGTAATTTTATGATGTATTTATTAAACATTTAATCTTAAAAACTACATTATGATGAAAAAATTACTTAAAAATGGATTCCTAATCTTAATACTGATGTCATTAAGTGTGCTGTATACAAATGCACAAACTTTGACATACGATTTTGAGACTGACTGGGATGGATGGAATGCTGGCGCCGCTTCAGGTCCTTGGTCATCATCTTTTGCCAACAGTCCAAATGGAATTTTGGAAATGACTTATGCTGCAGATTCTAAAAATGCTATTATGTATGCACCAGATGAAAATGGTGATACCACCTATGGAGAAATAGATGCCTCTACTTATAGACATTTTAAAATTATTTATAGTAATGAATCAACTGATATTGATTTACTACGAATAAGAATTGGAACAGATAATGGTGCTGGCGGTCACAATTGGATAAATGCCCATGATTTAGCTATCACAACTCATGCTGTTGATGAATTTTCTACTCAAACTTTTGAAATCACAAATGCAAATTACACTGGCAATGTTAGATTTCAAGTCATATTTAGAAATTCAGGGTCTGCTGTGCTAGATGATGGTTCAAAAGTTCGTATTGATCAAATTCAATTATCAGCGAATACATTAAGTAGCAAATCATTCAACAAAGCTAAAATTAATATTTATGTAGCCAATAACATCTTAAACGCTCCTAAAGCTGCCGATTATCAAATTTACAGTATCACTGGAGCTAAAGTATTAGAAGGTAAAGCGGTTAAAAGTATTGATATTTCTAGTTTAGCTTCTGGTTTATACATTTATAAAACATTAGAAGGCTTTGCGAAATTCGTAAGATAATCTTTCTAAACACCTTTATTAATAGCTTAAAAAAACCTCATATCTTGAGGTTTTTTTTATGTTTTATTTTAATGTTGTTGGTAGTTCAAAAACTTCCAAATCAAAATAGGGCAGCGCCGCCATCAAGTGATCAAAAATATCAGACATAATATATTCATAGTTTTCCCAACGTTTATCACTACTAAAGGCATAAATTTCTAAAGGAATCCCTTGTGTTGTGGGCGCCAATTGCCTTGCCATAATCATCATATCTTTATTTATAGCCGAATGATTTTTTAAATAGCTATCAATATATTTTCTAAACACCCCAATATTAGTGAGGTTCCTTCCATTTACAAGTAATTCCTTATTAATATGATTAGATGTATTATATTTTGCAATATCTTCCTGACGTGTTTCTAAATAGCTTGAAATAAGTTGAATTTTTTTTAAGCGTTCAACATCATCAAGTGTTAAATATTTTATTCCACTCTGCTTTAAATACAAAGCACGTTTTATACGTCTGCCACCCGAATTAGACATACCGCGCCAATTTTTAAACGAATCTGATATCAGGGCATATGTGGGAATGGTAGTAATAGTTTTATCAAAATTTTGCACTTTTACCGTGGCAAGGGTGATTTCTGTAACATCTCCATCGGCACCATATTTTTCAAAGGTAATCCAATCTCCAATACGCACCATATCATTAATAGCCACCTGAATACTGGCTACAAACCCTAAAATGGTATCTTTAAAAACCAAAAGCACAACCGCAGAAACCGCACCCATTCCAGTAATAAACTTCATGAAAGGAATTTCAGTGAGAATAGCAATAGCCGAGAGAAATCCAATAATCCAAGCAAAAATCATAAATACCTGAATATAACTATCAATAGGTTTGTCTTTAAACCGTGGACGTGTTTTTAGATAGTCTTTTATTGTATTTAGAATACTACGTACCAACCAAAGCGTGATTAAAATAGCAAAGACTTGTAGTCCTTTTTCAACCAAACGCTCAAAATCATAAAATGCCTCAAGCCCATCAAAAATATCTGGCATGAATTCTAAAGCAATTAAAAAAGGGATAATATGCGCAATGTTTCTTGGCACTTTATTTTTTATTAATAAGTCATCAAAGTTTGTTTTTGTACGCCCTGAAAATTTCGTAAAGGCCTGTATTAAAAGCTTTCTAATCAAAAAATCAATGACAAAAATGAATATTAATAAAGCCAATAATAAAACCAACATATTCAAGTATTTGGCCATATTTTCGGAAACACCTGCAGATACTAAGACCTCATAAATGAGATTTTTAAGATTCTTCATGAGTAAGGTTTTTTAAATATACTTTATCAATATAGAACGTGCCAAAAGGTATAATAGAGGCTACTAATACCGAAATAAACTGTTTTGTATTCCAGGCAAAGGACGTTCTGTAAAGCACAGCAAATGCTATATAGGCCATAAACAATACACCATGAGGCATGCCTAAAAGTTTAACATACTGCGGATCATCTCCTAGATATTTAATAGGTGTGGCTATAAAAAGTAGTAAAATATACGATACACCTTCTAAAAAGGCTATAATACGAAACAAGGTAATAGATTTAAACATTACGATTCTATTTTTTAGCAAAAATAAATCAGAACAGTTTAAAAAGTACCTTATTTAAGAGTTTTTTACAGTACGTTAAAAATGATAAGTCCGTAAACAGCAAAGCGAAGCAAACGCAGGGAGCCAAAATATACTACACTTTTAAAAGGAAACTTTATAATACCAGCAGCTATGCATGATATAGAAAAGGGGAGCGGCAATAGAGCACCAACAACAATAAGAAAACCACCCCATTTTCTAGAGTTTTTTAACTGTTTGGCCATTTTTCCTTCTAAATACTCATGTACTGAAGGTATCTTGGTAATTGAACGCCCTTTCCAATAAGCCAAAATACCTGCTAAATAAGATAAAACAGCTAAAATTCCTAAGAATACCCATGGGTTTGGCATTTTACCAGACCATGCAATAAATATTTCTGGCGGAATAAGTCCTAAAAGGGTTTCAGATACGAAAAAGAAACTTAAAACACCAGCTACGGGTAAAATTTCGGTTAACCGCACTAAAGCTGTATTAATATCGAAAAAATGATTCAAAATATAAATGCTAACAATTGCTAATACAATATAAGGCAGCGCTTTTTTTACAGCGTTACCAACAAAACTATAAAACCCTGTATAACTGTAATACTGGTGAAGTCTTTTTAGTTTAGATTTTGAAGGTTTTGTTTTTGTTTGCATAATGTATGGCTTAACTTGGGAGAGCAAATATAACATTTGTTTTTTCAGTTTACTACTAATATTAGAGTGTAGGTGTTATTTATAAACACAAATGCTGTTTATTAATTAATAAAACCAATTTCGAAATAATACAGGTGTTTGATTATCAATGTTTTAAAAAATACTATTTTACATAATATAAATTATAGTACAAATGTGTTTGTATAGTTGTTTATCCCAAATGTACATTTGATAGCTATAATTCTCTATTATGTAAAATATCCCAGAAAGTTTGGAAATACTAAAGAAACATCCTGCTTGGGTCATTAAACTTTTTTAATCGGTCTGTAACGCAGTGTTAGTTCATTTGTATCTATAATTTGCCGTTATGTAAAATAGCCGCTACCAAGCGCTCGATTGTTTTATAAAATCAAATTGTTAGCACAATTTATTTTACACACAATTATCCATCGCTTGCCAACGCCATATAAGAGCTTCACTTATTGCGCTGTTTTAAAATTAGCGTATTTGATAAAATGTACGTCAAAAAAAATTTTACGAGATTCTCCTCAAGTTGCCACAAGAGTATAAAATTTCTCTGCGAGAAAATTTCTATACACTTGTTCTATGTAGAACTTCAATTAAAGTTTTCTTTTTGTGCGTTATCTTTTGCCTTGATGCAAAAGAAACAAAAAATCAAGGCTGCATATAATTTTGGAAACAATTAACGGCTCGCTCCACTATATTTTAGGAAACATCTAGAACTATTAAAATTATGTAGAAATATTATGTAAAATAGAAATATATAAGAAACTTTATTGCTTGACCCCTAAAATATAATCGTCACACTCGCCTATTGTTTTAACCAAAATTTTATGAGGCCGCTTCTACAGCTTCAGGTTTAGTAACAGATTTGTTACTTTTAACCTCAATATATTCTGTTATTCCTTTTGATTCTAAATGAAGTTTAATTTGATTAGCTAAAATATGTGCCATTTCTACTGGAACAGCGTTACCAATCATTTTATAACCAGCTGTAACGTTATTATAATAAAATTTAAAGTCATCAGGAAAGGTCTGTATTCTTGCACATTCTCTAATACTCAAACGTCTATAAAGATGTTCTTTGCCAGGAACAAAAATTCTTTTATTCTGTTCAATAAATTTCATTTTTGGCGCTTGTGGGTGTATTGGAGCATGCCTTCCTCCTGCTTGAATTGTAAATGATTGTTCATCCCAACTTCTAACTCTATTTCGAGACATAAAGATTGTAGAAAAATTACCAATCATGTACTCATGATTTAAAATTTTACAATCTTCACCATTAGTATAATTCTTCTCTCGTGCTGGTAAAACAGTATTTTTCAAATCTCCAATGGCTTCTTCCAACGTGACTTTTTTTGCATGCTTTTTTGGGAACTTAAAATCAATATTCAAATCTCTTCTGAAACCTATAAAAAATACTCTCTGTCGATCTTGAGGAACACCAAAATCAGCAACATTTAATAATTCAAAAGATAAATCATAACCAACTCCAGCATTCTTGAACATATCTTTAATATTACTCAATGCTTCTTTGTGTCTTGGAGAAAGCATTCCAGATACATTTTCTGCAAGAAAAAATAATGGTTGCTTTTCTTCAAGAACTTCAATGAAATTATAAAAGAGTTGTCCTCTTTTGTCATTAATGCCTCGCAATGCGCCTGCTTCACTCCAGCTTTGACAAGGTGGGCCACCAATAATTCCCATAGCTTTATCGGGAATTTCAGAAATTGGAATATTTCTCATACTCCTTTTATCTAAAAAAGTATGTGGATGATTTTTCTGATATGTTTCCCATATTTCTTTATCATATTCATTAGCCCAATCAACATTAAATCCAGCTCTTTGAAAACCTAAATCAAGTCCACCTGCACCTGCAAAAAAAGAAATTACATTCATATTTATGTTACTTATAGTATTCAAATTTAGTTTATTTTTTACTTTTTTTTTACTTTTTTTTATTTTTTCAACAAAAATGATGTAAACAGTTTTTCTATCTTTTTCTAAAACTTCATCTCTCCATCTTTTTCCTGTTTTTTTTGATATTCCTGGTTGTCCACTTATTGTATCATAAACCCATTTTTGATTTCCAGGTTTTTTAACTAAACCCTTTGCTCTGCCATGTTCACTATCACTACTTTGTCCAAACCAAACTCTTCTAATAGAAAATGCTAATTCATTTTTGAATGATTCGAAATATTCATCAAAGGTGTAAACATCGATATCATCATCTTTATTTATAATTTTTGGAGATGTTAATATGAATTCAGCTTTGTTATTTGATATTCCATGATTTGGACTACCATCCATCATAAGAAATTTTGTAAGAGCTTTAAACTGTTCTTCAGTAAAAAGTTCTTTCCAAGGTCTTGCTCTTCTTGCTAAATTTCCATTATGAAAGTCATCAACAACTTGGTCTACTGAATCCAATTGGTCCTCTGGATTTTCAAATTTTAAAAATTCAAAAACTTTTAATAGTTCAGCTCTTTGTAATCTATTAAATGGAAAACTTGCGCCCTTTTGTTTAAAAGAAATACCTTTATTATTTAAATATACATCGGCTTTCTTACTGGAGTTTTCAGTAGAAATCTTATTAATCTCTTTATAAGATTCAACATTAGTAATACTACCATCCTTTTCTGGCGCACCTATATCCGTAAGTTTTCCTAAATGATTTAAAATTATTTCGTCTTTACGCAAAAACAAATATTTTATTGTTTCAATTTCGTTACCTGCCATTTCTAATCTTTAAATAATTCAATAATATTTACTTCCAATGCTTTTGCGAGTTTTTCAATATTTCTAATGGAAATATTTCTTTTTCCTAACTCAACAGAACTGATATATGTTCTGTGTAATTCACTTCTATGCGCGAGCTCTTCTTGGGAAATAAATAATTCATTTCTCAAATACTTGATTTTCAAGCCGAATTTTGTTTCAATTTTCATGTTTTAAAAGTATCTTTTTGTATACTCTAAATCTACAGACTATAAGTAACATCAATGAAAACTTATCAAATGTTATTATCATTTGTGATTAAAAATATTTTAGAAAATATAGGTTTTAATAATTCTCATTAAGAAGAAGATTATTATTGAGAATCAGAGTGAAGCATTACTATTAAGTCAGTAATATTCCTAATGTGTTAATTTAATTCTTTTACACACCATTCTCGAACTAATTGTCTTAATTCATTGTCTATGGTGTGATTTTTCTTGTAAAGAGCTATAAATATTCGAATCCTATCAAAGACATTATCATAATCATCCCTTGCCTTTTCAAATTTTATCTCATCTAGTGTACTGACAATGATAATACCAATGTTAAATGGAGCTGACCAAAGAATAAAATCTCTCCAAGCGTTTTTAGAAATAGCTTTTTTAAGATTCCAGTGATATCCTGCAGCTGCTTGGATCAATAATACAATTTGATTATTTCTTTTGTCACTATGCGATTTCCAGCCAATTATATCTACTCCTTTATCCTTATCAGTGTTAGCTGGATTTCTATCTTTGGATTTTATTTCATTAGAAGCAATTGAAAAGTCAATCAGTTGTTGATTTAATCCTGTATCATTCGGAAATCCCAAAACAATAGCTTTTCCATCTAAATATGATGCAATAACATCTTTTCCAATTCTTTCAAATAATTTTGTACCATCATCATCACCTTTTATTTTTTTAACTCCTTGCAGAGAAAAAATTAAGCACATTACATATTCTGGAATATCTTCCCATATATAACCATTTCTTCTAATAACCCCGCGGTTATCAATTCTAAATGCAGAACCTTCACCCATCATAAATTCTCTTCTTGATAGTTCTGCCATAACATCTGTAATTAATACATCTGTTCCATAAACTCCATAAGAATTTAACAAATTGTTTAATTTGGATTTGGAAAGACGAGTCGAATCACAAAGAATGTACAACTCAATCCAGTCGCATATTTGGCTAATAGAATTAAAGTCAGGTAAAGGGATATTCATAAATCTACTTCAATGTTTCAAATAATGCTTTTACTGCATCCATTAAACTTTGTACTTGATTTAAAGATGTTTGATTACCCTTAAACTTATATGCAATCGAAAGGGAGTTTTCTATTTTTCGTTGTGCATCATAAATCTGTTGATTAAAAAACCTCTCTTCACCTCCACTCCTCTCATATGCTTCTTCTATATTACCATGTTTAATTAAATATTCTGTTGAATTTTCATCTGCTAAAATTGGTGCTAACCTACGACCTATTAGCCTGCTATCCTTGAATAATGGTTCGATATCTGTTCCATTACCAAAAACCCAGGTAAAAACTTGTAAAAATTTTTTATGATTACCGCTGTTAATTATATTACTATCAAAATTAATTTTATTATAATGTTTCAACTCCAAATAATCACGTATATCTGGTTTATTGGTTATCTCAATAATTAAGGAAAATCTATTCTTAATCTGCTTAACATTAAAATCGTAATCATTCTCTAATTCTTTCAATATTTTATAAGCAGCATATTGTTTTTTGATTGAATCTGTTCTATCTGCAGTTCTTTTTCTAATGATTGAAATACTTTCATCAATTGTAATATTTGATTTTTTAGCTTCTGATTCTATCTGCTTATGCAAGTAAACAGCCTTTGCAAAAGCTTCCCATCTTAAATTTCCTGCTATATGCCTAATTCCAAGATATGGAGAAACATCTTCTTCATTTAAATAAACTATTGCCGGAATTTGTTTTAGATCTTCTATAATATGTTTTTCTTCTACTTTTGGAAAATCTTCATCTACATCTAATTTTTTTCTTAAGGGATTATCTAAAAGTATTTTGATTGTGGCAGTTCTTCTATTACCTTCTAAAACTCTAAATGTAATTTTATCCTTATTGGATAATTCTTCAAGAGCAACTTGCAATTCATTTGTATTTTTATAATTGTCAGGATCAAATTCTTTAGGCAAATCAGTAGGAACTACCACAATAGGCTCCTCATCAAAATAACCGTTAGATACCATTGAAAATGCTAATTCTTCCAAATCAAATTGTTCATATAATACATTGATTATTTCCTCTTGTTCACCACCTAAATACTCTTCGGCAAGTCTCGGATTTTCATTGTCCACTAAAAGTTGGTCTATGGACTTGCAACAAAAAACTGGACAAATAGTTGAATGATTATGCAGCTAGTTTAAGGTTATACATGTCTAATTCAAATTCTCTTATAGTTCTATTCCCTAAAAAGGAATGTCTTCTTCTATTATTGTACCAAGTTTCTATCCATCCAAAGATGGATAACTCCGCTTCAGATCTCAACTTATAATTGTGCCTATAAACCCATTCTACCTTTAATGATTTAAAGAACGATTCTGCAACGGCATTATCCCAACAATTACCTTTTCTGCTCATAGATTGGTTTACTAAGCCATTATAACTTTTAATTAATGAGGTAAACTTATGGCTTGCATATTGTATACCTCGATCGGAATGAAATATTAAAGGCTGGGTTAAAGTTGTTTTCTTTACAGCCATATGCCAAGCCTTAATAATAGTGTCTTCTGTGCTTAGGTTATCGCTTAGAGCCCACCCAACAACTTTACGGTTAAACAAATCAATAATTACAGTAAGATATAACCAACCTTGTTTAGTTTTGATATAGGTAATATCGCTTACCCAAACTTGATTCTGCCTGCTTGCTTCAAAGTTTTGGTTTAACAAATTAGGTGCTATTGGGTAATTATGTTTACTATCTGTGGTTGCTTTAAACCTACGTTTTCGTTTTGCAAATAAATAATTAGCACTCATAATACGCGCCACTCTGGGCTTTGATATTTTATAGCCTAATGTCTCCAGTTCTGTTTTTATTCTAGGCGATCCATAGCTTTGAAAGCTATCTTTAAATATAGATTTTATAAGTGCAGTTACCTTTTGATTTTCTAACCATAATTTACTTGGTCCTGATTGTAACCAATGGTAATAACCGCTTTTACTTACCTTTAATATTTTACACATCATCTCGACAGGAAATCTCATAAGGTGCTGTTTTATAAACCTGTATTTTTCCTGTCGCTCTTGGAGAAGATGCTGATGGCCTTTTTTAAGATATCACGTTCTAACTCGGCTTCTTTTAATACCTTTTTTAATCGAGCTATCTCTTTTTCTTCATCTGTCAATTTAGCCTTGCCTCGACCAGGAAAACTGTTTTTGCCATAATCCTTCAACTCTTTTCGCCAACGATAAAGCACTGATGGGAATATATCTAAATCTTCACTTACTTGTTTTACGTTGCCTTTGGCATAGCTCAACTCCACTGCCTTTTGCTTAAATTCTAATGTGTAATGTTTGGGTTTACTTCTCATAATTGCTAAGTTAATAACTAGCAAACATATTCTCTCATCTTTTTGTCCAGTCTAATGTAGTAATTCCACTATAGGTATATTTAACTGCGGTCTCTTTCGACCTTTTCCTGCAAATTCTTCAGACATTAATATTGATTTTAAGATTTTAAAGATATGAATATATATTGAAGAATTATATTTAAAAATCATTGCACACACATTACACTACTCTCCTACTGTCGTTTCGTGTAAAGAGTGTTCCATTACATAGAAGAGAAACTTTTGAAGTAAAATTTTTAAAGAAACTGTAGTAAGAACTTATCGCTTTTATCCAAAGCTCAAGTTACATAACGCGAGAACATTATAGTACAAATGTCAATATTTGTTGTTTAGGTGTTGTATGCCATTTGTAAGCTATAATTCTATACTATGTAAAATATCCCAGAAAATGCAGTAATTCTTTTTAATAATAAGTACTTGGGTCATTAAAATTTGAAATACGCGATTCTCACTGATTATGATTTTAGATTTATAAGGAAAGTCATTTGTAGCTATAATTTGCCATTATGTAAAATTGCCGCTATCAAACGCTCGATTGTTTTATAAAATCAAATTGTTATCACAATTAATTTTACACACAATTATCCATCGCTTGCCAACGCCAAAAAAAGCAAATGCTTTTAGTTTCGTATTTATAATTCGTCTGTAATTGAAATTCTCGTTGTAAAAAGTTTTCAGAAACTTCTCATTAGCATTACGCAACAGTACAAAATTTTCCCTTGCTCAATTCCTTGCTTAAAATTTCTGTACACTTGCTTTATTCTATCCTCTATAAGAATATTCTTTTAATTGTAACTTCTAGTATTATGTAAAATAGAAATTAAACTGTAGAACTTCTTAAGGTTTTATTTATCTTTTTTTCTTGATAAAAAAAGAAACAAAAAAATCAAGACTACATAAAACTTTGGAAACAATTAACGGCTCGTTACGCTATATTTTAGGAAACATTGTAACTAACCAAGACTGATAAAGAAAATACCTTAAAAAGCAGTAATACCAATAAAAAGAGTAACTAAACCCCTAAAATATGGACGCTCCACTCTCCTATTGTTTTGATCAAAGTTTTATGAGGTCAACAATAAATAATATATATATGTTAATAACTTTATACTATATTTAGTCATATATAGTATATATAATTATATATTTGCAATATAATTCTCCTAAATATGACAAAGTTAAACACTAAAAGACAAAGATTTGAGAAAGTTGCTTCAAATAGAGTGCAAAAAATTCTTGACACATTTGATAGCCTTTCTAAATGTTCCAATAGGAACAATTATGAATATAATAAGGAAGATATAGATAAAATGATCAATGTTTTAAGATCTAAATTGAAATATGTAGAAAATTCATTTAGGCAAAACATTGAAAAGGGAAATAGTAAGTTTAACTTTTAATAGAATATAGTATGAATAACAAAGAATTGATTGATTTTGCTTTAAGTCTTGTAAGCGCTAATTCAGAACAACAAGTTATTAATATCTTATCATCAAAGGAACTTTGGGATAATGATAGTGCATGGAGATTGTATGGTGATAAAGAAAACAACTACTCAACTATTGGCGCGCAACAAAGTAGACCTGAAGCAGCATTAGTAGAAAAATTAATTAATTCTGTTGATTCTGTGCTTACTTCTGAATGTCTTAACAATAGTATTAATCCAGAAAGCTCTGAAGCTCCAAAGACGATACGAAAAGCTGTGTCACAATTTTTTGATATCCATAACGGAATGTTATATAACATAACACCAACAGAAAGAACAAAACTTGCCAATAGAATTGGACTTGTTGCTACTGGTAATACAGCAAAAAAAGGTTATGCTTGTTATTCAATATTTGATGATGGTGAAGGTCAGACACCAAATAAAATGCCTAAAACTTTTTTATCAATAGGTGAAAAGAATAAATTGAAGATACCATTTGTACAAGGAAAGTTTAATATGGGAAGTACAGGAGTGCTACGTTTCTGTGGAAAAAGAAATTTACAATTAATATTAACTAAAAGAAACCCTTCTCTACCTGTAGATGAAAATGATTCTTCAAATGATAAATGGGGTTTTACAATCGTAAAAAGAATATATCCTGACGGTAATTACAAAAGTTCAAGATATGTTTATTTAGTTAATCCAATAAATCAAGAATCTAATTCAAACCAAGTTTTCCAATTTACTTCTGAATCTCTTCCTATTCTTCCAGGAAAATACCCAATTGCTCATGAGAACCCAATGCTTTTTGGTTCTTATATAAAGCTCTACGAATATCAAATGGAAGGGTTGAGAACGAACTTAACTTTGGATCCTTATAACAGGCTATCTCTTCTAATGCCTTCATTAGCATTGCCTATAAGGTTGTATGAAAGAAGAGAAGGCTATCAAGCTAATTCAGCTGAAACAACTTTGAATGGTTTATCAGTAAGATTAGAAGAAGATAAACGAAATAATCTTGAGAGTGAGGAATGGCCTTCATCTCATGATATTAGTGTATTAGGTGAAAAAATGAAAATGAAAGTGTATGCTTTTAAGAAAGATTTTTCTACTAATAAAAAGCCAACCCAAAAATATGTCAAAGATGAAGGAATAATTTTCACTATCAACGGTCAAACACATGGCTTTATTAATAAAAGATTCTTTCACAGAAGAGCAATTGGACTCGGCAATCTATCTGATTCATGTCTAGTCCTGAAATATGGCTACAGGTTAAAAATTGATTTACGCTGTTTTTAAATATACCATATTTGGTGTTTTATAGTCTAAAGATACATGTAATCTAATTTGGTTGTATAGATTGATTGCACTTTTTGTTGCTCTTTTGGCGTGTTGTATGCTATCAAAGGTCTGGTCAAGATAAAACTCGTCTTTTAGGATGCCGTTTACACGTTCAGCAATAGCGTTTTCGTAGCAATGATTTTCTTCTGTCATACTAATTTTGATGTTGTTTCTCTTTAAAATTTGTGTGTATATATTGCTACAATATTGTATGCCTCTATCCGAGTGATGTATTAGGTTTTCTGTGTTTTTAGCTTGATATAATGCTTTTTTAAGAGCTCTGGTACAACCGCTAAGTTCAAGGCTATCACTAAGGTCGTAACCTATGATTTTTCTAGAATACATGTCAGTTATAAGGGCCAAGTAGCAAAATCCTTTTACAGTTCTGATGTATGTAATATCCGATACCCAAACCTGATTAGGTCTATTAACAAGTACATCTTTTATGATGTTTTTATGTTTGTAAAACCTATGAAAAGAATTGGTAGTTCTGTAGCTGGGTTTCTTTCTGGTTATAAGCATATTGTGTTTTCTAAGAATGTTGAAAAGCGTGTCTCTGCCTACTTTAAGGTTTGCTTTATCAAACTCATTTTTTAAAGATATTTTGAGTTTACGTACGCCTTCTCTAGGCAAGGACCTGCGCTTTTGGTTCACAATTTGAATGATCTGTTGTTCAAGTTTTAAACGTTTGTCAGCTCTATATTTATACTTGTAGTACGCATCACGTTTAAGCCCGAAAGCCATACAAATAGTGGTTAAAGACGCAAATCCTTTAGCTTTGTCTTTGGTTTTACTTAGCGCTCTATATTTAGCTTTTTTTTTAGTTCTGCAACAGATTTATAGCCAAGATCTTCGGCAGCAACTTCCAGGTATGAATCTTGAATCATTGCATCTAGATCTTTCTTTAACAACAATTTTTTTAGTTGTTCAATCTCTTTTTGAAGTTCTTTAATGCGTGTTATTTCGTCTTTGGTTTTCACAGTTATTCTAGTGTTCATAAGGTCTTTACGGTTGTACTTTCTTATCCATTCATTAATGGTAGTTGGTGCAATACCGTAGGCTTTCCCTAGTTGATATTTGTTTAGTTTTCCTGTTGTAAGTTCGTCTAAAATTTTCAGTTTAAAAGGTTCTGAATACCGTCTGATTACTTTGTCATTTTTGTACATAATGTTTGAAATTATGTAGCCTTTATTCAGGACGGGTCATCATTAATAGTTACGGTTGATTGTAGTGAGATAAGCGGTGAAACCCGTGAGGATTTATTCATGAATAGTCGAGATAGACTTGTAGATTCAAGTGAGTTAAGAAATGAAATTGAAAAACAATTAGAAAAAATATTAAAAGAGCATCCTGGATTAAGAGATTTAAAACATAAGAGACATAAAGAGGAGATTGAAAATAAATTAGACGATTCAAAGCCTTTAGTTGATATAGTTGAAAATATAATGAAACGCTCTCCTTCATTATCTACTCTATTTTCAAGTGGTTTTAGAATTAAAAACCCTTTTAAACTTAAAGAAACCGAAACAGAGAAGAAGTTTATTGGAAAGAAGTTTCCAACTTTTTTCAAGATAGATAAAGAATCAAGTGAGGAAAAGCCAAAGGAATGCCCTTTAAATCAAACTTCTTTTAGAGTTCAATTTAGTACAGACGTAAGTAATGATTATTTTGATAGAGAAATTGATAAAGGTGAACACAAGCTTTTAATTAATGGTGTTGAATTTGAAGGGACAAAAGCCTTAAACCTTTGGAATGGTCATGCAACACTCAATATCAATACAAATGATTTATTTCTTAATGGAAATGTTTATGAATTTACCTCAATTGTTTCTGATATTAATCATATAGAGCCATTCATTAATAAGTTCTACGTTAAGATGGTAACTCCATCAAAACCGAAAAGAGGTAAAAATGGAGGTAGAAAAAAACCTTCGAGTAATAAAAGTGGTAAAGGTGATAAAAGTTCTGACGACCTTGCATTACCAAATGTAATTGAAGTTAGTCG